>JBGASK010000135.1:0-7718 GCA_044229785.1 Ahniellaceae bacterium
CGCATACACCCCGCAACTTCGACCAAGTCACGGATCAGATGCCATCGCCGGGCTTTTGGCTCGACAGGCCACACTGGCCATTGAGATCGCTCGCAATCCCGGAATCTGGAACGGCAACGTTGCCGCACTAATTCTTCGCTCAATGACTGATACCCATATCACTCTTGCGTGGATTCTGGAGAACCCAAATGAGCGTGGAAAGGAATACATCCTGTATGGACTCGGACAAGAGAAGCTACAAATTGAGCTACTGACAAATGAAGCCTCAACCATCCCTGATGAGGCCAGGCACGAAGAACTTGAACAACTCATCGAAATGCGTCAATCATGGCTTGACATGCAGATTGCCCATTGGGCAATTGACGTCAATGTCGGTAGCTGGTCTGGAAAGTCCACTCGTCAAATGGCATCAGAGTGCGGCTGCGACTCCTTGTATAAGTTCGCTTACACACCATTCAGCGCTGCCACTCACAGCATGTGGAATCATGTTGGGCTCTATAACGTAGAGCCGTGCACGGTAGCGTTGCACAAACATCACTTTCTGCCCTGCATCCGCGAGTTCGATCCAGACGCTGATTTCTTGTATCGCTCAGCGAAGTACATATCAAAGAGCTTCCGGATATTCTCAGAAAAAACATCTGCGCTCGCGGATATCCCTCTTCCGGTCGAGTACTTCGCAAAGCACTTCCCACGTGAGGCCCCTCAAGATGGCGGCTAACAAATTCATTGGTCCCGCCTTCGGCGGTGCCGTTTGCTGCGATTCACGGTTGCGTGCTTCCTGCTTGGTTGGGCATTCATCCTGGCCGTTGCGTTTGGACTCATCGCTCTGACCTGCCAGCCGATGTCCGGACCGATCGGGCATCGAGCGCATGGTTCCTGCCCGACCTCGGCCGCCGCCGCGCCGTGATCAACGCAGTTCGATCACGGTGCTAGCGTCCATGATGCGCGGTGATGTCGGGGAGCCGCCGCCGTAGGTCATCGGGCCGGCGTCGGTGGCGATGGCGCGATAGCCGCCGTCGTAATCCCAGGTCGTGGCGTAGAGGCGCAGGCCGCGCCAGTCGTTTACCGCGTCGAAGGCCGCGGCGGGCCAATCGAAGCGCACCGTGGTCGAGTTCGGCAAGACCGTGACCGTCGGCGACGGCTGGTGTTGTCGGCCTTCCTGGTTCGCGTCCGCGCCGTCGGAGCGGAACCACGCATTCGACCAGCCGTGTGCGCGCAGGCGGTAGTGCCAGCGCAGCCCGTCCGGCAGGTTCGCGAACTGCTGCGGCATCGCGGCCACGCCGTCGCTGCGTCCGGGCAGCGCGAAGAACAGCGTGAACGCGACATGGTCGAAACCGTTCGCTGGCGCCCAGGCACGCGAAATCGCGGCGACATCGAGTTCGATGCGCAGGGCGCGGCCGGCGGTGTAGACGCGAACACGCCGCAGGTCCTGCGGATGCAGGCGCGCGAAATCCGGATCGGTCGGATAGCGATAGCGACCCTCGGGGCCACGATCGTCGCCCGCGGGATCGCGCACATCGGCGCGCAGCACCCAGTCGCGCGCGGCGCGGAAGGTTTGCGGCGACGAGGCACCACGCTCGGGCGACCAGGCCACGACCCGATGGATCTGCGCCGCGTCGATCATCGTGTCGGTGTCGATGCGCGCCTGCCAGCGTCCCTCGGCATCCGCCACAACGCGCAGCGCGTGATCGATGTCGCCGTCGACGACGAGGCGCAAGGCCGCACCGGGCGGTGCCGTGCCGGATACCGGAACCGCATCCCGCCACGGCCCTTCGGCCAGGGCATCGATGGCCGGCGGCGCGTTTGGCGGCGGTGCTTCTGCAACATCGCGGATACGGAACACGCATGCCGAACGCGGCGCCAGCGTCAGGCTGACGCGACCGTCCGCGTCCGAGCGCGTCGGTGCGCAGGGCTGCGCCGTGGCGAAGGCCGGCTCGAGACGCAGCGGCGCGCGCCGGCCGAGATCGAGCGCATCGACCAGCATCGCCGCTTCGGCCGTATTGAACAGCACCAGCGCTGCATCGGCGCCGTGATCGATCCGCCACGCGATCGTGCCCGGACCATTCGCGGCGGCATCCAGCACGGTCGGGCGCCCGCGCGAAAACAGCACATCGCTGCGCCGCAGCGCGATCGCCTGCTGCAGGAAACGAAACAGCGGCGCAGCGGTATCGAAGCGATCGCGCCCGCCGGACCCGTAACCCGCCGCGAACATCGCCGCACGCGGCTCGCGCAATCCCTGTTCGGTGCCGTAATGGATCACCGGAATGCCGGGCAAGGTCAGCATCGCCAGCAGCGCCTGACGCAATCCGGTCTCATCGCCGCTCGCGAGGAAGCGGTCGACATCGTGGTTGTCGACGAAACTCGGCATGCGCCACGGATCGGCATGCACGCGCATCATCGAACCGATGCGATGCGCCAGCACCGACGGCGGCTGGCCGCGCGCGAACACGTCGAGCAAGGCGCCGTGCAGCGGGAAGTTGATCATGCCGGGCAGGGCCGCATGCCCCGGCGCTGCGCGCTGGTAGGCATCGATCTTGCGCGCCTGCACGTCCTCGAACGCACGGTCGATGCCGAAGCCTTCGCCGAACACGTGGAAGTCGTTGCGCCCGGTCGCGCGCGCCACCCGCAACACGCCAGGCGCGCGCGTATCGTCGGCCATCAGGAAGTCGTCGAAGTAGTCCGGCGGCACGTAGAACGCGGTGTCGACGCGAAAGGCATCGACGCCGACCTTGCGGATCCAGTAGCCGTAGCTGTCGCGCAAGGCCCGCCGGACCGCGGGCGATTCGGTATTCAGATCGTCAAGATCGGCCAGTTGGAAACGGCGCTCCTGATCGAGATCGTGGTGATCGCGGATCTGCGGCGTCCAGTGATAGATGGCGTCGGCGCGCTGCCTCGGATCGCGCGGGTCGTTGCGGTCGAATGGCGACTGCGACGGCGCGTGACGACCGTCCGCATCGGGATTCGGCACGTATCCGCGCGCCGGATCGGCGCCATCCCAGTCCGCGCCGTAGTGGAACCAGTTCGCCATGTGGTTCACGACGATGTCCTGGATCAGGACCATGCCGCGCCCGTGCAGCTGCCGCGACAGGTTGCGGTAGTCGCGCAGGGTCCCGAAATGCGCGTCGACGCGCTTGAAGTGGTCGCCCCAGTAGCCGTGATAGCCGCCGTAGTTCGCGCGCGCATCCCACCAGCGATGCGCCACCGGCGGCGTGATCCACACCGCCGTCGCGCCGAGTTCGCGGAGGTAGTCGAGGCGCCGCGTCAGGCCCTTCAGGTCGCCGCCCGAGTAGTGCGCATTGCTGCGCGGATCGAACTCGTCCCGACCCTGATCGTTGTTGCGCGGATCGCCGTCGTCGAAGCGGTCGATCATCGCGAAATAAATCACCTGGTCGCGCCAGTCCGGTGAGGGAACGTGCAACTCGCCCGCAGGATCGTGCGCATTTGCGGCGCCGCACCATGATGTGACGATGCCGCCCAAAACGAGCATGGACAACAGAGAACCGCGGATGCGCCGACACCGTATTGATGCAATGCAAGACACGATGCGCTCCGCCAGAGGTGCGTCGAATGTTCAATGACGAAGCCGTCGCCGCAGCGATGTCGACGCGATGAATACGTTTGCAGGAAAGCGCTCGTGCCGGAAGCCATGGCTACCATCTCGCCACGCTTCGGGGACTCGCCTTGCCTCGTCGTGCGTCAGCTGCCCCGAAGCACTGATGGACCCGCAGAGGTCCGTTGCAAGGCCAGTCTCTGGGGAGAGTCTTGTGGTGATGAAACGCAATCTGTTGAGTGTGGCCCTGGCATCGGCGATCGCGCTGTGCGCGGCCGATGCACGTGCGCAGGCAGCCGCTGCAAACGCGGACGCCGAAAGCAAGGAAGAGGCGGCGAAGAAGCCGGAGAAGAAACCGGCGGAACTGGAGCAGGTGACCGTCGTCGGCATCCGCAGCGGCATCGAACGCGCCATCGACATCAAGCTCGAATCGACCTCGATCGTCGAAGCGGTGTCGGCTGAAGACATCGGCAAGCTGCCGGACGTGAGCATCGCCGAATCGATCGCGCGCCTGCCCGGCCTGTCCGCGCAACGCGTCGCCGGTCGCGCCCAGGTCATCAGCGTGCGCGGCCTCTCGCCCGACTTCGCCACGACCCTGCTCAACGGCCGCGAAATGGTCAGCACCGGCGACAACCGCAGCGTCGAGTTCGACCAGTATCCGTCCGAACTGATGAGCGGCGTCACCGTGTACAAGACCCCGGACGCCGGCCTCGTCGGACAGGGCCTGTCCGGCACGATCAACATGCAGACCGTGCGTCCGCTCAACTACGACCAGGACGTGGCCGTGGTCGGCCTGCGCGGCCAGCACAACTCGCTCGGTTCGGCCGCCAATGCCGACGCCACCGGCAACCGCATCAACGCCAGTTATGTCGGCCAGTCCGACGACCGCAGCATGGGCTTCGCGATCGGCTTCTCGCATGCCGACACGCCGATCCAGGAAAACCAGGTCGGCCTCTACGAACCCTGGCGCGCCATCGGCGACGGCTGGCGCCCGGGCGTGCCGGCGGGCACGTTCTACTCCGACGGCATCAAGGCCTTGCGCCGCACCGGCGACGTGAAGCGCGACGGCGTCATGGCGACGCTCGAATTTCGTCCCGAGAACTGGACCAGCACGCTCGACCTGTTCTACTCGCGCGCCGAACAGGAAGACACCGCGAACCAGTTCGAGGTCAACCTCGGCGACTACAACGGCGGCTACGGTCGACTCGACGTCGACGATGCCGAGATCAACGGCAACGGCACCTTCGTCGGCGGCACCGCGAACAACCTGTATCCGTTGGTGCGCGGCATGTACAACAAGCGCGAGGACGAGATCCACGCCATCGGCTGGAACAACCTGTTCAATGTCGGTTCGGCCGAAGTCGTGGCCGACGTGAGCTGGTCGCAGGCCACCCGCGACGAACTCAACCTCGAGAACAACACCCAGCTCGCGCCCGCGCCGCAGCTGGACTCGATCGATCTCGACTTCAACAGCGGCGGCTTCTCGCAATTGAATCCGGGCCGCGACTACTCGAATCCGGCCCAGCTGTTCCTGCGCAACACCATCTACGGCTCGGGCTACGGCAAGACCCCGAAGGTCGACGACGAATTGCTCGGTGTGCGTGTCAGCGCCACGATGGCGGCGCCGGATGCGGTCTCGGACGCCTTCTCGAATTTCGAGTTCGGCTTCAACTACGCCGACCGCGAGAAGGACAAGCGCCAGCCGGAAGGCAGCATCAACGTCGGCGCGCAGGGCGACACGGCGATCGCCGACGACCTGCAGTACGGCCTCGTCGATCTCGGCTTCGCCGGCGTCGGCCTGATCCCGTCCTGGAACGTGCCCGGCGCGGTCGATCGCTACATGATCTTCGAACCGAACGAGAACGCGCCCTATCTCGTCGCCAAGGCCTGGACCGTCAACGAGGAAATCGGCACCGCCTACTTCAAGGCCCACATCGACGGCGACTGGGGTTCGGTCCCGGTGCGCGGCAACATCGGCGTGCAGGTGCAGCGCACGGACCAGTCGTCCAGCGCCAATGTCTACGACCACTCGCGCCCGGCCGGCCAGGAAATCCAGCCCTTCGAAGCCGGCAAGACCTACACCGACATCCTGCCGAGCCTGAACCTGGCGTTCTCGCTCAGCGACGAACAGGTGTTGCGCGTCGCGCTGGCCCGCCAGATCGCACGGCCGCGCGTCGACCAGCTGCGTGCCTCGCTCGATTTCGGCATCGACACCGCGACCGGCAAGCCCGGCGCCAGCGGCGGCAATCCGGAACTCGATCCCTGGGTCGCGAATGCGCTGGACCTGTCCTGGGAACGCTACTTCGGCGACCGTGCCTATGTCGCCGCGGCGGTGTTCTACAAGGACCTGACCAGCTACATCTACACCCAGACCCGCGACGGCTACGACTTCTCCGACCTGGTCGCCGACTACGTGCCGCCCGCCGGTTCGCCGCCGGCCCAGCCGACGGGCACGTTCACGGCCCCGTTCAATGGCCAGGGCGGTTCCTTGCGCGGGCTGGAACTGTCGGCCTCGCTGCCGCTGGACCTGTTCTCGTCGAATCTCGAAGGCTTCGGCCTGCTCGCCAACGCCAGCTTCAACGACAGCGGCATCCAGATCCGCGACCCGGACAGCGCCAGCAGCGTGGGCGGCGGCGACATCGACCTGCCCGGCCTGTCCAAGCGCGTCTTCAACCTCACGGCCTACTACGAACACAACGGCTTCGAGGCCCGCGTCAGCCAGCGTCGCCGCTCGGACTTCATCGGCGAGATCGGCAACTTCGCCGGCAACCGTACCCTGCGTTACGTGGTCGGCGAGGACATCACCGACGCGCAGCTCAGTTATGTCTTCGGCGAGGACAGCGCCGCGCACGGGCTGACCGTGCTGCTGCAGGCCAGCAACCTGACCAACTCCGGCTACGAAACCTATGCCGGCACCCGCGACCGGCCGCTCGAATACATCAAGTGGGGCCGCACCGTGTTGCTCGGCGCGTCGTACAAGCTCTAGGCCGAACCGCCTCTCCCGACGAGTTCCGGCTCGTCCCTTCGACCCCGCCAGTGCACCGGCGGGGTTTTGTTTGCCTGCGCCACCGCTTCCGTTCCGACCCGCGCGACCGCCAGAATAGGCGCATGAAAGGCAAACCGACCTCGTTCGACATCGCTTACCGCGCCGGGGTTTCGCAGGCCACGGTGTCGCGGGCCCTGCGCGGCAGCGGCCTGGTCAGCGCCGAGACCCGCGCGAAGATCGAGGCGATCGCGCGCGAACTGAATTACAAGGTCGACAAGAACGCCTCGTCGCTGCGCCGCCAGCGTGCCCAGACCATCGCCCTGCTGCTGTTCGAGGATCCGACCTCGGACCAGTCGATGATCAATCCGTTCTTCCTGTCGATGCTGGGTTCGATCACCCACGCCTGCGCGGCCGAGGGTTACGACCTGCTGATCTCGTTCCAGCAGCTCTCGACCGACTGGCATGCCGACTACCTCGACAGCCACAAGGCCGACGGCATCATCCTGCTGGGTTACGGCGACTATCTGAAGTCGCGGGCCAAGCTCGACGAACTGGCTGCGCACGGCACCCGCTTCGTGCGCTGGGGCGCCGTGGTCGACGGCCAGCCCGGCATCTCGATCGGCTGCGACAACTACGCCGGCGGCCGCGCTGCGATCGAACATCTGCTGGCGCTCGGTCGCCGCAACATCGCCTTCGTCGGCTCCGCATCGGCCGCCTGCCCGGAGTTCTTCGACCGCTATCGCGGGTACGTCGCGGCGCTCGAAGCCGCCGGCCTCGAGGTCTGGCCGGATCTGCAAGTGGACGCGACCGATTCCATCGAACACGTCGGCTTCGACGCGACCCGGCACATGATCGACACCGGCGTGAAGTTCGACGCCATCTTCGCCGCCAGCGACCTGCTCGCCATCGGCGCGATCCGTGCGCTGGTCGAATCGGGCCGGCGCGTGCCGGAAGATGTCGCAGTCGTCGGTTTCGACGACATCCCGATCGCGAACTACGTGAACCCGCCGCTGACCACGGTGCTGCAGGACACCAAGCTCGCCGGCGAACGCCTGGTCGACACCCTGATCAAGCTCGTGCACGGCGAAACCATCGGCAACCAGCTGTTGCCGGCGAAGCTCGTCGTGCGCCGTTCCTGCGGCGCCAGATAACCACGGCAAATGTAGGTCGGATCAAGGCGCG
>JBGASK010000136.1:0-15581 GCA_044229785.1 Ahniellaceae bacterium
GCTCTACGTCGAGGTTGACGAGATCTACAACTTCGCCTGCCCGGCCTCGCCAGTGCACTACCAGCACGACCCGGTGCAGACCACCAAGACCAGCGTGCACGGCGCCATCAACATGCTCGGCCTGGCCAAGCGCGTGGGGGCGAAGATCCTGCAGGCCTCCACCAGCGAGGTCTATGGCGACCCGAAGGTGCACCCGCAGCGCGAGGACTACTGGGGCCACGTCAACCCGCATGGCATCCGCTCCTGCTACGACGAGGGCAAGCGCTGCGCCGAAACGCTGTTCTTCGATTACCACCGCCAGCACCAGCTGCAGATCAAGGTGGCGCGCATCTTCAACACCTACGGACCGCGGATGCATCCGAACGACGGGCGCGTGGTCTCGAACTTCATCGTGCAGGCGTTGAAAAACGAACCGATCACGATCTACGGCGAAGGCCAGCAGACGCGTTCGTTCTGCTACGTCGACGATCTCATCGAGGGCTTCATCCGCCTGATGGCGACGGATGCGTCGGTCACTGGCCCGATCAACCTCGGCAATCCGGGCGAATTCACGATTCGCGAGCTGGCCGAGAAAGTCATCGCGTTGACGGGTTCGCGCTCGATGCTCGAGATGCGGCCGCTGCCGGCCGACGATCCGCGCCAGCGTCAGCCCGACATCATGCGGGCGCGCGAACAACTCGGCTGGACGCCGAAGATTGATCTCGAGACGGGTTTGCGCTCGACCATCGCCTACTTCGACCAGATGCTGTCGGGAGGTTCGACCTAACGCATGCGCGAACGCCACGCACCGACGATGCTGTCCGGCACGAGCCGCGCAGTGGCGCCGCTGCATCCGTTCGTGGATGTGCACCTGCATGCGTTGCCGGGAGTGGACAATGGGCCGGCGTCGTGGTCGGCAGCGGTCGAGTTGTGCGTGCAGGCGGCGCACAACGGCATCACCCATGCGGTGCTGACGCCGCATTTCCGCGGCAAACCGTATGCCGAGCGCATCGCGCGCCTGTCCACGCGCCTGATCCGGTTGCGCGAGGCCTTGGTCGATCGCGGCCTGACGATGGATGTCGCGCTGGCCGGGGAATGCCGTTTCGACACCTTCCTGCATCAGGCGATCCAAAGCGGCGATCTGCCCTGGCTCGGGCGTTGGGGCGACGACTACGTGGTGCTGATCGAGTTCTCCGATGCGCGTCTGCCGGCGAAGATCGTTCAGGCCATCGAATGGATGCGCGCACGACGCATCCGGCCGATGCTGGCGCATCCGGAGCGCATTCGCGAAGTGCAGGCGAAGCCCGATGCACTCGCGCCGCTGATCGCGGCGGGGCTGTTGCTTCAGGTCGATGCCGATGCCCTCGCCGGCGGCTGCGGCCCGTTCGCACAGGAAACCGCGCGCACACTGCTGCAACGCGGCTGGGTGCAGGTGCTGGCGAGCAATGCGCACGATCTGGTGCGCCAGCCGCCACGCATTGAACCGGGGCGCATTGCGGCCGCCGAGCTGCTCGGCGAAGCCGAATCGTGGGCGTTGGTGTCGCGGCGGCCGGCGCGCATCGCGGCGATGCATTTTCCGTCGCTGGCGCAGGACTGAGTGTCGCGCTCGGCTAGACTTGCGGCATGAATCCCACCCTCGCAGAAATCACCGAGCGACTGGCCGAACTGGAGACGCGTTTCGCGTTCCAGGACGACGTCGTGGCGACCTTGAATCCGCAGGTCGCGACCCAGGAGCGCAAGCTCGTCGACCTCGTCGAAGAACTGCGCCAGCTGCGCCGCGAAGTGACCCAATTGCGCGCTGCGCTCGGCCACGACATGGCCGACGAACCGCCTCCGCCGCACTACTGATCCGAACCAGACCCAGAACGATGACCGATTCGCTCCGCGATCAATTGATGAAGCTCGGCTTCGCGCCGAAGAAACCGGAACCGCCGAAGCCGCGCCCCCTGCAGGGCAAGCCGAACGGGCCGGGCAAACCGTTCGGGCACGGCAGGCCCCATGGCCAGCCGCAGGCGCAGCAGCGACCGCCGCAGGCGCCGAAGCGCGATCCGCGCTCGCAGGAGGAAATGGATCTTGCCAAAGCCTACGCATTGCGCGCCAAGGCCGAACGCGACGAAGCCGAAGCCGCCAGGCGCGAGGCCGAACGCAAGGCGCAGGAAAAGCGCGAGCGCAAGATCCGGATGACCGCATTGCTCGAGGGCAAGGCGCAGAACGTCGCCGATGCCGAGCACCCGCGCCACTTCGAGCATGGCGGCAAGATCAAGCGCGTCTACGGCACCGAAGCGCAGATCGCGGCGATCAATGCCGGCGATCTCGGCCTCGTCATGCAGGACGGCCATTTCCGCATCGTCGCCCGCGACATCGCGCTGGCGGTGCGCGATCTGGAGCCGCGCTGTCTGGTGCTGTTGCTGGAACCGGGCGAGTTCGAGGCCGACCCCGGCGCGTGAGCCGGCGCCGAGGTGTGCGCGAATGCGCAGCACGCGCGGAGCGAACGCGTAGCATCGCGTTCGGTTCGACTGGTGGCGGTCGTTCCCTCTCGCACGAGGAGATTCGCATGCATGCTGTCCGTCGTCGCTTTCTGATCGGGTTCGCCTGGGCCGTTGCCGCTGCCGGCGCGCAGGCCGAGGCGCCGCCGCGGTTCGCCTGGGGCTCGGTGTTCCAGCAGGACATCAGCGCGGCGCCGGTTCATCCGCAGTCGGCCAGCATGATCGCGACCAACATGGGCATTTGCGGCGGCGATTCGAGCGGATGCGGTTTCGGGGTCGGGCGCATGCAGATCGACTTCTCGATCGAGGTCATGCATGCCGATGGTTCGGCGCCGACACGACCGATTGCGGAACATGCCGTGTACAACCACTACTACGCGCCGGATTGCGAGCCGATCGGTACGGCCATGCCGTTGCCGGACGACGGGCGCATCGAAGGCAGCACGAACTACGCCTGCGACAACGAGAACAACGACTGCCATCTGATCGTGGTTCAGGGCAATACCTTGTACGAGGCCTATTCGGCCAACGTGGGGCCGGATGTCGCTGCGGCGACGCAGGTCGATGCCCTATGTCTCGCGACCTGGAAGCTCGATGCGGTCTACCCCGGCACCTTGCGCGGTGACCATTGCACCAGTGCCGACGCGGCCGGCTTTCCGATCGCATCCTGCCGAACGACCGCATGGCCTCGCTGCCGGATGGTCCGGACAGCGGCACATTGCGCGACCGCGTATACGTGCGGCCGGGCACGCATGCCGGCGGTCCGGACGGGCCGACCGGCGCGATTCCGTACGGTGCGCGCCTGCGCCTGCGCGCCGACTTCGACATGACCGGTTATTCGCCCGCGGCGCGCGTCGTGCTGCGCACCATGCAGAAGTACGGCATCGTGCTGGCCGATGGCGGCAACATCGCCTTGACGGCTCAGGCCGATACGTTCACGGCGGCGAAATGGTCGGATGCCGACATCCAGATCGACTCGCGCGAATTCGACCTGACGCCGGGCGCCATCGACGTGAATCTGAATCATTTCGACGTGCTGGACACCGGCCCGCAGATCCTCGAAACCTACGAGTGCGTGCGCACCAGCGTGGTATCGGCGCTGTTCGTCGACAGCTTCGAATGAGCGCTCGTTACGGCCTTGCCCGCGTGCTGTCGAAGCGCGGGCTGTGTTCGCGGAGCGAGGCGGCGCGACTTGTCGCGGCCGGGCGCGTGCGCGTGGGCGGGCGGGTCGTGCGCGATCCGGAGGCCCCGACCTTGCTCGACGCGGATGTCGCCATCGATGGCGATGAAGCGGCCGCCGCCGAGCCCCTGCACCTGCTGCTGAACAAGCCGCGGGGGCTCGTGACCACGCGTTCGGACGAGCAGGGGCGGGCGACGGTCTACGACTGCTTCGCCGGTGCCGACCTGCCGTGGATCGCTCCCGTGGGGCGGCTCGATCGCGCCAGCGAGGGCCTGTTGCTGTTCAGCAACGACCCCGCGTTCGCCGCAGCCATCACCGATCCCGAACAGGGCATCGAGAAGACCTATCACGTCCAGGTCGAGGGGCTGGTCGATGCCGACGCATTGCGGCGCATGGAAGCCGGCATCGACATCGACGGCGAGCGCTGGCGTGCGGCACGCGCCACGCTGCTGCGCAGCGGCGCCAAGAACTGCTGGCTGGAGATCGTGCTCGACGAGGGCCGCAATCGCCAGATCCGGCGCATGCTCGAGGCGCTCGGCTTTCCGGTGTTGCGACTCGTTCGCGTCGCCATCGGCGGCCTGAGCTTGGGCGACCTGGCCAAGGGCCGCTGGCGCCGGCTGACCGATGCCGACATTGTTGCACTGCAGTTGCCGGAAACCGGCCGCGGCGCATAATCCCCAAGCCCCATGCCGGGGCGGGAGGGAATCCATCATGTCCGTATCTTCGACGCGCCGGCCGGCGCGCCTTCGTCTTCTTTGCGTCGCATTGGCCTCGACCTTCGTCGCGAGCAGTGTCTCCGCTGAAACCATCAATGCTTCCGGTCTGCGCGCGCCCGGTTCGATCGGCTACGACGCCGAAGGCGTGCCGCTGATCCAGGCGGCGAACGATTACGACGCCGCATTCCTGATGGGTTACGTGCACGCCCGCGATCGGCTCTGGCAAATGGACTACCTGCGTCGCGCCGCCAGCGGCACGCTGGCCGAACTGGTCGGGACGCCGGCGCTCGCGAACGACATCCAGCTGCGCACGCTGGGCCTGCGCCGCGCCGCGCAGTCGAGCTGGTCGGCCACGCCGGACATCGCGCGCGGCCAGCTGCGCGCCTACGCCGAGGGCGTGAACCTGTGGGTCCGCAACAACCCGCTGCCGCCGGAATACGGCGCGCTGGAACTCACCAGGTTCGAACCCTGGTCGCCGGTCGATTCGCTGATCGTCGGCAAACTGCTCGCCTTCCAGCTCAGTTTCGACCTCGACATCGACTACACCGTGCGCCTCGGCGCCTACATGAGCGCCGGCGCCGCGGCCGGCTTCAACGGCCAGGCGCTGTTCTTCGAGGACACGCATCGCGTGCAGCCGTTCGACACGCGCGCCTCGATTGCATCGGCCGACTTCCATCCGACGTCCTTCGCCGACGACGGCAAGTCGCTCGCGGCCGGCGTGCCCGGATACACGCCGGAATTCCTCGCCCAGGTCGAATCGCTGCGCGACTCGGTGCTCGGCAACGAATGGATCGCGCCCAAGCTCGCGCCGCGCGACAACCGCGGCGGTTCGAACTGGTGGCTCGTGCACGGTTCCAAGACCGCGTCGGGCAAGGCCATCCTGTCGAACGACCCGCACCTCGGCCTCGACCTGCCAGCGGTGATGCACGAGGCGCACATCGTCTCGACCGATCCGGCCTATGCCGAAACGATGAACGTGTCCGGTCTTGCGCCTCCGGGTGTGCCGTCCATCCTGCTCGGCTGCAAGCCGCAGTTCTGCTGGGGGCTGACGACGAATCCGATGGACGTCTCCGATACCTATCAGGAGAAGTTCCTGCTCAACACCTACGGCCTGCCGACGCACACGGTGTACAAGGGCGTGGCCGAGCCGGTGAACTGGACCTTCCAGAGCTATTACGTCAACAAGCTCGATGGCGTGATGGACAATGCCGCGCGCGACAACAGCATCGGCTACACCAATGGCGGGCTGACGATCACGATTCCGCGCCGAAATCATGGCCCGGTGCTGTCGATCACCAATGACACCGGCATCTCGGTGGCCTACACCGGCTGGGGCGCGACACGCGAACTGGAAGCGATCCGCCGCATCAACCGCGCCAACACCCTGGACGAGTTCCGCACCGCGCTGAGTTATTTCGATGTCGGTTCGCAGAACTTCGGTTACGCCGGCACCGACGGCACCATCGCCTATTTCACGACGGCCGAAGCGCCGGTGCGCGAAGACCTGCAATCGAACACGGTCGACGGCGTGCCGCCGTTCCTGATCCGCGACGGATCGGGGGCGAAGAAGAACGAATGGCTGCCGGTCAGCCACCCGCAGGCCAACCAGTCGGTGCCGTACGAAATCCTGCCGTCGAGCGAAATGCCGTTCGTGGTGAATCCGTCCTCGGGCTACATCGCGAACGCGAACAACGACCCGATCGGCAGCACCTTCGACAACAACGCATTCAATCAGCTGCGGCCGGGCGGCGGCCTGCATTACCTGAGCTTCGGTTATTCCAGCCTGCGCCAGGGCCGCATCGACCGCGCATTGCAGTCGGCGATCGCCGCAGGTCCGGTGACTGCGACGCAAATGAAGACGCTGCAGGCGAACACGCAACTGCTCGACGCCGAACTGGTCCTGCCTTACCTCGAAGCCGCATTCGCGAACGCACAGTCCTCGAGCTGGGCCGACCTGCATGCCCTGGCCATCGACCCGCGCATCGACGAAGCCGTCAAGCGCCTGGAAGCCTGGGACTATTCCTCGCCCACCGGCCTGAAGGCGGGTTTCGATGCCGGCGACAATCCGGCGGCGATGGCCGATCCGTCCAGCACCGAGATCGCGAATTCGGTGGCGGCCACGATCTGGGCGTTGTGGCGCGGCCAGGCCGTGCGCAACACCGTCGATGCCACGCTCTCGCGCGTCGGCTTGGCGAACTACCTGCCCGGCAGCAACGAGTCCTACATCGCGCTCAAGCGCCTGCTCGAACGTTATGACGCGCAACAGGGCAAGGGCGTCTCCGGCCTGAATTTCTTCCAGGTCGCCGGTGCGCCGAACGCCAATGCGGCGCGCGATTACATGCTGCTGAAATCCCTGTCCGATGCCTTGAACCTCGCCGCCAGCGAAGGTTTCGCGCCGGCGTTCGCGCGGTCGACGAACCAGAACGATTACCGCTGGGGCAAGTTGCACCGCATCGTGTTCGATCACGCCCTGGGCGGGCCGTTCAACATTCCGGGCCCGGGCCTGTATGGCTTGACCAATCTCGGAACCGGTCTGGACGGCGTGGCCCGCCAAGGCGGTTATGAAGCGGTCGACGCATCCAGCCACAGTTCGCGCGCGAACACGCTGAACGGCTTCATGTTCGGATCGGGACCGGCGCGTCGCTTCGTCGGCGAGATGAGCACGCCGATCGCGGCCGACCAGATCTATCCGGGCGGCCAGAACGCGGTGCTGGGTTCGCCCGGCTACATTTCGCAGTTGCCGCGCTGGCTGGTGAACGCCTACAAGCCGCTGCCGATCGACCAGGCCGCGCACCAGGCGGCCGTGATCAGCACGATCAACTTCGTGCCCGCAGGCAATCCGTGACGAAGACGTTGGAGAAATCGCCGCGCGCAGACCATGCGCGCGGCTTCGACCTGGTCGCGGCGCGTCGCCTGCTGGCGCGCCGCGATCCGGCGCTCGGGCGCTGGATGAAACGCATCGGCGCCATCGAGACCCGCTGGCATCAACGGTTCGATCCGGTCGATTCGCTGGCGCGTTCGATCCTGTACCAGCAACTTTCGGGCAAGGCGGCGGCGACCATTCACGGCCGCGTCCTGGATCGCTTCGGACAACGCAACAAGCTCACGCCGTCCGGCCTGCTTGATGCGTCCGAGGCCGGCCTGCGCGAATGCGGCGTGTCGTTCAACAAGATCGCGGCGCTGAAGGACCTGGCCGCGAAGGCGGAGCAGGGCGTGGTGCCGTCGCTCGCGGCGATGCGGCGCCTGCACCACGACGAGATCGTCGAGCGCCTGACCGAAGTGCGCGGCATCGGCCGCTGGACCGTCGAGATGATGCTGATCTTCTGGCTCGGCCGGCCCGACATCCTGCCGGTCGACGACCTCGGCATCCGCAAGGGGGCGCAGATCGTGCTCGGGCACGACGAGATGCCGAAACCGAAAGAACTGCTCGCGCACGGCGAAGCGTGGGCGCCGTATCGAACGGCCGCGAGCCTGTATCTGTGGCGCATCGCCGATTTCGACAAGGAGCAGGCCGGCGCCGTCAAGGTGAAGCGCTCGCAGGACTGAGCCTGCGAGCGCCGGATTCGGCTTACTTGGCCTTCGCGCCGATGTAGCGGTCGAAGAAGGCGTCCATCTTTTCGTACAGCTCGATGCGGTTCTCTTCCTTGTAGAACCCGTGCGCCTCGCCGCCCTTGGCAATGACTTCGACGGGCGTGCCGGCCTTCTTCAGCGCGTCGGCCATGGCGTTCGTGTGCGCCATCGGCGCGCGCACGTCTTCCTTGCCGGCGACGAGCAGCACCGGGATGCCGACCTTGGCGCCATGCTTCGCCGGCGAATTGGCATCGAGTTCCGCCGCATCTTCGCCGACGAACTGGGTGACGACGTTGCGGCCCTGCCTGGTGTCGTTGGTGTCGCCTTCGGAGTGCAGCATGTTCAGGTCGTAGACGCCGAGATAGCCGATCGCGCACTTGAAGGTGCCCGGGCTGCGCACGGGCGCCATCAGCGAGGCATAGCCGCCGAAGCTGGCACCGTAGATGCAGGCGCGGTCGGCGTCGACGAAGCCCTGCGCGGCGCTGAATTTCAGGCCGTCGACGATGTCGTCCATGATGCGCGTGCCCCACTTGCGGTAGCCGGACTTCTCGAAGTTTTCGCCGCGTCCGCCCGAGCCGCGGAAGTTCACCTGCAACACCGCATAACCGCGATTGGCAAGGAACTGCACGTCCGGGTTGAAGCCCCAGGCGTCGTAGGGGCCATGCGGGCCGCCGTGCGGCAGCACCACCACCGGGAAGGGCTTGCTGCCCTCGCGCGGCAGGGTCAGGAAGGCATTCAGTTGAACGCCGTCGCTGGCCGCGAAACTGATCGGCGTCATCGCCGCCATCTGCTGCGGGTCGATGTCGAGGAAGCGCGACTGCAGCAGCGACACCTTGTTCGTGGTGCGATCGAGCAGATAGTAGGTGCCCGGATTGCGGTCGCCGCTGACCACGACCAGCACGGTGCTGTCGTCGCGCGAAAAGCCGGCGAAGGTGACCAGGTTGCCGGCGAAATTCTTCATCAGGCCGGCATGCAGCTTGGCCCAGTCGGAGTTCGGGTCGAGGTACTGGATGCCCGGCTTGCCGGCATCGAAGATCACGCCGAAAGGCACACCGTCGAATCCGGAATAGAGCACTCGGCTGATGTCCTGGTCGTCGCGGCCATGCACTTTCTCGCGCGTGCCTTTGGCGAAGTCGACGCGATACAGCGCCGCGGGTTCGCCGGCATCGGAAATCTCCGCCCAGGCGGTGTTGTTGTCCTTCTCGAACTCGAGCACGCCCATGGTGCGGCCGGCGATGCTTTTCGGCAGCGGCGTCCATTCCGATTCGGCGGTCGGGCGATACCGCAGCACCGGTTCGGCGTCGTCGTCGCGCGAGGATGCGAAACGCGCGCGCTGGTTGCGGTCGATGGCGACGCTGGCGCCGCGCAGCGGGATCTTCTCGATCAGCGTGCGTTCGCCGGTATGGGCATTGACGCGGTAGATCAGCGATTCGCGGTCGGCGCTGCGGCCGCTGAAATACACCAGCATCTCGCCCTTGCTGCCGGGAATGCGGTCGAGCACGAAGGCCGAGCCGCGGTCCTTGCGGCGACCGCGCACGGCGCCGTTGTCGGGCACGTAGCCGAACAGCAGTTCCTGGTTCTCGCCATTGGCGTCGACCGAATACAACTCGCCGCGGCCGCGCGGTTGTGCCAGAGAGCCGAGCTTTTCGGCCTTGGATACGACCAGGCGCTCGTCGTCGACCCAGAACGGCGACACCACGTGCTCGTTCGGCATGTAGCGCACGCGCTTGGGTTCGGCCTTGCCGCTCAGGTCGACGATCATCAGGTCGGTGCGGTTGTCGACCGGCGTGGTGATGGCCAGCAGCTTGCCGTTCGGCGACAACGCCATGGTGCCGTACTGCGGCAGTTGCGCGAACACTTTCGCGGGGATTTCGGCGGCGATGGCCGAAGCGCCGACGAACGACAGCGCAGCCCATGCCGCGCAACGGGAAAGAACATTCATGGAGGATCCGGGTCTGGACGCAGCGTGGATTCGCTGTGGCACGGATTGTAACGATCTGGCGCCCGCAGGCACCAGATCGCCCGGATCACTGATGGGCCTTTACTTCGAAGCCTTTCCGATGTGCTGGTCGAGGAACTGCTCCATCTTCTCGTACAGCTCGATGCGGTTCTCTTCCTTGTAGAACCCGTGGCCTTCGGCGTCCTTGACCAGCGACACCGGCGGCCGGCCGGCACGCTCCAGCGCTTCCGACATCACCTTGTAGTGAATCAGCGGCACGCGCTGGTCGTCCTTGCCATGCACCAGCATTACCGGGACCTTGAGCTTGTCGACGTTGTGTACCGGCGATTCCGCACGGGTCTTGGCTTCATCGGTGCCGACGGCGGTTTCAACGTAGAAGCGACCGCGCTTGGTGTCATCGATGTCGCCCTTGGTCGCCATGTAGGCGATGTCGTAGACGCCGACGTAACCGATGGCGCACTTGTACAGGTCCGGATAGCGGATCGGATTCATCAGCGCCGCGTAGCCGCCGAAACTTGCGCCGTAGGTGCAGATGCGGTCCTTGTCGGCGAGGCCATTGTCGATCGTGTAACGCACGCCGGCGGCGATGTCGTCCATGATCTTTCCGCCCCACTGCTTGTAGCCCGATTTCTCGAAGTTTTCGCCGCGCCCGCCGGAGCCGCGATAGTTGACCTGGAGCACGGCGTAGCGTCGAAGCCCCAGGAGTCGTCAATGCCGAATGGCCCGCCGTGCGACATCACGACCATCGGGTAGGGGGCCGCGCCCGTGCTCGGAACGGTGAGCACGGCGCTCAGCTTGAGTCCGTCCGGGGTGCCGAATTCGAGCACGCGCATCGCCGCGAGCTTGGTCGGGTCGATGCCTTCGTAGCTGTCGAGCACCTTGCCGATCGAATTCTTCGTGCGGTCGAGGATGTAGTACTGCCCGGGATTGCGGTCGCTGGTCACGCTCACCAGCACCTTGCCGTTGTCGCGGCTGAACTCTTCCATCCAGACCAGGTTGCCCGCGAACTGCTTCATCAGGCCGGCATGCAGCTTGGCCCATTCCGAAGAGTTGTCGAGGTACTGGATGGACGGTTTCGGCGCGTCCGAATAGATCGCGAACGGCTCGCCGTCGAAGCCTGCGGTCAGCAGGGTGCCGACCGAATAGTCGCCGAGCGACAGCAGCTTCTCGCGCGTGGCCTTGGCGAAGTCGACCTTGTACAGCACTTCCGGCTCGCCATCGTCGGTGATCAGGGCCCAGGCCGTGTTGTTGTCCTTGGCGAAACGCAGAACACGCATGTTGCGGCCGGCCATGGACTCCGGCACCGGCGTCCAGTCCGAACCCGCCGTCGGGCGGTAGCGCAGGACCGGGTTGTATTGCAGATCGACGCTCGCGGCGAAGCGCGGCACGCTGTCGAAGTCGACCACGACGCTGGCACTTTCGAGCGGGATCTTCTCGATCATCTTGCGATCAACCGTGTTTGGATCGAGGCGGTAGATGTAGGTGTTCTTGTCGTTCTCGTCCCAGGACTGGAACTGCACGATCAGAATGCCGCGGTCCTCGCCGCGACGCGCGATCACCGAGGCCCAGCCCGAATACAGCTCGCCGAGATTGCCGGGTTGCTCGAGGTAGTCGGCCTTCTTGCCCTTGCCGAACACCAAGCGGTTGTCGTTCGCCCAGAACGGGCCGAGCACGTGTTCCTTGGGCAGGCTGCGCAGGCGGCTGGGTTCGGTCTTGCCGCTGAGATCGATGATCATCAGGTCGGTGTGGTTGTCCACCGGCGTGGTGATCGCGAGGTGGGTGCCGTCGGGCGACAGCGTCACGTCGGCGTATTGCGCATGCTGCGCGAACAGCTTGGCCGGCAGCCGTTCGGCCGAGGCGGCGTGGATCATGGACAGGGCGAGCGCAGCCGTCGTGACGACGCGCTGGAAATTCAGCTTCATCGGTATTTCCTGAAAGGGAAGGGCGGGCCGCCCCCGCAGCCCGTGCCGCCGATTGTATCCGTCAGACCTCGATCGAGGCCAGATCGCCCTTGGTTTCGAGCCATTCCTTGCGGTCGCCGGCGCGTTTCTTCGACAGCAGCATGTCCATCAGCTTCCTGGTGCCGTCGTCTTCCTCGACCATCAATTGCACTAGGCGGCGGGTGTCCGGATGGATGGTCGATTCGCGCAACTGGCCCGGGTTCATTTCGCCGAGACCCTTGAAGCGCGTGACCGACACCGCACCCTTGATCTTCTCGCGCTCGATCTTGTCGAGCATCGAACGCTTCTCGTCCTCGTCGAGCGCGTAGAACACCTGCTTGCCCACGTCGATGCGGAACAGCGGCGGCATCGCGACGAAGACGTGGCCGGCGCGCACGAGGGACGGGAAGTGGCGCAGGAACAGCGCCGTGAGCAGGGTGGCGATGTGCAGTCCGTCGGAATCGGCGTCGGCGAGGATGACGACCTTGCCGTAACGCAGGCCGTCGATCTTGTCGTGGCCGGGGTCGCAGCCGATGGCGACCGCGAGATCATGCACTTCCTGCGAGGCGAGCACGCCGCTCGACTCGACCTCCCAGGTGTTCAGGATCTTGCCGCGCAGCGGCAGGATGGCCTGGAAGTCCTTGTCGCGCGCCTGCTTCGCCGAACCGCCGGCCGAATCGCCTTCGACGATGAACAGTTCGGTGCGCGACAGATCCTGAGAAATGCAGTCGGCGAGCTTGCCGGGCAGGGCCGGGCCTTGCGTGATCTTCTTGCGCACCACGACCTTGTCGGCCTTGAGCCGCGCCTGCGCGCGCTCGATCGCGAGCATGGCGATGCGTTCGCCGAGGTCGACGTGCTGGTTCAGCCACAACGAGAACGCGTCGTGCGTGGCGCCTTCGACGAAGGCCGCGGCATTGCGCGAGGACAGGCGCTCCTTGGTCTGGCCGGAAAACTGCGGGTCGGCCGTCTTGTAGCTGAGCACGAAGCTGAGACGATCCCAGATGTCCTCGGGCGCAATCTTCACGCCGCGCGGCAGCAGGTTGCGGAAGTCGCAGAATTCGCGCAGCGATTCGGTCAGGCCCGAGCGCAGGCCATTCGCGTGGGTGCCATGTTGCGCGGTCGGAATCAGGTTGACGTAGCTTTCCTGGGTGAGTTCGCCCTCGGGCGTCCAGCACAACGCGAATTCGACGGCATCGATGTCCTTCTTCAGCACCGCCGTGAACATCTCCGGCGGCAACAGTTCCTGATCCTTCAGCATCGACCGCAGATAGTCGCGCAGGCCGTCTTCGTACAGCCACTCCACCCGCTCGCCGCTGGCTTCGTCGAACAGCTTGACGTTCAGGCCCGGACACAGCACCGCCTTGGCGCGCAGCACGTGCTTGAGTCGCGACAGCGAGATCTTCGGCGAATCGAAATACTTCGGGTCCGGCCAGAAGCGCACGCGCGTGCCGGTCTGCTTCTTCGGCACCGAGCCGATGACGGCCAGGTCGGTGGCGCGGTCGCCGTTGCGGAAGTCCATCTGGTGCACGTTGCCGTCGCGTCGGATGACGACTTCGACCTTGGTCGACAGCGCGTTCACCACCGACACGCCGACGCCGTGCAGGCCGCCGGAGAACTGGTAGTTCTTGTTCGAGAACTTGCCGCCCGCATGCAGGCGGGTGAGGATCAGTTCGACGCCGGGAATGCCTTCGTCCGGATGGATGTCGACCGGCATGCCGCGGCCGTTGTCGATGACTTCGACCGAGCCGTCGTTGAAGACCGAGACTTCGATCGTGTTGGCATGACCGGCCAGGGCTTCGTCGACCGAGTTGTCGATGACTTCCTGGGCCAGGTGGTTGGGCCGCGCCGTGTCCGTGTACATGCCGGGGCGGCGTTTGACCGGCTCCAGGCCCGAAAGGACTTCGATATCGGCGGCGTTGTAACGGCTCATGGGCGGTCCTGCTGGGTGATCGTCGAGGTTGGTGGCTGCGCGGGCGGGATTCAAGGACGCCGCGCGCGATGCGTCGCGAACTGGTGCGGCGCCTGGCCCTGGCCATAGTCGAGGTCGCAGCCTTCGATATCGAATCCTGCGCCCGCGATTGCATCGACCAGTTGTTGCGGCGTCCACGGCCGGATCAGGTCGGTCGTGGTCCAGCAGTGCTGCGTGGCGCGATCGGCATCGAGCAGCGTGTAGCGGCGCTCGATGCGATTGCAGCGGCCTTCGCGGGCGATGCGTTTTTCGCGACGCAACAGGCCGTCGCCATGCGGTCGCAAATAGTCTTCGCGGAAGTCGTCGAAGGGCGCGACGTCGCGCGGCAGGAAGGCATCGACCACGAGCAGTCCGTCCGGATGCAGCATCTGCCGGGCGCCGTGCAGCCAGTCCTGCAAGGCCCCCGGTTCGGTCAGGTAGGTGACCAGCGAATAGGGTGCGAGCAGCACATCGAAGGCCAGATCCTCCGGCATCGTGCGCAGGTCGCGGTGATGGGTCTTCGCGGCCAGTCCGCGCGCTGCGGCATCCGCGTGCAACCGCGCCAGCATCGGCGCCGAGCGATCCAGTCCCTCGATGTCGACGCCGGCTGCAAGCAGCGGCAGCAGGATGCGGCCGGTGCCGCAGCCGAGTTCCAGCACCTTGCCGCCGACGCGACGACACAGATCGCGGTAGTAGCCGATGTCGTCGAAGCGCATGCTCGCGCCCATGTCGGTCGCATAGACGTCGGCGATGCGGTCGTAGGAATGCTCAGCCATGTCCGGACTCCGCGACATCGTTCTTCAAGCCGAGCTCGCGATACACGGCGCACAGGGCGTCGACCGAATGGGTCCAGCCGAGGCGACGGCGCACGTCGACGGCGGCGGCTTCGATGCCGTGGCGGCGGGTGCGATCGCGCAGCAAGGCGCCGATGGCATCGCCCATGGCCGCGACGTCGGCCACGCGCACCAGTCCCGGACCGGCGTCCGCGCCGTAGCCGCGGGCACCGGCCTCGGTACTGACGCAGACGCGTCCGGCGAGCAGCGATTCCGCGACCTTGAGCGCCGAACCGCGAATCTCGCGTTGCGGGTTCAGCGTCAGTGCTGCGCGGACAAGATGGTCGGTCGGATCGACGAAGCGATCGATGACGGTGACGCCTGCGGGAGCCAATGCAGGCTCGCGGCGCAGGTGCGCGGCCGCGCCATCGCCGGCCAGGACGGTCAGCGTCAATGCCGGATGCCGCGCCCGCAGTGCCGGCCAGACTTCGGACAGGAAGGCGCGCAGGCCGTCGAGATTCGGCGCATAACGGAACGGCCCCATGAACAGCAGTTCCGGCGTGTCGGACGAGGGGCGGTACGCGTCCATGCGGTCCTGCGCCGCATTCGGCACCAGCGTCGCGCGCAACGGGTCCAGCCAGGCGGCGTCCTCGGTCGAACAGACCAGGAGACGGTCGAAGGCATGCAGCGCCTGGCGCTGTTCGGCGTCGCTGTCGCCGCCGTCGAGATACACGTCGTGCAGATCGAGCACGAAGGGACGCGCGCCGATCCGCTCTTCGGCGAGCAGTGCCGCTTCCATGAACTCGATCTGCACGGCATCGGGGCGATGCACGCGTTGCAGGCGACGCAGTTCGGCGCGCAGCGCGGCATTGGCATGACTGTGCAGCCGCGCGTGCAGGGACTGCGGCGCTTCGTCGGCGCGGTCGCTCCGGCCCTGCACCAGATGCACGGACCGGAACGCGGCGAATCCGGCTTCGGAAGCGAGCGAATGGGCGTTGCGTTCGTCGCCGAGCAGGATCAGTTCGAAAC
>JBGASK010000136.1:15592-16743 GCA_044229785.1 Ahniellaceae bacterium
GGCGCGCGCCGCCATGCGCAGGCGGGAACACGGCGAACGGCGAGACGATCAGCAGCTTCGGCCGGGCGCCGCGCAGCACGGCCGGCGCGTACCAGCGCTGGGTGCAGGACGCGAGGTCGAGCCCTTCACGCCGCACCGTCGTTGCATGCCGTCGTCGTTGCGCGACCTGCCAGGCATTCGCGATCGTGCACAGTTCGCGCTGGGTCTCGGGCGGCTGGGCCGAGAGATGGATCACTGCGCGCTTGCCGTCGAGTTCGGTGAAGCGATGGCGCAATTCGAACAGCAGGGCGTTGCGGTCGAAGACGCGCTCGACCTCGGCCGGGTCGTAGAAACGCCGCACCGTGCCGCGATGTTCGTGTACGGCATGCGAGGCAGGCACGAACACGCATTCGCGGTCGTCTTCCCAGGCGCGCACGCCCCAATCGGTGTCTTCGAAATAGAACGGCGAAAAGCCCCGCGATTCGCGCACGTAGCGGCGCAGCAGGGCGGTCTGGAACAGCGCCGAGCCGCCGCCGCCGTACAGGCAGCCGCGCGCGAATGGCGACGCCTCCGGGTTGCGCTCGAACATCACCGGGCGGGCGCCATGCACGTGGAAATCCGACCAGCCGGTTTCTTCGCGTCGTCGCTGCGGATCGGCGAAGAAGATCTGGGAAGTCAGGGAGAACACCGAGGCGTCGCGATAGGGCAGCAGGGCGGCGATGGCGTCCGGCGCCAGACGCATGTCGCTGTTCAGCAGATAGGTCCAGTGGTGACGGACATCGCGCAGTCCTGCCTCGATCGCGCCGTTGAATCCCAGTGCTTGCGGGTGGAACTGCCACTGGGTCTGCGGATGTGCGGCGATCAGCGCGGCGTAATCGGCGCGATCGCCGCCGTTCACGACGACGACGAGTTGCACGGGTTCGCCGATGCGGGCAAGCGCGACCGTCGCGCTCGCCAGCGTCGGGCCGAGCAGGTCCGGCGTGCCGCGATCGGGAATGATCAGCGAGACGCCGGGTGCGGGTTCGCCGTCTCGATGGCGCGTCGGCACGAAGCGGCGCGCGGCGCGGTCGCCGTAGCGGATCGCCAGGTACATCGGGCCGAGGCGCAGCCAGCGGCCGACGCGCGTCGGCAGGGGATCGCCGGCCATCAGACGATCTCGTCCGCGGCGAACG
>JBGASK010000137.1:0-7496 GCA_044229785.1 Ahniellaceae bacterium
CCAGTCGTGGCGAAAGATGTGCCGCGCCTCGGAGCGCTCCAGATAGCGGTTGGGGTTGTTTGGCGCCAGCGCGATGCCGCGGTCCATCGCCGTCAACGCGCGTTCGCGGCCTTTGACCAGCTCCTCGCCGTTGTCGGCGTAGTAGCCGTTGTGGCCAAGGATCGCGGCCAGCGCAAACCAGGCATCGGCATACTCGGGGTCGAGTTCGAGTGCGTGCTCGAGCGCAGCGATCGCCCGCCGTTGTCCGGCCGCGTCGCCGTCGTGCAGCGCCGCCGCGCGCAGGAAGGCGAGATAGGCCTCGGGCTTCGCGGTCCCGTGTCCTGGCCGGACGTCGGGGTGCCAGCGTTCCGGCTCGCTCAGCAGAAATCCGATCACCGCGCCGGCAAGGTCGTCGTGCAGGGCAGCGAGTTCGCTCTGCGGCCGCTGGAATCGCTGCTGCAACGGCGCGATCTCGCGCTTGAGGTCACGCATCTCGAGGTCGACCACGAGGAACTCGCGTTGGCTTGAGACCGTGCCGGTGATCAGCAAGTTGGCGCCGAGCGAGTGCGCGACGTTGACGACATCGCTGGCGCCGCTGCGCACACGCGTGCTGTCTTCGCCGCCGACCATGTGCAGTCCAACGACCGGCCGCATGTCGTTGCGCAGGCGGTTGGCGAGTCCGTCGGCGTGCAGGCCGAGCGAGCGGTCCGTGCTCTGGTCGCGGAACGGCAGGATCAGGATACGGTCGTTGCCGGCGATCGCTTCCGGATCAGGCGCGACCGTGGTGCGGTAGCCGCCGAACACCACGAGCGCCGTCGTCGCCAGCACCAAACCGAGCACCAGCAGCGCCGAAGGGCGGCGGCTGCGCTCGCGCAAGGGCGATGGCATTTGATCGCTCGTGCTCGAATCCGCCTCGGGAACACGCCGTCCGGGTACTTCGCTCCAAGGCGTGACCACGCCGTTCAAGCGGTAACCATAACCGTGCACGACGCGGATCAGTTCGGCCGAGTCGTCGCCGAGCGCATGACGCAGCTTGCTGATCGCCTTGGCGAGCGAGTTCTCCGAGACCACGCGCCCGGGCCAGCCGACGCGCAAGAGGTCGTCCTTGCCGACCACGGTGCCGGCGTGTTCGACCAGATGCAGCAGCAGCGCATGGCCGCTGCGATCGAGCTCGACGACATGGCCGTGCATCGTCACGCGGGCTTTGCGCAGATCGATGGCGATGTCGCCGACACGCCAGCCGGTCGGCGTCGAAGTCGTGGTTTCGATGGCGGGTGGCGCTCGGTTTCCGGTCGGGATCAGCATCGCCAAGCTCTTGGCGCATCGGGGTTTCAGAAATTATCAGAACTCTTCAGGCGCAGGCCATTGGCGCCGTCGCGGCGCCGTGGACAAATCGTGCCGCCCGACCCATGGAGGCCATCATGTCCAGACGTATCCTCGTCATCGTCCTGCTGCTCGTGAACGCATGCATCGCCTGGGCCGCCACGCCCGACCGGCTCGGTTATCAAGGCAACCTGGCCGACAGTGGCGGCAACCCGATCACCGCGAATCTCTCGATCACCTTCCGTCTGTACGACGTCGCCAGCGGCGGCAGCGCGTTGTGGACCGAAACCCAAGGTGCCGTGGCCGTCGACGGCGGCAACTTCTCGGTCGAACTCGGCAGCGTCACGCCATTGCCGAAGGCCATCTTCGGTCGCCAGCTCCATCTCGGCATCCAGATCGCGGGCGACAGCGAAATGGCGCCGCGCCCCGCGCTGACCGCAGCGCCCTTCGCCTGGCGTGCCGGGCAGACGCTGGCGAACACGATGCCGGTGTCGGCCGACGGCAGCGCCGTGGAGAACGGCAATGCGTTGCTGACCGCCGCCAGTGCCGCTGCTGCTGCTGCGACCGCGTCCGCTCCGGCGACCATCGAGGTGGACGCCGGCACCTTCGACGTCGGCACCTCGGTGCTCGTGGCCGCCAGCCACGTGACCCTGGTCGGTCGCGGGCAAGGCGCCACCATCATTACCGGAAGCCAGTCGAACGGCGCGGTGCTGCGTCTCGACTCCTACGCCGAAGCGCGTGAACTGACGGTGCGCAACACGGCGGTCTCGGCGGGTACGGCCGCGGCCATCGGCGCATTCGGCGCGGGCGGCATCAACAGCGTCGTCGACGGCGTGCGGCTCACCCACGTCACCGGCGAAAGCATGGCCGTCGCCGACGGCGCCGGAAACGCCCGCCACGGCTTCTTCCTGTGCATGCGCGGCTCGCGCCTCACCGATATCACCGGCGTCGGCGAAGGCGGCGCCAATGCCTTCGGCCTGCGCGCCGACTGCAACGACGGCAATGGCAACATCATCAACGGCGCCACCCTGAGCGCCCGCGCCGCTGCCAACGGCCTGCGTGGCGCCTACCTCCGGGGCGGCGGACCCTGGTCGCGGATCTGGGTCTTCGTCGACACCCACCCCGGCCTGCTGGATGTCTACGGTCTCCGGATCTTCAAGAGTCCGATCGACACCGGGGCCGGACTGGTCGACTTCGGCATCTCCGTGGAAGGCAGCTCGACGCCGTCGACGAATGCCGGTTCGGTGCTCGTCGGCCTGCAGGTCGAGGGGGCGGACCTGTCCATCGACGATGGTCAGGTCGGCATCAACAATGCCTCCGCAAAGAACATCCGGGGGGTGCGCTATCTCGCTGCGACCGGCGACCGGCCGGTGCGGATCCGGAACATGGATGTGCAGGTGGAAGGCACCCAGCAGGGTGCACTCGGCTTCGGCGAAGTCATCGGGATGCGCTTCGACCTCGCGGGCGGCGAGTTGCGCGACGTCGACATCGAGGTCGAATGCATCGGTCAGACCTACAACTACTGCGGCGGGTTCCTGCGCAACGAACAAGTCGGCGCGGACGTGCAGGGTCCGCTCACCGTCGAAAACATGACCATCGACGCACGCACCGTGACGCCCGCCGACTCTTCCAACCAGACGCAGGGGTTCAAGTCGGTGGGTACGGTGAATCTCCGCAACAGCAGCATCCGAGTCGCGCAATCGGCGAGCGAAGTGGTGGGGGGCGTCACCTCGGACATCGACGAATCGACGCCGTTCAACACGACGCCGTCGTTGATCGTCGAAAACACCGCGGTCACGGTGGCCACGTCGGATGGGCAGTTCAGCAGCTGCGCCTCGATCGTCCCGAACACCGGAACCGGCTTCGAGTACTACGGCAACGTGCTGGGCGGCGGCGTCTGTACCACCAACCCCAATCTCAAGTGTTTCGGCAACGTGAAGCGGGGCGCCGGCAGCACGGTTCTGGGCCCGAACTGCAACGGAGCCAGCCAATGACGCGGCGCTGGGTGTGGATGGTGCTGGCATTGCCGGTTCACGCCAATGACCTGACGAGCGAGCGCTATCGCATGGTGTCGCCGGTCGCCGCCAGCGTCGCCGCCCGCACCGCGTCGCCGGTGCATCAGGCTCAGATCGCCGGCGGCAGCGGGTCGCCGGTCGGCATCGCGGCCAGCCCGAACACCAGTGTCGTCGCCGGACCGACCAGCGCCGAACTGCCCGCCGACCGCGTCTTCCGCGATGGACTGGAGGGCTGAACGGCGTACGGCCGGGGGCGCGGATCGTCGTGCTAGGCTGTGGCCACGAAAGTTATAACGGGAGTCCGCCATGGCCATCGAAGCCCTCACCATCCGCGCCATCGGCAATTCCAGCGGCGTCGTGTTGCCCAAGGAATTGCTGGAACTGCTGAACGTGAAGCAGGGCGACAAGCTGTTCGTCACGCGCACGCAGGATGGCGTGTCGCTGACGCCCTATGACGCCGCCGCGGCCGACCAGATGGAGACCTTGCGCGAGGTCATGCGCGATCGCCGCAATCTGCTTCGCGAGCTGGCCAAGTGACGGCAGTTTGGCGCTGGTTCTCGCGGGAACTGGTCATCCTGGCCCATGACGAGCAACTGGTCGAACATGGCGGCGCTGCAGGTCTTAGGGATGCGGGACTGCTCGACTCGGCATTGGCGCGGCCACAGCAGCTCGCGGCTTACGGCGACCCCGATGTATTCGATCTGGCTGCCGCCTACGCCTTCGGCATCGCGCGCAATCATCCGTTCGTCGATGGCAACAAGCGCACGGCATTCCTGCTCGCCGAAGGTTTCGTCCGCATCCACGGCCAGCGCCTGCGGGCGACCGACGAGCAAGCCCTCGTGGCGATGCTGAGTCTCGCCGCCGGCGACATCGACCAGGACCGCTTCGCCGCCTGGCTGCGCCAGCATTGCGCCGTGGCCGAACGCTAAGCCCTTGTCCGACTTGCCTTTGCCGGACGGCTCCGGTATAAAGCGCGCCCCCTTTGGTGCCGGCGTTCCCGGCAGGCGTGCCGCACGGGGCCGCCTGGCAACACCAACCTTTCCCGAAACCGTGCGACTGCGCTGCAGATCGGGGCCGATGTCGTCTGGGCTACAGGCGTGATGCCGTAAAGAGGTGTGCAATGGCGAAGGTTTGCCAAGTCACCGGTAAGGGCGTGCTTACCGGAAACAACGTTTCCCACGCGAACAACAAGACCCGTCGTCGCTGGATGCCGAACATCCACGAGCGCCGCTTCTGGGTTGCTTCGGAAAACCGCTGGGTGAAGCTCAAGGTCTCGACCAATGCGCTGCGCACCATCGACAAGAACGGCATCGACGCCGTGCTCGCAGACCTGCGCGCACGTGGCGAAAAGGTTTGAGGAGGACTGAACCATGGCATCGAAGCGCGACAAGATCCGCATGATTTCGACGGCTGGCACCGGTCACTTCTACACGACCGACAAGAACAAGAAGACCAAGCCGGAAAAGCTCGAAATGAGCAAGTACGACCCGGTCGTGCGCAAGCACGTCCCGTACAAGGAAGCCAAGATCAAGTGATGTAGGAGCGGCTTCCAGCCGCGATCACTTCAACGATCGACAAACCCGCCCTCGTGGCGGGTTTTGTTTTTCTGCGCTGCCGGGATTGAAACGGCGATCGCGCCGGCGAGCGGCGCTCCTACGACGTCGCGGGTGCCGCAGCGGTGCGCGGAAACCGGATCAGGAAGCGCGCGCCGCGTTCTGGTTCGGAGTCGCAGGCAATGCTGCCGCGCAGGAGTTGCGTGACGAGGTTGAAGACGATGTGCATGCCGAGGCCGCTGCCGCCCTGGCCGCGCTTGGTGGTGAAGAAGGGTTCGAAGATGCGGTCGCGCACGTCGGCGCGCATGCCGTGGCCGTCGTCGTGGTAGTCGATGAGCACGTCGTCGCCGTCGAGCGTCGCGGCCACGACCATGCGGCCGCGCTCGATGCCGTCGAAGGCATGCACCAGCGAATTGACCACGAGGTTGGTGACGATCTGGTAGATCGCGACCGGATGCGTGCGCAGGCGGATCGGTTCCGGCACCTGGACTTCGACGCGATGCTCGGTCTTGCGCAGGCGCGGATGCAACGCGGTCAGGATCTCCTCGAAATATTCGGGCAGGTCGATTTCGCGCGGCGCTTCCGAAGCGGTGTCGACCGCCACCTGCTTGAAGCTGCGCACGATGGTGATGCCGCGTTCGAGATTGGCGAGGATCATCTCGGCGCCCTGGACGATCTGCGACTCGAACTGCGCCAGCATCGACGCCGTCATGGTCTTGTCCTGATGCGCGCGCTGCAGCTTGCGCGCTTCTTCGCGCAGGAAGCTCGCGGCGGTGACGGCAACGCCGATCGGCGTGTTGATCTCGTGCGCCACGCCGGCCACCAGGGCGCCGAGCGACGCCATCTTCTCGGACTCGACCAGCTGCCGCTGCATGTCCTGGATGCGCGTCAGCGAGGCCTGCAGTTCCGAATTCGCCTTGCTCAAGGCTTCGGTGCGGCGCTCGACGCGTGCTTCCAGTTCCTCGGTGAGCTTGCGCAGGGCGTCTTCGGCCCGTTTCAGGCCGGTGATGTTCTGGTTGGTGCCGACGAATCGCTCCGCCCGTCCGCTGGCATCGCTCGCGACCGCGCGACCGCGCGTCAGCAGCCAGGCCCAGTCGCCGCCGCGGTCGCGGATGCGATAGGCGATGTCGAGCGTGCCGCCCTCGCCCGACAACACCCGCCGCATGGCCTGGGTCAGCATCGGCTGGTCTTCGGGATGGATGTAGGTCGAGAACTCCACGATCGACGCCGTGGCCGGCGCATCGTTGATCTGCAGGCCGTCGAGCCGGTGTTCGCGGGTGATGGTGCGCGCCGGAATGTCGAGCTCCCACAGTTCCGCGCCGCTGCCCCACAGTGCGGCGTTGAGGCGACGCTCGTTCTCCTGGACCACCGCGGCGGCGGCCTCGCGTTCGCGGCTGCCGGCACGCGTGCGCGCCCAGACCGCCCATCCCAGCAGCAGCAGCGCCGCGGCATACATGGCGTAGGCGAAGGGCGTGGCCCACGGCGCGGCGGCGACCAACACGCGCGCTGCGGCTTCCTCGGCGCTGTGGTTGCCGTTGGCCTGCAACGACCGCACGCGGAACAGGTAGTCGCCGGCCGGCAGGCGCGTGTAGGTGGCGCTGCGCTGGTTGTCGCCGGACCGGATCCAGTCGCGGTCGTAGCCGTCCAGCCGGTACGCGAAACGCGGCTCGTCGCTGGCGCCGAAGCTCGGCGCGGCGAAGGTGAAGCCGATCATTTCGTCGCGATGCCCGAGCCGCAGTTCGGCGCGGCCGTCGTCGCCGTAACGCAGGCGTGCGCCGGCGCTCGGCACGAGCACGTCGTTGAATACCGAGAACGCCGTCAGCTGCGGTTGCGGCGGACCGCGGCGATCGCTGATTGCGGCCGGATCGAGCAGGCTCAGGCCCTCCATGCCGCCGGCGACGATGCGGCCGTCGGGCAGGGTCGCCATCGCGCCGAGGAAATACCCGCTGGCGAGCGCGCCGGCGCGCAGCCCGAAGCCGCGCAGGCTGAGATCGCGCGGTCGCAGGCGATCGATGCCGCGCGCGGTGGCGATCCACACATGGCCGTCGGCCGCCAGGGCCAGGGCCGAGACGTGGTCGGCCGACAATCCGCGACTGGCGTCGATGCGTTGGGCGGGCCACGGCGAGGCCAGGTCGGCCCGCGGTTCGACCTGAATGACGCCGTCGCCGTAGGTCGCGATCCACAGACGTCCGGATGCGTCCTCCGCGAGGTCGCTGATGCTGAGGTCGTCACTGTCGGCGAGCGCCAGCGGCACGCGCGCGAAGCTGCGGCCTCCCGGTTCGCGCAGCACCAGCCCGCTGCCGCGGGTGCCGATCCACAGCCGGCCGTTCGCCGATTCGGCCAGGGCGGTGATGCGCTCGTCCGGCAGGCTGCCGACGGCCGTGCCGTGGCGATGCTGAAGGAAGCGGTCGCAACCGGCACAGCGCTCGGCCAGGCCGTGCCCGAGGGTGCCGACGATGAGGTCGCCGGCGCGCGTCACCAGCAAGGCGCGCACGGTCGGGCCGGGAATGCCGTCGACGCCGCCGTGGCCGAAGCGTTCGACCTGACCGGTCGCCGGGTCGAGGCGGTCCAGTCCGCGGTCGCCGCTGCCGATCCACAGGCGGCCGTCGCGGTCGCGGGCGAGGCT
>JBGASK010000025.1:0-47921 GCA_044229785.1 Ahniellaceae bacterium
GCGATCAATCTGGAACCGGTCTACACCGTGCTGCTCGCCATCGTCCTGCTCAACGAACAACGCGAACTCACCCCCATGTTCTACCTCGGCGTCGCCCTGCTCGTCGTCTGCGTCTTCGCGCCGGTGGTGTTCAGGTCACGAACTGCATAGAACTCGGGGTTCAATCCCCGGATCGATTCATATCATTTCGTTCTGGTCTGGCGTGTACCTCGCCAAAGCCTTCTTCGCCACCAAGTCGAAGCTGTAGCACCCGCCATCCATTGCAGCGCGGTGTTCCGAACTGAGTTTGGTGACACGCGCAATATGCTTTCCTCCCAAATCATTGATGTCATAGATGAACCATTCCTTGGCCTTCATCCCAAGTCGATACTCAATTGTGGACTTCGCATACTTGGTGCGCCAGAACGGCGCCAGATGTTCGAATTGGCGAATTCGAACAACACGCTCCTCGCGCTTCGGCACAAGAAGATCAGCGCACACATTGAATCCGCTGCTTTCGGGAACCAAGCTGTCGACGCTGCGCTTCTTTCCGTCGGAATGAAACACGAAAAGGATATTGCCGCCGAACTTGACCTGCTTCGTCAGAACAACGGCGTAGATGTACTGCCCACCTTCTTCAATCTGCAACACGTCGCCAATTCGCTGCTGAATCATTCGGCTCTCCAACGAGCGCATCCAAGCAACCCGATATTCAACCTTCCCACCTTCCCAACGTCACCCGATCGCGGTCTTCCATGTCGCGGATGGTGTCGACGTCGGTGTAGCCGTCGCGGTCGAGGATGTGGCGGACGGCGGGGCCCTGGTCGTGGCCGTGTTCGAGGATCAGCCAGCCACCGGGCTTGAGGCGGGCGCGGGCGTCGTGGCTGATGTCGCGGATCGCGGAGAGGCCGTCGCCTTCGGGCGTGAGGGCCATGCGCGGTTCGAAGCGCAGGTCGCCTTGCATCAGGTGCGGATCGTTGCCGGCGACGTAGGGCGGATTCGAGGCGACCAGATCGAAGCGCAGGTCGGATGCGAGCGAGCGTTCCCATTCGCCCGGAATCGCCCAGAACCAGTGGCCGAGCACGAAACGCAGGTTCGACAGACCGAGGCGCTTGGCATTCTCCTCGGCGACCGCGAGCGCCGCGTCGCTGGCATCGACCGCGTGCACGATGGCACGCGGACGCTCCTTCGCCAGCGCCAGCGCAATCGCGCCGCTGCCGGTGCCGAGATCGATCAAGGCGAGGTCGCGGTCCTCGGGCAGACGCAGCAAGGCCTGCTCGACCAGCACCTCGGTTTCCGGACGCGGCACCAGCACCGCCGGCGTGATCTTCAGCGGCAGGAACCAGAACTCGCGCACACCGGTGATGTAGGCGATTGGTTCGCCGCGCATGCGCCGCGCCAGCAGGGCATCGACCTTGGCCCGCGCCTCCGCATCGAGTTCGTCGCGCAGCCGTGCATACAACGCGGCGCGCGTCAGCCCGAGCACATGCGTCAACAGCAACTCGGCGTCGAGCCGCGCCGACTCGGTGTTGAGCCGAGCCGCCGCGGCACGCAGCCATGCATCGATCGTCATTCGTCCGCCTGCGCGGGTGCCGATTCGACCGGACGCGGCGCCAGCGGCGGCGGTTCGGCCGCAGGCGTTTTCGCCTTCGGCGCCGACCACTTCGACCAGGCGCCGCCCGCGGTCCAGCTTTCGAACACGTAGCGACCGATGCGGATCAGGAACCAGGCCATCCAGAATGCCCAGGCCAGCATCAGCGCGCGATACATCCACATCGGCAACACCCATGCGCTCGCGTCGGGCAACAGGCCCGCGGTCTGATCGGCAAACCAGCGCAGGTTCGTGGCCGTGGAGCCGTGGCCGGTCACATGCAGGTCGGGATAACCCAGCAGGCCATCCTTCAACGCGCCCAGCAGCAGCATCGCGGCGACCAGCACCGCGACGACCAGCGCCAGCTGCGTCAGGTTGAACAGCCAGAAGCGTCCTTCGCGCGGCCAGCGCGCACGTGCGGCGAACGCGGCCAGCACCGCGACGAAGATCACCAGCGACCACCACGACACCGTCGAGAACCCGATGCCGAGCAGGAAGGCCTCGTGCAACCTGATCGGCAGGAAACCGCTGCGTGCGACCGCGAACGCCAGCAGCAGCATCACGATCAGTTCGCCCCAGTACAACACCGCCGGCCCGATGCGCGGACCGCTCGTGATCAGCACCCAGCGGTCGGACGGCAGTTGCATCGCCAGTTCGATGTTCGACGCATGGGTGCCGAGATCGATCGTCGGCAGGCGCGGATGCAGCCCCGGCTCCTCGTTGATGCGGAGGCCCACCTCGACCGCATTCACGCCGGGCCGCAGCGGCAGCCGCAACACGCCCTTCTCGGGACGCAGGTTCAGCGTTTCGCCGCGCACGAGCACACGCAGCACTTCCGCATTCGCCGGCAAGGTCAGCGCATGTTGTCCGCCCTGCGTCGCACGCAGGCTGAGCGTCAGCGTGTGTTCGCCGGAACGCTTGCCGAAGCTGCTGTTCAAGGCCGCCTGGTCGATCGCGACGACCCGCCCGGCCACGGCTTCCGGCCGCGACACCGACAAGGCCAGCGACTCGCCCGGCAAGGGATGGAATTCCTGCAGCGTCGCAGCATCTTCCGGATGCACGCCGGGCACGCCTTCGGCGCGCACGTTCCAGGTCGGGCTGGCGACCAGCTTCCAGATTTCGGCGCGTTGCGTCAGTTCCGGTGCCGCCAGCGTCAGCGCGTCGACCGCCTCCAGTCGCGACACCCAGCCGAGCGCGCCGTCACCATCGGCGAAGCGCACCTGCACGGCGCCATCGGCCACGTCGAATCCGTCGCTGGTCACGCGTTCGCCTTTCAGCAGCGGCACGGCGATCGAGAACGCACCCGATTCCGGGGCGATGCGTTGCACCGTGGTCGCGACTTCCCAGTCGAGATCGAAGCGCAGTTCGCGCGTCACCACGACATAGGGCTCGAAGCGTTGCGCAACGCCGGCGCTCTGCGTGTCGCTGCTCGCCGACAGGCGCGTCAGCTCGAGCGTGCCGTTCGGCAATTGGCCATCCTCGATGCCCGCGGCTTCCCAGCCGTCGCCGCGGAATTGCAGATGCGCCGGCGGCATCGGGAAGGCGAGCGCGATCTGATCCGCCGCGGCCGTCGCAAAACCCAGCGACACGCGATGCACGCCGCGCGGCACCTCGATCCAGACGGTGCCGCCGTCGTCGCGATGCAGTGCGTCGATGGCGGCCGCGTCGAGCTGCACGCCATCGAGCGCCAGCAACTGGGCATTGCCGGGCAAGGGCAGGCCGACGCGTTCGGCGGCATGCACGGTCAACGCGACGTCGATGCGATTGCCATTCGCCAGCACTTCGGCACGGGCGATGGCGCCGCAGGTCGGCGCGCAGTCCGGCGCCTTCAGCAGACGCTCGCGCAATTCCTTGATCAGTTCGGCGTCGGGCAGGGGCTGCGCCTGCACGCTGCCGCCGAGGACGAGGCCGGCGATCAGCAAGGCGGCGGCGCTGCGCTTGAGCTTGAACGACGGCGCCCATGCGAACGCGACACCGATCAGGCGCACCGCGATCAGCGCGAACAGCGCGGCGATGACGAAGCGCGCCAGCCGCGTCAGCCACGGCGGCGACAGCCACAACCGCACTTCCTGCGTCTGCAGCACCGGCCCGGCCAGCTCGATCGAATAACTGCGCCAGTTCCACGACGGTTCGCCGCCGCCGGCCTGGATCATGGTGTTGCTCGCGTAACGGCGAAGCTGCTTCGCTTTCCCGAGCAGCGCCACATTGGTCACATCGCGTGCGCTGGGGAGCTTCTGGACTTGTTCGGCAGTCAGGACGGTGGTCGATTCGACGCTGGACAAGTCAACCGGACTGACAGGCGCAGGCGCAGCCGCCGGCATCGGCGCTTCTTCGGCGACGTTCTGGTCGTACATCGGCGCATTCTCGGCCTGCTGCTGCACCATGCCCGCCGCCATTGTGTTGCGGCCGTAGTAGTCGGAATACGAGGTGCGGCCGTATTCGGCTTCGAGTTGCGGATGCAGGCCGAGGCGCAGCTGCGTGGCGAGGAAGGGCACCGCCGCGAGCAGGGGCAGGATCAGCACGACCTGGGCCACGCGCATCGCCCAGCGCGGCAGCTTCTCGCGCCAGCGCGGCGACAACAGCATGGCGGCGACGATGGCCAGCATCAGCGTCCACTGCGGCACGTCGGGTTCATGCCAGGCCAGCAGCACGAAGGCCGCCGGGATCAGACCCGCGAGCTTGCCGAACGCGATCGCGAACAGGAACACGATCAGCGCGGCGACGAACACGTCCATCAGGTTCCAGCGATCCAGCCAGGCCGACGGCGCGCGATCGGCACCCGTCGCGGCAATCAGTTCATAGCCCGGCGGCACGTTCAACGTCGTCTGCACCGATTCGAAGGCCTGCTGCCAGCCGGTGGCCGGCAAGGTCGAGGTCGCGCTGTCGATGCGCGCCGTCGCATTCAGATTCAAGTCGCGCGAACGCAGTTCGACGCCAGTCAGTCCAGATTGTCGGCCCGCGGTGATCAGCACCGGCTCGCCGTTCTCGCTGGCGCGCATGGCCTTGAACGGTACCGCCAGATCCAGCCGCCAGTCGCGCAGCATGCGGCCGCTGACCTGATCGCGCGCGGTGTAGCCGCCGCCGTCATGGTCGAGCCACAAGGTGCGGTTCAGATGCAATCGATTCTGGTCCTGCTCGGACAGCCCGCGCGACCGTTCGGCGATGGTCAGGCCCTGGCCGGGCTCGAGCGCGAAGGCCGGCAGCTCGCGCCAGTCGTCCGGGACTTCGGCCAGGGCCGGGTCGATCTGCGCCGCGCCCTCCGGTTCGGTCACGCGCAAGGACGACTGCGCGCGATAACTCCAGATCTCGGCCTCGGGCCAGGGCGCTTCCAGCGTGCGCGTCTTCACCGCCGCGAGCGGCGCGATGGCGCGCGCAACCAGGGTCAGCCAGTGTTCGCCGGAGCGCACCTGCAGGATCAGGGTGCCATCGGTATCGAGGCGCGCATTCAAGTCGCCCGACAGGGACACCGGCACGAAGCCTTCCGGCAACACCAGCGCCAGCTTCTCTTCGCGGCCCTTGCCGGACACGGTGAACTTGAAGCGGGTCTCCAGCCGCGCCGGAATGCGGTCGTCGAGTTGACGGAAGACATCGACCGCGAGGCTGTCGCGTTCGGCCACCGTCGCAGCGACACGACCGAGCCAGAGCGCGTCGTCGTCACGCTGCACGAACCGCTGGACAACGCCGTCGAGACTCAATGCGACGCGTGCAATGGCGGCGGGCAGCGCGATCGATTCCGGGCGTTCGTCCCACGGGAAGCGGCCTTCGATGCGGTATTGGCCCGGCGCCAGCCAGACCACCGGCACGCCCTCCTCGTTCGGCACGACGGCCAGGGCGCGGCCATCGCTGGCGACGTCCTGCGGCCAGTGCGATTCGTCGCCCGGCAGCGGCACCGCCGAGCGCGCATGCACGGTCACCGGCAGCGAGAACGTGGCGCCGTCGTCGCGCGCGGCCAGTTGCAGTTCTCCGGGCCACAGGCAGACCCGGGCGTCGTCGCCGTCCATGCCGGCAAGGCTCGGGCAAGCTGCGGATTCATGCCCTTCCAGCGCCCAGGGCACCCAGTCGCGGAGCGCAGCGGGCACCGCCGTCGGTGTCGCGAGAGACGGGCCGGACGCGAGCAGCGCCAGCAGGAATCCGTACAACCAGTTCGCGCGCATCGAGGTTCTCCGGTGGATGGAAGCCGCTGCAACGCGGCGCCCGTGTTCGAGGGGTTCAGCGGAACAGCACCATGCCCAATTCGGTCAGGCCGGCGACGACGAAGCCGCTGAGCAGGAAGATGTAGGCCCAGCGCAAATACGGATACTTGTAGTGCGCGAGGTAGTGGCCGAGGCTGTACAGATCGTTCGCCATCAGCTGATACGCGGAACCGTCGGCTTTCATCCGCCCGGCGACTTCGTCGAGGAAACGCTGGCGCGGGATCTGCGCGAAGTGGCCGAAGAACAGGATGTTGAATTCCGCCGGCAACTGCTGGTCGCGCACCTTCAGTGCCTTGAATTTCGGCAGCACCGCAAGGATGGCCAGAATCAGGGCCAGCATCGTGAACACCGCCAGCACCAGCGCGCTCGGCCCGTGCAGTTCGTCGCGACTGCGCCCGAGCGCCATGGTCAGCACGATCGACGACACGGTGATGATGATGTTGGCCTTGGTGTCGGCCATCATGCTCATCTGCACATGATGCTGCTGCGCCGTGCGCAGCACGTTGTCGCCGGTATTGCGCTCGGGAATCTCCGAAAACTGCTGCGGGTTCGCGTCCATGACCATCCTGAGGCTCGATTCATCCCTAGTTTTGTAGCATTGCCGCCGGAAAGGAATGCCCCATCAGCCCATTGCCCATGTCCCGACTGTTTTCGCTGCTCCTGCTCGCCCTGCTCGGCGGCTGCCATCAGGCCTATTTCGGCACCATCAACATCGGCGCGGACGCCCCGCTGGTCGAGGCGCGTTCGGTCGTCTACGACGCCGAACGCGATCTCGCCATCGACATCTACCGCGCCACCGACGCCCCGGCGAACGCGCCGCTGATCCTGTTCTTCTACGGCGGCACCTGGCGCTACGGACAACGCGAGTGGTACCGCTTCGTCGGCGAATCGCTGGCCGACCACGGCTTTGTCGTGATGATTCCGGACTACCGCACCGCTCCGGATGTCGCCTGGCCCGCCTTCGTCGAAGACGCCGCACGTGCGGCCAGCTTCGCGAAAACGCATGCCGCGCACTATGGCGCCGATCCATCGGAACTGTTCCTGATGGGCCATTCGGCCGGCGGCCACATCGCCGCGATGCTGGCCACCGACGCGCGCTGGCTCGGCGCCGTCGACATGAAGCCGCGCGACTTCCGCGCCCTGATCGGCCTGGCCGGACCCTACGACTTCCTGCCGATCTGGAATCCGCGCATGAGAGAGGTCTTCCCGGACAAAGGCCGACTCGAGGAAACCCAGCCCATCCATTTCGTCGATGGCGACGAGCCGCCGATGCTGCTGCTGCGCGGCGACCAGGACATCGTCGTGTTGCCGCGCCACAACGAGGAAATGGCGGCACTGCTGGGTTCGGTCGGGGTCCCGGTGGAAACGAAGACCTATCCGCAAGTCGGCCACTCGCAGATCGTCACCGCACTGGCCCGCGATCGCGCCGATCTCGCGCCGACGCTTCAGGACGTCGTTGCCTACGTGAAGCGGATGGCGGCGGCGGACTGAAAAGATCGCGGGGCGGAGCCCCACCCAAGCAGTCACAACCCCGTTGATTGCGGCGCTTGTGGGAGCGGGCTCCGCCCCGCAAACCATCAGACTGCCGGAATCAGCGTCTCGACGACGTGGCCGACATAGGCATCGAATTCCTCGGCACTCATGCGCGTGAGCTTGAGCTGCAGCATCAGCTGCAGGAAACCGACATAGGCCGAGTAGGCGAGGCGGGCGCGGTTCATCGCGTCCTTGCGCGAAAAATTCAACGACCGGTAGGCCTGCATCAGGAAGTGGATGCGCCGTTGCGACACGCGCGCCATCACCGGCTGCACCACCGGATGGTCGAGCGCCTTGAGCAATTCGCTGTAAAGCACGTGCGAACGCATTTCCTTGCTGGTGCGCACGAACAGCTCGCGCAGGCGTTCGGCCGGATCGACGATTTCTTCCAGCGGCTCGAACACGGTTTCCTCGTCGAGTTTTTCCCAGCGTTCGAGCGCCGCTTTCAGCAAGGCTTCGCGCGACGGGAAGTGCCAGTAGAAGCTGCCCTTGGTCACGCCGAGGCGGCGCGCCAGCGGCTCGACCGCGACCGCGGACACGCCCTGCTCGGCCAGGAGATCCAACGCACCGGCTTCCCAATCGGCACTGGAAAGGCGGGTACGGTCGGCGCGGGGATCGGCGGTCTGTGGTTGCGGCATGGCGACGTGGACGATTCGTGAAACAGGCAACGGAGCGTAACACCATACGCCACCGTATTGACAATCGCGGCGCAACACGACCATACTCGGCCGTATGGTGAATCATGCCGCCCTCGCCGCCGTGCCCGACCTTCCGGTGACCCGCGAACTGCGTCGTTTCGTCGCCCGTGACGGCCTGAGCCTCGCGGTCGAACATTTCGGCGCATCGGTACAACGTCCGCTGGTGTTCGCACACGGCTTCGGCCAATCGCGACTGGCCTGGACCGGTGCCGCCGAACAGCTGGCGCGCGACGGGTTCCATTGTCTCGCACTCGACGGCCGCGGTCATGGCGACAGCGCATGGCAGGATGCCGACGCTTACGACATGGAACGCTTCGTCGACGATGCGCTGGCGCTGACTGCATCGCTGCCGCGCCGGCCGGTCTGGGTCGGCGCATCGATGGGCGGGCTGATCGGGATGATGGCCGAAGCCGCGCAGCCCGGGCTGTTCGAAGCGCTGGTGCTGGTCGACGTGACACCGCGCTGGGAAAGCGCCGGCGTCAACCGCATCCTCGATTTCATGCGCGCGCATCCGCAAGGATTCGCGTCGGTCGAGGAAGCCAGTGCGGCGGTGGCGGCCTATCTGCCGCATCGCGCGCAGCGCAGCGATCCCGGCCGTTTGCAGAAGATGCTGGTGCCGATGGGCAATGGTCGCCTGCGCTGGCATTGGGATCCGCGCCTGCTCGACACCGTCGCCGATGGCGGCGAACGCTACATCGCCGGACTCACGCAAGCCGCGAGCGCCCTGCGCCTGCCGGTGCTGCTGATCTCGGGCGGCCGCAGCGACGTGGTCTCGGACCACACCATCGACGAATTCCGCAAGCTCGTTCCGCACGCCGAACACGAACGCATCGCCGACGCCACGCACATGGTCGTGGGCGATGCCAACGACCGCTTCGTCGACACCATTTCCCGCTACCTGCGCCGGCTGCCGGCGCATCACGCCTGATCCACCGGAGACTCCGATGAACAGCACCCTTCCCTTCCTCGCGCTGTTGCTCAGCACCGTGCTCGTCGCGCATCTGCGCCTCGGCCTGCTGGCATGGACCGCCCTGTCGGCCATCGGCCTCGGTGTCGCGACCGCATTCGCCGGCGCGCATCCGATCGCGCTCTATGCCGCCTGGGGCGTGTTCGCACTGGTCGCGGTTCCGTTCAACATCGGACCGCTGCGCCGCGCCCTCTTCACGGGCCCGTTCCTGAAGATGTACCAGCGCATCACTCCGCAACTCTCCGACACCGAGAAGACCGCGCTCGAAGCCGGTACCGTCGGCTGGGAAGGCGAACTGTTCTCGGGCCGCCCCGACTGGCGCAAGCTGGCCGCACAACCGAAGCCGCAGCTGAGCGCCGAGGAACAGGCCTTCCTCGATGGCCCGGTCGATGAACTCTGCCGCCTGCACGACGAGTGGGACGCCACCCACGTGCGCGCCGACCTGTCGCCGACGGTATGGGACTTCCTGAAGCGCAACCGCTTCTTCGGCATGATCATCCCGAAGGAATACGGCGGCCTCGGCTTCTCGGCGCTGGCGCATGGCGCCGTCGTCGCGAAGTGCGCCAGCGTCTCCGGCACCTTGTCGTCGACGGTCTGCGTGCCGAACTCGCTCGGCCCGGGCGAACTGCTGCTGCACTACGGCACCGACGCGCAGAAGAGCCATTACCTGCCGCGCCTCGCCCGCGGCGAAGACATCCCGTGCTTCGCGCTGACCAACCCTCATGCCGGTTCCGACGCCACCTCGATCCCGGATTTCGGCATCGTCTGCAAGGGCCAGCACAACGGCGAAGAGGTGCTCGGCATCAAGCTGACCTTCGACAAGCGCTACATCACGCTGGCGCCGATCGCGACCCTCGTCGGCCTCGCTTTCCGCCTGCATGATCCGGACGGCCTGCTCGGCGGCGAGAAAGACCGCGGCATCACGCTGGCGCTGATCCCGCGCAGCACGCCGGGCCTGGAAATCGGTCGTCGCCATTTCCCGTTGAACGTGCCGTTCCAGAACGGCCCGGTGCGCGGCAACGGCGTGTTCGTCCCGATGAGCTACCTGATCGGCGGCGAGAAGATGATCGGCCAGGGCTGGCGCATGCTGGTCGAATGCCTGTCGGTGGGCCGGGCGATTTCGCTGCCGTCCACCGCCGCCGGCGGTTGCCGCATGGGCGTGGCCGCGACCGGCGCCTATGCGCGCATCCGCAAGCAGTTCCAGATGCCGATCGGCCGCTTCGAAGGCGTCGAGGAAGCCCTCGCGCGCATCGGCGGCTTGACCTACGCGATCACCGCGTTGTCGCGCATGACGGCCGCCGCGGTCGATCTGGGCGAGAAGCCCTCGGTGCCAAGCGCCATCGCGAAATACCACGCCACCGAAGTCGGTTCGCAGGTGGTCAAGGACGCCATGGACATCCACGGCGGCAAGGGCATCATCCTCGGCCCGCGCAACTATCTGGGTCGTGCGCACCAGGCGGCGCCGATTTCGATCACCGTCGAAGGCGCGAACATCCTGACCCGCAGCATGATCATCTTCGGCCAGGGCGCGGTGCGTTGCCATCCGTTCGTGCTGAAGGAAATGCAGGCGGCGCAGCTCGCCGACCCGGGCAAGCGCCTCGCCGAATTCGACCGGCATCTGATGGGCCATATCGGCTTCGCGATCAGCAACGGCGTGCGTTCGCTGCTGCTCGGCCTGACCCACTCCAGCCTCGCCAAGGCGCCGATCGGCGATGCCACCACCGCGAAGTTCTACAAGAAGATCACGCGCTACTCGGCCAATCTGGCCCTGGTCGCCGACACCGCGATGCTGACCCTCGGCGGCAAGCTCAAGGTCAAGGAAAAGCTCTCGGCGCGTCTCGGCGACGTGCTCAGCCAGCTCTACATCATGAGCGCGATGCTGAAGCGCTACGAAGACCAGGGTCGCCCGGTCGCGGACTATCCGCTGCTCGCGTGGGCGATGCACGACGCCGTCTACAAGATGCAGGACGCGCTCGACGGCGTGCTGCGCAACTTCCCGATCCGTCCGGTGGCGTGGGCGCTGCGTGCGCTGGTGTTCCCGATCGGCCTGCGCGAACGTGCGCCGTCCGACCGTCTCGGCCATCGCGTCTGCACTCTGCTGCTGGCGCCGAGCGAGACCCGCAATCGCCTGGTCGAAGGCGTGTACCTGACCCCGAACGCGAACAACGTGCCGGGCCGCATGCATCATGCCCTCGACAAGGTCATCGCCTCCGAGCCGATCGAGCGCAAGGTCGTCAAGGCGATCAAGGCCGGCCAGATCGCCGCGCTCGACGCGTCGGCGCAACTCGATGAAGCGGTGCAGAAGAACGTGATCACCGCCGCCGAGCGCGACCTGCTCGCCGAGGTGCGCGTGCTGACCAACGAGTTCATCGCCGTCGACGACTTCGACTCGGCGGAACTCGAGGCGGCCACGGCCGCGAAGCGCGCGGCCCTGAAGGCTGCCGCCTGATGAGCCACGTGCTGAAACAGTGGCGGCGGCTGAAGGACAAACCCTTCGGCCGCTGGCTGTTCACGAAGATCGTCTGCTGGCAGGCGCCGTACTTCGGATCGATCCACCCGCGCATCGAGGACATCGAACCCGGGCGCATGGTGGTCCGCATCAGGCAGCGCCGAAGCATCCAGAACCACATCCGGACCATCCACGCCATCGCGCTCTGCAATGGCGCCGAACTCGCGGCCGGCGTCGGCATCGAAGCGACGATCCGGCCCGAGTGGCGCTGGATTCCGAAGACGATGACCGTGCGCTACCTCGCCAAGGCGACACGCGAAGCCCGCCTCGAATCGACCATCCATCTGCCCGACGACATCGGCAACGGTTACGACTGCGTGATCCCGGTCGTCGCCACCGATCCCGACGGCACCCGCGTGTTCGAGGCCGACATCACGATGTGGGTGACGCCGCGCAAGCGGTGATCAACCGCACAAGGCAGAGATTCTCGCCAGAAGCAACCGTTCGCGCGCGCTGCTGCCCTTCACGCAACTTTGCAGCGCGTACATGAAATCCTGATGCGCCAGAAGCGCCGAAAATTCTTTCGCGACAAATGCGGAGATTTCGCTCGGCGCGAGACGCACTTCTTCGACAAGCGACGATCGGCCATCCATCAGATCAAGAATGTCCCCTACATCGGTGCTCGCGAGAGGACGACCCTCACCTCGACCACGATACGCCTCGAACTTCGTGGCCAGGAAATAGGGCGCAGCGACGACTCGTACCATGGTTCCGTCGGGCAGAAACCTCTTCTCGGCACTGCGCAGCGCGTCTGCATACCAGCGGTTGCTGAAGCCGAGAATCGCAGGATCATCCGGCATGAAGTCGACGATCAGATCGACGGGCTCGTCATCTCTCAATCTCTTCCGGCAAAGGATGTCGTCTTCGATCGATGCATGAAACCCGCGAGCGGCCAGCGCCTTTTCCAACCGATACCAACCTCCGCGTCCCAGGGCCTGCACGATCACGTCAACGTCGTCGGTGAAACGTACGTTCTCGCGACTGAAATCGTCGGTGATCAGCATCGGCGTTGCGCAGCCGCCGACGAACGCGACTTGAGCGGAGAGTTCCGCCCCCCTGGCTCGGGCCACACGCCACAGCATGCGCTCGTGCATCAACCATCGATCCCGGGGAACGTCGCTCACTTGGGCCGCCCCAGATATTCGGCCAGAAGATTTCTGGCGACCAACGCCTCGCGTGCATCTCCCAGGCGAATCGAATCGATGAGGGCGAGCATGGCGTAGAGGTCGGCATCTCTTCGTGCAGCCCATGGTACGGACTTGTGCAATGGAACCAGTCCGTCCCCGGAAGCGTTTCCCAATGCATCCGGCCAAACCCGTACCGCGCCTCCCGGAGAGAACAATTTTCCGGAGAGCACAGGGGCAGACGCTGCGGTCGGGATGCCGCGGGTACGTGGCAGGGCGTGCGCAGGAAATACGTACTTCAGCCCATGAGCGATGAATTCAACCAACGCACTCGTATTTACGCCCAACTGCGGCGATATCGCCTCGCTTCGGGTCAGCCCCAACTGCTGGCAACGTCGCAGGCTGGCGCTCACTTCGGACTTGCTGATTCCCGTCGCCGCCTGCAACGCGCGGACCGAGTAGACGTCCGCATCCTTTCCGGCATGTGAAGCTTCAGCATCCGTTTCGTCCACCGCCCCATCGCCCGCGAACCAGCCGCGCCAATCGCTGGGCGGCTCGTAACTGCTCGCAGCCTCGCTCATCAATTTCGCCTGCTTTTCCCTGCGTCTCCTGAGGGAGACGAGCTTCAACAGCAGCAGAATGTCTTGACTTTTTATCGTGGCCTTCATTGGTCTGTCCCATGTCCTCGGACACAGGACGAATTGTCCAGATCAATGCCTGCACGTCAAGCCGCAAATCAGACGGGTCAGGGCGCGCGACCCACCAACCGCGCCGGATAGTCCTCGGCGGCCATCGCCGCAATGGCGGCTTCGGCGCCGAAGGTGCCTGTGGCGACGACGCGCTTCGTCGCCAGGTCGACGTCGACCTTCGCGGCCGGATCGAGACGTTGCAGCGCCTTCGTGATGGTGCGGGCGCAATGTCCGCAGCTCATGTTGTCCACTTCGAATTGCATGGTCTTTCCTTGGGTCGCGCGATCACGGCGATCGCGCCGAGCATGCTCCAGCTTGCCACTGCCGCAAGGTCAATGGCCATCACGTCTGCACGACGCGGAATCACCCGCGGTTGCCAAGACGCATTGACCTTCCCATCATGGCAATCCTTAGCCTGAGCTTGTCCTCCAAGGGAGCAAGCCGATGAACACGCCGCTTTCCATCCCGCCCGGCGACGCCGCGGCCCGTTTCAGGTTCGGCGTCACCGGCATGACCTGCGCGTCCTGCGTCGGCCGGGTCGAGCGTGCGCTGAAGAAAGTGCCGGGCGTGGTCGACGCCAGCGTCAACCTCGCCACCGAATCGGCGTCGGTACAGGCCGGCGCCGAGGTGACCCGCGATGCACTGATCGCGGCCGTGCAGGACGCCGGCTACGCAGTGCTTCCGATCGAAGACGGAGCGGCCACGACATCCGATCCGCATGCGCATCATCACGACGTGTACGGCGAGCGCGAGCGTCGTCATCTGATCCTGGCCGCACTGCTGTCGCTGCCGCTGGTGCTGCCGATGGTCGCGCTCGCCTGGGGCGAACACTGGATGCTGCCGGCCTGGCTGCAGCTCGCCTTGGCCACGCCGGTGCAATTCTGGCTCGGCGCGCGCTTCTATCGCGCCGGCTGGGCCGCGCTGAAGGCCGGTTCCGGCAACATGGACCTGCTGGTCGCGCTCGGCACCAGCGCGGGTTATGGCCTCAGCGCCTGGCAGATGTTCTTCGCGGAAGTCCACCACGACCGGCCACACCTGTATTTCGAAGCTTCGGCCGTGGTCATCACCCTGATCCTGATGGGCAAGTGGCTGGAAGCGCGCGCGAAGCGCCAGACCACGGCCGCGATCCGCGCCCTGCAGGCACTGCGCCCCGCCACCGCGCGCGTGCGCCGCGATGGCGTCGACAGCGACGTTCCGATCGACCGGATCCGCATCGGCGACCTCGTCATCGTGCTGCCCGGCGAACGCATCGCGGTCGACGGCGTCATCGTCGAGGGCACCAGCCACGGCGACGAATCGATGATCACCGGCGAGTCGTTGCCGGTCCCGAAACATCCGGGCTATCCCGTCACCGGCGGCGCCACCAATGGCGAAGGCCGGCTGCTCGTCCGCACCACCGCCATCGGCGCCGAGACCGCACTGTCGCGCATCATCCGTCTGGTCGAAGAGGCACAGGCGAAGAAGGCGCCGATCCAGCGCGTGGTCGATCGGGTCAGCGCCGTGTTCGTGCCGGTCGTCGTGCTGATCGCGTTCGCAACCCTGTTGTACTGGGGCCTCGGCCACGGCAACTGGACACAGGCGGTACTGAACGCGGTCGCCGTACTGGTCATCGCTTGTCCGTGCGCGCTCGGTTTGGCGACGCCGACGGCGATCATGGCCGGCACCGGGGTCGCGGCGCGCGCCGGCATCCTGATCAAGGACGCCGAGGCGCTGGAAACCACGCACGCCTTGCGCATCGTCGCCTTCGACAAGACCGGCACGCTGACCGTGGGCCAACCGCGCCTCGTCCACATCGATGCATTCAGTGGCGACGAAGCCGGCCTGCTGCAACTCGCCGCCGCGGTGCAATCGGGCAGCGAACATCCGCTCGCGAAGGCGGTGCTCGCCGCGGCGACGGAACGCGGCATCCGCAGCGAACCTGCGTCGGATGTGCGCGCCCTGTCCGGCCTCGGCGTACGCGGCCATGTCGACGGGGTCGACGTGTGGATCGGCAACGAACGCCTGATGCAGACCGAAGGCATCGACATCGCCGACGTACGCGCTGCAGCCCTCGAACAGGCGGCACAAGGCCGCACCGTGTCCTGGCTCGCGACCCGCGACGCGAACGGCACCCGCCTGCGCGCCCTGCTGGCGTTCGGCGACCGCTTGCGCCCCGAATCGCGCGACGCGATCGCAGCCTTGCATGCCCTCGGCCTGCGCACGGTCCTGATCTCGGGCGACAACGCCGGTGCCGCGACGGCGGTCGCGCTTGCCGTCGGCATTCCCGCGGACGACGTGCATGCGAACGTGCTGCCGGGCGACAAGGCCGAGGAAGTGCGTGCGCTCGCGGCGCTGGATCGGGTCGCGATGGTCGGCGACGGCATCAACGACGCGCCGGCGCTGGCCGCGGCCGATGTCGGCATCGCCATGGGCAGCGGCACCGATGTCGCGATGCAGGCCGCGGGCATCACCCTGATGCGTTCCGATCCGCGTCTGATCGTCGACGCCATCGACATCTCGCGCCGCACCACCCGCAAGATCCACCAGAACCTGTTCTGGGCCTTCATCTACAACGTGGTCGGCATTCCGCTCGCGGCGGCCGGCCTGTTGAACCCGGTGATCGCCGGCGCGGCGATGGCCTTCTCCAGCGTCAGTGTCGTCGCCAACACCCTGCTGCTGCGGCGCTGGACGCCGCGCGCCCAACATCGCGCCCGAGGCGCCTGAGATGCGCCACGCCATCCGTCCCGAACTGTCCGACGCCAAGCAACAAGGCCTGCACAACATCGGCGAGGCCGCCGCGCTGACCGGTGTGTCGGCGAAGATGATCCGCCACTACGAAAGCATCGACCTGATCCCGCCCGCGGGCCGCAGCTTCGCGAACTATCGCCTGTATTCGGACGCCGACCTGCACCGCCTGCGCTTCATCAAGCGCGCACGCACGCTCGGCTTCCCGATGAAGGAGATCGCGCAACTGCTCGGCCTCTGGTCCGACCCGCAGCGCAGCAGCAGCGAAGTGAAGAAACTGGCGCAATCACATGCCGACGCACTCGGCCGCAAGATCGCCGAGATGCAGGCGATGCAACGCACCCTCGCCGACCTCGCGCAACGCTGTCACGGCGACGACCGTCCGGATTGCCCGATCCTCGATGATCTTTCGCGCACCGAAGAACCCGATCGCCACGGGAAACCATCCGCCTGCCACTGAGATCAGAACCGGTACGACAACCCAACCGTGAAGATCGCATCGCCCCAGCCGTCCTGGCCGGGTTGGCCGGTGTCGTTGAGGTCGTAACGAAAGCGTACGTCGCCGCGCAGCAGCAGCTTGCCGTTGTCCGACAATTCCCAGGAGCCGCCGGTGCCGACCTGCATCATCGCGTCGCGGCCTTCGGTGATGCCGGTGGGTGCGTCGAACTCGGACACGCCGAGACCGACGAGCACGTAGGGGTCCCACAAGGGCTCGCGATTCACTTCGACGTAGTTCACCGACACGGTCTTGTGGCGCAGGCCGTAGTCCATCGAGAAGTCGAGCTGGTCGGCGCCGAATTCGAGTTCGACGGCGCGTTTGTCGTCGACTCGGCGCGTGATCGTCAGGAACTCGGCCGAGCCGTCGAGACGCAACGCATTGTCGGTGATCATGCCGCCGGCACGCACGCCGAATTCCCAGTCGTCGCGTTCGGCCGCACGCACCAGGGTGGTCGCGGACAACATCAGCAGCAGGCACAGCAGGCGGATCATTCGTTGCTCCGGTGGGCATCGGCGTAACGCACCGCATGCCAGGAAAACAGGGCCGACGCGGCCGACGCGAGCACGGCCATCGCCGCGAATGCGGGCACGCCGAAACCGATGGCGCGCAATCCGTTCATGCCGAAACTGGTGAGCACGTCGCCGGCACGCCAGACCGCGGTGTCGATGAAGGCCTTGGCCTTGTAGCGCAGTTCGCGCGGTACCCGCGTGTACAGGCCTTCGCGCGCGGGCTGCAGCAGGCCGTAGGCGCCGGCGCGCGACAACACCATCGCGATCATGGTGATTTCCGCACCCGGCATCAGCCCGACCAGGGACAGCACGATCACGTTCAGGGCGCAATGCAGCAACATCGCCGCGAGCGGACCGAAGCGCACGAGCAGCAGGGGTGCCACGGCGATCTGGTAGACGAAGGTCAGCAGGTTGGCGGCGAAGTCGATGCCGGCGAAGTATTCGGTGCGCTGCACCGCCGTCGTCAGCGTGTCGCGGGCGATGTCCGAATTGAGCGCGTAGAGCATGGTGCCGATGACGTCGGCGAGCAGCATCAGGATCGCCATCGAGCGCATGAACGGGTCGGCCCAGACGGCCTTCGCGCCGGCCCACCAGCCGCCGCCCATCGGCCGTTCGGCCACGCTGGCATCGCGCCGGCCGTGACGCTTCGCCCATTGCGACAACATCAGCATACACACCAGCGCGGCGAGCAATGCCCCCGACGACATCCACATCAATCCCGTTACACCGATGTCCGCGACAAGCATCTTGGCCGCCGCCGGACCAGCGATGGCACCCAACGTGCCGCCGATGCCGATCGGCCCGAACAGGCGACGCGCTTGGTCATCGGTGAAGATGTCGGCCATGAAGCTCCAGAACACCGCCACGACGAACAGGTTGAAAACGCTGACCCAGATGTAGAACGCGATCGCCATCCACGTGCTCGGATGTTCGCTGGACGCGATCGACGAAAACGCGATCATGCCGATGGCGAAGAATGCGTAGGCGATCGGGATGAAGATGCGGCGGGGATATCGCGCCACGATGGCGCCGTAAAACGGCGTCAGCACGACGGTGGCGATGAAGGTGCCGGTCCACAGCCAGGGCAACACGTCGGACCCGCCCGCGGCGGCGCCCAGTTGCTCGCGCACCGGACGCACGACGTAATAGGAACCGAGCACGAAGAAGAAATAGACCGCTGCGATGACGGCCGCTTGCAGATCGCGTGCCGAGACGGTGTAGGCCGGTTCCTGCGCCTGCGCTGATTGCGTCACGTGCCTGCCCGAGCCTTGAAGTCCGGGCGGAGTGTAGCGGCCCCGGACTGCACGTACACTCCGCCGATGAACCTGCTCTCGATTCTGCTTTACCCCGTCAAGTCGATGCGCGGTTTCGCGACAACGACGGCCGATGTCGAAGCCCGCGGCCTGCGCGGCGACCGCCGCTGGATGCTGGTCGATGCCAACGCGCGCTTCATCACCGCACGCCAGCATCCGCGACTGCTGAAGTTTTCGGCGGAGCCGATCCGCGACGGCCTGGTGCTGTTCGCGCCGGACCGCAGCGTGCGCGATGTCGGCGAGCCGCCGCCCTCGGCGCCGACCATCGAGGTCGGCATCTGGAAGTCTTCGAGTCCGGCGCGCGTGGCCGATGCCGAGATCAACGACTGGCTGTCGCAACACGTCGGCATCGACGTGCGCCTGGTGCACATGGCCGACGATTGCGTGCGCAGCGTCAGCCGCGACTGGTCGAAGTCCGGCGACATCGTCAGTTTCGCCGACGGCTTCCCGCTGCTGCTGATCGGCACCGCGTCGCTCGACCAGCTCAATGCAAAGTTGCCGCGGCCGGTGTCGATGGCAAATTTTCGTCCCAACCTCGTCGTGAACACCGCGACCGCACACGTCGAAGACGGTTGGAAACGCATCGCCATCGGCGACGTCGAATTCGATGTCGTCAAGCCCTGCACGCGCTGCGTGCTGACGACGATCGATCCCGACGACGCCACGCCGGCCGCGGACGGGGAACCGCTGGCGACATTGAAGACCTATCGCCGCGAAGCCATCGGCGTGACCTTCGGCCAGAACCTGATTCCGCGCAGCCTCGGCACGATTTCGGCCGACCTGCCGGTGCGCGTCCTCGAATAATTGCTCTAAGTACGCCGCCCTAGGGTGCCCGCGGCCCGCCGACAGCGAAGGACGGCAGTGTGACCTACGACTACATCATCATCGGTGCGGGTTCCGCGGGCTGCGTGCTCGCGAATCGTCTGTCGGCGAATCCGAACACTCGCGTGCTGCTGCTCGAAGCCGGCCCGCGCGACTGGCACCCCTTCATCCACATGCCCGCCGGCATCTCCAAGCTGGTCAGCCGCAAGGGCGTGAACTGGGACTACAGCACCGAACCCGAAGCGAACCTCGACGGACGCCGCCTGTGGTGGCCGCGCGGCAAGGTTCTGGGCGGCTCCAGCTCGATCAATGCGATGTGCTACATCCGCGGCCATGCGCAGGACTACGACGAGTGGGCGGCGCTGGGCGCGACCGGCTGGGACTGGCATTCGGTGCTGCCGTATTTCAAGCGCAGCGAAAACAACGAGCGCGGCGCCGACGAGTTCCACGGCAGCGGCGGTCACTTGAACGTGGCCGACCATCGTTATCGCAATCCGCTGTCGCAGGTGTTGCTCGACGCCGCCGCGCAGAACGGCTTCCCGCTCAATCCCGATTTCAACGGCGCGCAGATGGAAGGTTTCGGCTTCTATCAGGTGACGCAGAAAAACGGCCAGCGCTGGAGCACCGCGGCCGGCTACCTCAATGCCGCGCGCGACCGCGACAACCTGACGATCAGGACGCGCGCCCTGGTCGAACGCGTGGCGATCGAGAACGGCCGTGCCGTGGCCGTCGAATTCCGGCTCAAGGGCGAACGCGTGCGTGCCGAAGCGGCGCGCGAGATCGTGCTCTCCGGCGGCGCCATCAATTCACCGCAACTGCTGTTGTTGTCGGGCATCGGCGGCGGCGAACAACTGCGCCGGCACGGCATCGCGCAGAAGCTCGAACTGCCGGGCGTCGGCCGCAACCTGCACGACCATCTCGATGCCTGCACCATCTTCCGCTGCAAGCAGCCGGTCACTTACGACAAGACCAACGATGTCTGGATCGCGCTGCAGTACGCGCTGTTCCGCAAGGGGCCGGGCACCTCGAACATCGCCGAGGCCGGCGGCTTCGTGCGCTCCGCGCTGGCGCCGGACGAACGCCCGGACCTGCAGTTCCATTTCGTGCCGGCCATCCTCGACGACCACGGTCGCAACCGGCTTCCCGGCCGCGGCATGACCCTGCACGCCTGCCACCTGCAGCCGCGTTCGCGCGGTCATCTCGAACTCGCCGGCGCCGACCCGGCCACGAAGCCGAAACTGTTCGCGAACTACCTGAGCGACGCCGAAGGATTCGACCGTCGCGTGCTGGTGGAAGCGGTGCGCACCTCGCGTCGATTGTTCAAGTCGAAAGCCTTCGACGCCTATCGCGGCGACGAGATGTTCCCCGGCGACAACGACGATTCCGAGGCCGCGATTTCCGCCTTCCTGCGCAAGAAGGCCGAAACCGTCTATCACCCGGTCGGCACCTGCACGATGGGCACGGACGCGAACGCGGTCGTCGATCCGACCCTGCGCGTGCATGGCATCCAGTCCCTGCGCGTGGTCGATGCCTCGGTGATGCCGAAACTCGTCAGCGGCAACACCAATGCCCCGACCGTGATGATCGCCGAACGCGCCGCCGACCTGATGCTCGCGGGCTGATCACCGCGCCAGCATCGGCGGCAGCGGGCAATGCAAGGACGCGCAGGCGACGCGCAACAGTTCCGCCTCCGCGACCGCGATGCGGCCGTCGTGACTGATCGCGGCGACCAGGGCTTCGATCAGCAGCTGTTTGCCGGCGGCGTCGAGCTGGTCCAGCACCTGCAACGCCGGCACCAGGCGCGTCGACCAGTCGCTGCTGTCCGGCATCGCGATGCCGCGTTGCCCGAACAGCAACTGCATGCCGGCCTGGAAACCGCGTTGTGCATCGACCGTGCTGTCGTGGCCGTGATGCGCGAGCACCGCGAACACGAACGCGATCTCGCGCTCGCATTGCACGATCTTGCGCCGCCCGATGACGCGCGCGCGCGCCGGGTCCAGCGCCTCGATCACGTGCACCGAGATCAGCCGCGCCAGGCAGAACTCGAAGAGGGCCTGCCGGCCGTCGGCATGGATCAACCGATCGATCGTCTGCACGAACGCCTGCAGCCAGGACCGGGGATGCCGGCGCAGCGCGGGGAACGCGATCGCGGCCAGCGGCATGCGCTGCATCGGATGCAGGGCGTCGACGGCTTCGCGCATCAGCAGGGTTTCCGTTTCGGCGTCGGCACCCGAGTGCGCCACGATCGTCGCCAGCTGGCGCGCACGGATGGCGGGATCGACGTCGAGCAACAAGGCATAGATCACCCGATCCGCCGACCGCTGCGCCCGCGCGGCTTCAAGCAGCAGCGGCGGAATGCGGTTCTGGATGGTGTCGGCGGTCGCGAAGTCGTCCTGCTTCGGCGCACCGACCTGACTCGCGACCTGGCGCGGCTGCACGGCGATCTCGCCGCGTGCATCGGGCAAGGGCGGCGGCGAAGGCGACGCCGACGACTGCGCCAATGCGGCCAACCCGAGTCCGGCATCGAGGGCCAGCACGTCGACCGGCTGCGACCACTGTTTCGCGATGGCCGAGAACTGCTCCGGCTTGAAACTCCTGTCGAGGCGACGGATGCGGTCGAGCAGCGGCGGATGGGTCGAGAACATCGACGAGAAATGCATGCCCGGTCCGAACAGCATGTGGCTGACTTCCTCGACTTCCGGATTCTCGATCTTCGAACCCTCGGGCAGGCCGCCGACCTTTTTCAATGCCCCCGCCAGACCCTCGGTCTGGCGCGTGAACTGCACCGCCGACGCATCGGCCAGGAATTCGCGCGAGCGCGACACGCCGGCCTTGATCCAGCGTCCGAAGAACACGCCGACGTAACCGATGATCATCACCGCGAGCGCGATCAGGAAGATCGGCACGGTGCCCTTGCTGTCGCGCGAATGGCGCATGCCTTCGAGGATCTTGCGCCCGATCAGGCCAATGACGAGGATGCCGAACAGCAGGCCCATCAGCCGGATGTTGAGGCGCATGTCGCCATTCAGGATGTGGCTGAACTCGTGCGCGATCACGCCCTGCAATTCGTCGCGCCTGAGTTTCTCCAGCGCGCCCCGCGTCACCGCCACGGCCGCGTCGGACGGCGTGTAGCCGGCAGCGAAGGCATTGATGCCGGATTCCTGTTCGAGCACGTAGATCTCGGGCACCGGCACGCCGGAAGCGATCGCGATTTCCTCGACGACATTGCGCAGGCGACGATGATGCGGATTGGTCGTCTCCGCCGGCACCAGGGTGCCGCCAAGCGACTGCGCCACCGCCGCGCCGCCCGAGCGCAGCGAACCGATCTTGAACAGCGAGGCCAGGCCGATCACGCCGGCGACGCCAAGGCTGACGACAAGCAGCAGGCGCGCGTGCTGACCGATGGATTCGCCGAACGTGAGCCCGGCCGCCGCGTCCTCGTTGTTCGCGAGCAGGGTCGCGACCACGATCAGGTCGATGGCCGCGACAATGGCGAGCACGGCGAGCACGAACAGCAACACCAGCCGCTTCGACTGCTTGCGCGCCTGGTACTGCGCTTCGAAGAAATTCATGGCGGGACCGTGAGACGCGCCGCGGTGACACAGCGCGTCGGCGGAATCAGTCGAACTTGACCTTGACCGCTTCGCGCTTGACCGCATCCTCGATCTGCAGCAAGGCGGCTTCCTTGAAATTGAACATGCCGGCGATGAGGTTGTTCGGGAACACGTCGCGGCTGACGTTGTAGCCCATCACCGAATCGTTGAACGCCTGGCGCGCGAACGCGACCTTGTTTTCGGTCGAGGTCAATTCCTCGCTCACCTGCATCATGTTCTGGTTGGCCTTGAGGTCCGGGTAGGCCTCGGCCACCGCCATCAGGCGGCCGAGCGCACCGGTCAGCTGCCCTTCGCTCGCGGCCAGCGTCTGCATTGCCGCAGCATCGCCCGGATGCGCCTGCGCCGCCTTGAGGCCGTTCATGGCCGAATTGCGCGCCGCGATCACCGCCTCCAGCGTCTGGCTTTCGTGCTTCATGTAGGCCTTGGCGGTCTCGACCAGATTCGGGATCAGGTCGTAGCGCCGAGTCAGTTGCACGTCGATCTGCGCGAACGCGTTCTCGTAACCTCGGCGGGCGCGGATCAGGCCGTTGTAGATGCCGATCACCCAGAACGCCAGCACCGCGACGACCACCAGAAGGATCACCAAACCCAGCATCGTCCTGCCCTCCGCGAGTTATGAATCGGGCCGCATTCAGCATGTCTGCTTGATAGAATCGCGGCGTCCGGGCGAGCATAACATGGCCGTTTTACGAAGCTTTGCAACCACGTTTTCCGTCGCGATGCTGGTCGCTTCGGCGACGAATCCGTCGACGGCGCATGCCGCGGCCGACCTGGCCGAACAGACGCGCACCGCCACCGTCGTCGCGGAATTCGAGCGCCTGTCCGACGCCGTGTTGCGCACCGGCCAGACGCCGGCGCTGGCGGCGGTAGTCGTGAAGGACGGCGCCATCGTCAGCGTGCGCGGCATCGGCATCGCGGAGAACGGCAAGCGTGTCGCCATCGGTCCGGACACCGTGTTCCGCGTCGCTTCGCTGTCGAAATCCTTCGCCGCATCGTTGACGGCCTTGCTCGTCAACGAACGCGCGCTGCAGTGGGAAGACCGCGTGCAGGACCTGGTGCCGGCGCTGGTGCTGAAGGACATCGAAGGTGCCGGCAAGTTGCGCATCGACGACCTGCTCAGCCATCGCGTCGGTCTGCCGCACAACACGCTGGACCGCGCGCTCGAAGCCGATTCGCCCTATCCGCTGCTGGTCGAACAGCTCGACGAAGTGAATCCGGTCTGTTCCGTCGGCAGCTGCTACAGCTACCAGAACGTGGCGTTCAGCCTGATCGGCGACGTCACCTTCGCGGTGACCGGCGACTTCTTCACGCACCAGGTCGAGAAACGCATCTTTCATCCGCTGATGATGGAAACCGCGACCTACGGCCGCGACGCGCTCGAAGCCAGCGGCGACTGGGCGCACCCGCACGTGAAGCGCTCCGGGCGCTGGCAGTCGGTCTATCCGAAGCTGACGTATTACCGCATTCCGCCGGCCGCCGGCGTCAACGCCAGCGCACGCGATCTCGGCCAATGGATGCTGGCGCATCTCGGCCACGCGCCGGACGTGTTCGACGCGGAGCTGCTGAACATCCTGCATGCGCCGCAGATCCCGACCCCCGGCGAAGTGCTGGGCTCGCCATGGCGACGCGAACGCGTGCGCGAAGCCTCGTATGCGCTCGGCTGGCGCGTGTTCGACTACAGCGGCCACCGCATGATCTTTCACGCCGGCGCCGTGCAGGGTTATCGCGCCGCGCTGGCCATGCTGCCCGACCAGGATTTTGGCGTGGCCCTGCTCTGGAACAGCGAATCGGCCGTGCCCGCAGGCCTGCTGCCGACCATCATCGACCGCGAACTGGAACTGCCGGCACGCGACTGGCTGCAACTCGACCGCCTGACGCCGCGTCCGGCCGCCAAGGTTCGTCGCGCCCGCTGATGCGCCATGATCCTCGCCGAACGACTTTGCCTGTTCGGCTTCGATCCGCAGAGCGGTCGCGAACGCGATGCGCCCGAACGTGATGCGCTGAAAACTGCGGTCGCCGGCCTGATGCTGGCCGACCTGCTCGGCGTTGGCCGGTTTGTCGCCGACGCGGACCAGTTGCTGCAGCAGGACCGATTGCCGCTGGCGCATCCGCTGCTGCGCGACGCTGCAGAACGGCTGGCGGGCTCGCGGACGAGAACGCCGAAGGAGGCGATGCATGAACTGCGCCCGCTCGCACTGCGCTGGTGGCGGCGCATGCACGGGACGCTGGCGGCGCGCGATGTTCTGGAAGCGCAGACGCCGTTCCCGTTCCTGCGTCGTTATCGACTGCGTTCGCGACAGGCCTGGCTGGAAGCGGTCGCGCCGCTGCAGGATCCGGCCGCGTCATCGCTGCCACTCGAGCCGATCGCATTGACCTTGGCCGCCCAACGCTGCGGCTGGCTGGCGGATCTGGTCGACGCAACCGCCGCACGACGTTGCCTGGTGGCGACGCGAACCGCTGCAGACGAAACCGGCGCCGCGGCCTGGATCGCGCGCGCGTTCGCGCCCCCCTGAAACGACGACAGCGCCCGCAGGCGCCGTCGCGTGTTCAAACGTCCGCGGTACTACTGGGCTTTCAGCGCGAACTCGATGCGACGCGTGAGCTGGCGCGCCACCGTCTTGCCATTGTCGAGCGCCGGTTCGAACTGCCACTGCGAGACGGCACGCACGGCGTCGCGGTCGAACACGCCGCGCGGCTGTGCGCGCACGACGTTGACGTCGGAAACCGAGCCGTTGGTGCCCACCGTGAACGACACCTCGACCCAGCCTTCCTGCTTGCGTCGCGCCGCTGCCGCCGGATAGGTCGGGCGCACCTGACGCACCAGCACCGGATCTCGCGACTCGGCCACCGGCTGTGCGGTCGGCGGCGGTTCGGCCGGTGCGGCCTGCGTCGGCGCCGGCTCGACCGGACGCGGCTCTGCCTGAGCCGTGCGCGCGGGTTGCGCAGGGGCGGTCGCGGCCGGCGGCGGCGCGACGGGTTGCGAGGCCGCCTGTTCGCGCTGCTGAGCCGCGGCTTCCTGCGCAAGACGGCGTTCTTCTTCGCGCTGCATCTGCGTACGTGCCGCGTTGAGCTTCGACTTCAACGTCGACACCGTGTACGAACCGGGGCTGGCCTGATCGAGCAGGGCGATGATGCGCGCCGCTTCATCCAGGCTGCGATTGGCGATTTCGCGCTCGGCATTGCCCGCCGCCAGCGGAAACAGGTCGACCAGCGCCTGGGTGGCGCTGACATTGTTCGCTTCCTTGCCGAGCACCTGCAGGTAGTACTCGATGGCGTTGTCGCCTGCCGGCGAGACCAGCCGCTCTTCGCCTTCGGCGCGCCTTGCGGCCGCAATCAAGTCGGAAACGGTGACCTCGGGCGCAGCCGGTGCGACCACCTGCGGCGACGCGCCCGCCGCGGGCACGGTGCCGGCAGCCGGCGCAGCGGTTTCCTCCTTGCCGCCGCACGCCGCGATCGCGAAGACGCAGGCCAGGGACAACGTCGCGGCACGGAGACGGTTTTGAACTGGAGCGGAACGGATCTCGAACGGCATTTCACTTCCTCGTTGATTCGTGGTCTGACCGGCGCGGATTCGGCAGCGACAGCCCTGCCGATGGTCACGATGCGGTTTGTACCGCAATTCTGGCGGACGTTCACGCAACTGCAACATCAATCGGCCGATTCCATCGCGCCGCAGTCGTCGCCAGGACGCCAAAACCGCTTCTCTGCTGCCCGTTGCAGCACACGGTTCCAATGCAAAGGATGGTGTCCGGAGCTGGAGAACGGCGCGATCCGCGCCTCATCGGAGGCATCGCGCCTCCGGAATCTGTGCTTCAAAGTGACCATCGCACGCCGGGCGGCCGTGCGATGGTCTGACCCTGAAAACGTCTTGCTGTGTTGCCTATTTACTTCTTCGGTGCAGCTTTCTTGGCAGCGGCCTTCTTAGCCGGAGCCTTCTTCGCAGCGGCCTTCTTGGCCGGTGCCTTCTTCGCTGCAGCCTTCTTGGCCGGAGCTTTCTTGGCCGGAGCCTTCTTCGCAGCGGCCTTCTTGGCCGGTGCCTTCTTTGCAGCGGCCTTCTTGGCCGGTGCCTTCTTCGCGGCGGGTTTGGCGGCGGCTTTCACCGTGCCAGCTTTCTTCTTGGTGGTTGCTGCTTTCATTGTAGTGCTCCTCTTGGTTTTGGCAGTGATCGCCCGGTTGAAAACCGATCAAGCGCCGCGTGCGCCGACTGCCGACATGCACACGCGGGTGGAAGGAGCGACACGACGCATCGTCGGGAGCATGGGTGAATCGACGTCGTGTTCGCGGAAGGAGAAGTGCATGCGGGAGAGGCGGTGACTCGATCGCGACATCTGCGAGGACGTTGTTGCGGTCGATGTCTCGATGTTTTTTTCGCCACTCATTTCGGAAGCATGCTTGTCACGCTGCGGCAAAACTAATCGCACACGCGTTGACTGTCAACACGTTTTGTGAGCGGAGATTTTTGTCGTGCGCGCATCGATGCGATGTCGACATCGGCATGTGCATGCATCGCGCTCGACACGCTGCGTCGACGAAGCGCAAGCGCCATGCGTCGCGCAAAGAAAAACCGGTTGCTCGCGCAACCGGTTTGATCGGACTCCGCTGCGAAGGAAGCGATCAGTGCTCTTCGTTCTCGATCATCTCGGCGTAGTCGTCGGGCGTGAGCAACGCATCGAGTTCGCTGCTGTCCGAAGGTTTCACCACGAACAGCCAGCCTTCGCCGTAGGCATCGCCGTTGATGGTTTCCGGCGCATCGGCGAGCTTGTCGTTCACCGCGACGATGGTGCCGGACACCGGGCTGTACACGTCGGACGCGGCCTTCACCGACTCGACCACGGCCGCGCCGTTGCCGGCCTGCACGGTGTCGCCGACGCCCGGCAGTTCGACGTAGACGAGATCGCCGAGCGCAGCCTGCGCATGGTCGGAAATGCCGACGGTGATGTGGCCGTTGTCTTCGACGCGCGCCCACTCGTGGCTCTTCAGGAATTTCAGGTCGCCTGGAATTTCGCTCATGACTCGGTCCTCGTGGTCGGTGGTTGCGGAGTGTAGTGGCTGGACAGCCGTCGGTTTCAGATGCCGGCGCAGGGCTGGCCGTCGCGGACGAAGGGGAACTTCACCGCACGCACCGGCAGCGCCTTGCCGCGGATGTCGACGGCGAGCGCGCCGCCCGCGGCACCGGCCGGAACGCGCGCGAACGCGATCGACTTGCCAAGCGTGGGCGAGAACGAACCGCTGAGGATCTCGCCGTCGCCCCGATCGGTGACGACGCGCTGGCCATGGCGCAGCACGCCCTTGTCGTCGAGCACGAGGCCGATCATCTCGCGCGCCGCACCGCCCGCTTTCTGCGCGATCAGCGCATCGCGACCGATGAAGTCGCGCTCCGCGGGTTCGAGGGCGAGGGTCCAGGCCAGCGCCGCTTCCCAGGGCGAGACGGTTTCGTCCATGTCTTGTCCGTAGAGGTTCATGCCCGCTTCGAGACGCAGGGTGTCGCGGGCGCCGAGCCCGCAGGGTTTCACGCCCGCGGCGACCAGCCTGTTCCAGAAGGAAACCGCTTCGGCCTCCGGCACCATGATCTCGTAGCCGTCTTCGCCGGTGTAACCGGTGCGAGCGACGAACAGGCCGTCGACGTCTGCGGCGACGAACTTGCCGAGCTTGGCGGCGCGGGCCGCGCCGTCGGCGGACAGCAGGCCATGCACGCGCTCGCGCGCCTTCGGGCCTTGCACCGCGACCATTGCGTAGTCGCGACGTTCGCTCAGCGTGACGCCGTAGCGGCTGCCCTGGCGCGCCATCCAGTCCAGGTCCTTGTCGCGCGTCGACGCGTTCACGACGATGCGGAAAAACGACTCGTCGATGAAGTAGACGATCAGGTCGTCGATCACGCCGCCCTGCTCGTTCAGCATGCAGCTGTAGAGCGCCTTGCCCGACACCTTGAGCTTGTCGACGTTGTTCGCGAGCAGGAAGCGCAGGAACTCGCGGACGCGCGGGCCGCGCACGTCGACGATGGTCATGTGCGACACGTCGAACATGCCGGCGTCGCGACGCACCGCATGGTGCTCGTCGATCTGCGAACCGTAGTTGATCGGCATGTCCCAGCCGCCGAAATCGACCATGCGCGCGCCGAGCGCGCGATGCGTGGCATTGAGGATGGTCTGGTTCAGCATGGTCGCTCCGCGCCGTCAATCGAGGGCGCGGAGCATAACGACTCAGGCTTCGCTTTTCTCGACCTGGAGGATCAAGCCATCGGTTTTGCAGACACGGACGCGCTTGCCGGCCGCGAGATCCGGACCCTCGACGGTCCACAACGCATCGCCGATCTTGAGCTTGCCGCGCCCCAGTTCGATCGGCGCATCGAGCACGAATTCGCGACCGACCAGCTGGTCCGCCTTGCGATTCAGCAAAGGCTGATCGCTCGGCGCTTCATGGCTGCGGAACCACTTCCAGTACACCGCGACCGACGCGATCGAACAGACGCCGAACACCGCAACCTGACCGAGCAGGGGCAAGTCCGGAAAGAAGAACACGACCGCGCCGACGATAAATGCGGCGATGCCGAACCAGAGGATGCTGGCGCCCGGGATGATGGTTTCGATCGCGAGCAGGGCCAGCGCGATCGCCCACCAGGTGTAGACGAGCTTGCCCATCTCAGGCCCCCGGCATCTTCGGCGGCTTGGTCGTGGTCGCGCCCTTGTCGAGCGCCCCCTTCGACAGCTCCGCGATGCCGGCGATCGAGCCCAGCAAGCCGGTGGTTTCGAGCGGCATCATCAGCACTTTCTGGTTCGGCGACGTGGCCAGCGCCTTGAGGGCCTCGACGTACTTCTGCGCGACGAAGTAGTTGATGGCCTGCACGTCGCCGCGCTCGATCGCCTGGCTGACCATCATCGTCGCCTTGGCTTCGGCTTCGGCCAGGCGCTCGCGCGCCTCGGCATCCTTGAACGCGGCCTCGCGACGGCCTTCGGCTTCCAGCACCGCCGACTGCTTTTCGCCTTCGGCGCGCAGGATCTCGGACTGGCGCGAACCTTCGGCCTCGAGGATCTGGGCGCGCTTCTCGCGTTCGGCCTTCATCTGGCGCGCCATCGAATCGACCAGGTCGCGCGGCGGCTGGATGTCCTTCAACTCGATGCGATTGACCTTGAGCCCCCAGGGATGGGTGGCTTCATCGACCACGCGCAGCAGCTTGTTGTTGATCTCGTCGCGCTTGGACAGCGACTCGTCGAGGTCCATCGAGCCGATGGCGGTGCGGATGTTGGTCATCACCAGAGCGACGATGGCCTGCTCCAGATTGGACACCTCGTAGGCCGCCTTGGCCGCATCCAGCACCTGGAAGAAGACGACGCCGTCGACCTTCACCACCGCGTTGTCCTTGGTGATGACTTCCTGCGACGGCACGTCGAGCACCTGCTCCATCATGTTGATCTTGCGACCGACATTGAACACGTACGGGAGGATGATGCCGATGCCCGGCGTCTGCGTGTGCGTGTACTTGCGGAAGCGCTCGATCGTGTACTCGTAGCCCTGCGGAACCATGACCACGCCCTTCCACAGCGTGAAGATGATGAAGGCGAGCAGAAACAGCACGATCGGTTCCATGACGTTCTCCGGGTTGGAAGCGGCGAGTATAGGCAGGCGAGGCGACACGCGCAGCGTTTGGAAAGCGTTATGATCCTGCCGCTCGCCCCGAGCGAAGGCCCATTCCACGCTGAGAGGAGTCCACAAGATGAAGAAGATGCTTCCCCTGGCCATCGGCGCCGCGCTGCTTGCAGCGTCGTCCGGCGCATTCGCGATCACCGACGAGGAAGGCAACGCCTCCCTCCAGTTCAATTTCTCCGCGCCCGGCGCGCGCTCGCTGGCGATGGGCGGCGCGTTCATCGGCCTGGCGGACGACGCCACCGCCGCGTTCTCGAACCCCGCGGGGCTGGTGCAACTCGCCTCGAAGGAAGTGTCCTTCGAGCAGCGCATCAACGACTACAGCACCGAGTATGTGCGTACCGGCAGCTACACGCCCGATCCGTTCAACATCAACGGCCTCGGCTACGACGAGGCGCGCAGCAGCACGCACAGCCCGTCCTTCGTGTCGTTCGTGTGGCCGCACGAGAAGTGGGCGGTGGCGGTGTATCGCCACGAATTCCTGAACTACGAAACCTCGTTTTCGTCGCGCGGCGTCGACTCGGGGCTGGCCAACGGCGCCGGCGACATCTTCCCGTTCTCGGCCGATATCGACATCCGCATCACCATCTTCGGCCTGTCCAGCGCCTTCAAGGCGAGAACAACTACAACCTCGACCTCGATTCGAACACGCGCCGCTTCACGACCTTCGGCGACAGCGTCGTGCGCTTCTCGACCGAGCAGCAAGGCAACGATGGCGCGTTCGGCTTCAGCCTCGGCGCGCAGTACCGCATCAACGACCAGTGGCAGACCGGCCTCGTCTACCGGCATGCGCCGGAGTTCAAGTACACCGCCAGCATCGTTCCCGGCAGTGCGGTCTTCAACCGCATCGACAAGGATGCGTATTTCAATACGCCGGACCTGTTCGGCGTCGGCGTCGTCTATCGCCCGACCGACGCGTGGACGGTGGCACTGGACGTGTCGCACGTGATGTATTCGGAGCTGACCGACGACATGCAGTCGAACTTCCGGCTCGACGACGCCGACCCGGTGACGCGCATCGGCCTCGACCCGCTGCAGATCGACGACGGCGTCGAAGTCCGCCTCGGCATGGAATACACCTTCACCGAGATGAAGGTACCGCTGTCGTTGCGCGCCGGCATCTGGCAGGACCCGGAACACACCATCCGGTTCCGCGGCGAACCGTCGCTGGAAGGCGACGCGGTCGCGAATGCGGTCCTGTTCTCGACTGGCGACGACCAGTTGCACACGTCGGTCGGCTTCGGCTGGGCCTTCGAAAAGGTGCAGATCGACGCCGCGTTCGACGCCTCCGACCGCAACGAAACCGTCGCGCTGTCGGGTGTCGTGCGCTTCTGATCGACGAACGCTGAAGTCGCAACGAGCAACGCCGCGCACTGCGCGGCGTTGCCGTTTTCAGCGGGTGGCGGCAAAGAAGGCGCGGAAGCGCGGCGAGTGGAAGCCTGCATCCGGCGCGATCGCCGGCAATGCCCGGCGCGCGCTGCGAACTTCCTGCTCGGCGCTGGCACGCAGGGACGCGGCGTTCGCCGGATCGATTTCCGATTGCGCGAAATAGGCCGCCGCACGCAGCAGGTGCAGATGCGCGAGGGTCTTGCCCTGCAGCCCGTTCGTTCCCCCTGCGACGACGTCGCGGTAACGCCCGGCCAGCCACTGCTGCAGCGCGGTCTGCAGCATCGCAGGCACGACCGGCGTCGGCACGGCGACCGGCTTGACCGGCGGCGCGACCGGCGGGGTCGGCTTGTTCGTCACCGGTGGCGTCTGGACCGCCGGCTTGTCCGGCGCCGGCTTGTCGGCGACGGGGCGGTCGGGCGTGACGGGCAGCGGCTTGTCGGTGACGGGCTTGTTGGCCGCCAGCCTGGCGTTGCAATCGCCGCGTGCCGCATCGGCGACGCCGCGGAATTCCGCCACCTGGGCGATCACCGGCGCCGCCGCGGCATCGCCGAACCAGCGCAGCGCCGCCGCACAATCGTTCTGACGGTAGGCGGCCAAGCCGAGGTAGTACTGCGGCACGTACGGCGCAAACCGCTGGCCGTACAGCTTCACGCGGACCTTGGGGTCCGGATTGGCCGCCAATGCCTGCTGCATCTCCAGCTCGACCTCGGCCCAGTCGCCGTCGGCTGCGGCTTCCTGGCCGCGCGCATAGGCACGGTAGTCGGCCAGCACCGGCGCCGGCGCGCCGAGCGCCAGAAACAATGCCGCAGCAAGGACACTTCTAGAGACCGGCACGACGCAGGTACTCCTTGGCATCGAGGGCGGCGAATGCGGTCGAACTCACGGTTTCGGTCTTCGCTTTCACCGTGGCCTGGGCGCTGACGCGCGCGCCGCTCGGATGCTTGAACTGAATGCGATAGACGCCGGCCGGCACCCGGATGCGCAACGGCGTGACGTGGTCGGCAGGCAGGGGCACCGGGGTCTTGCGCTGGAGATCGACAATCGATTCGACCTCGCCCCACGGCAGCGCGACCAGCACCAGATCACCGGCAGTCGCAGCCAGGCGCACGCGTTCTTCTTCCTGCAGCCGAGCGCGCGACGCGCCGATCGCCGCGGCCACCGGCGCCGATTCGCCCAGACTGCGCCGGAACCTGGCGAACAACATGTCGGTCTCGTCCAGCGCAGCCAGACTGGCGGCGCCGTCCGCGGATTCGCGCAAGGCGTCGAGCAAGCGCTCGCGCGCAGTCGCCGCGTCGACATCGCGCGCATCGGTCTTGAGCAAGGCAGCGATGTCGGCCAATGCGGCATCGAACGACCTGGCGTCGAGCGGCCGCTGAGCTGCCGTGGCGAGCACGCGCTCCAGCGTGGCGCGACGCTGTGCCGCCAGCGCCTGCGCAGCCTGCTGCCGGGTCAACTGCTGCACCAGCGCCGGCGCATCGCGCTCCGCGGGGTAACGTTGTCCGACCTGTTTCGCGAGCGCGAGCGCGTCGTCGATGCGATCCGCCTTGGCCAAGGCGCGCGCCGCGTCCAGCGCGCTTTGGGGCAGCGCATCGCGCAGACGCCGGGCTTCGGCATGGGCCGGATCGAGCTTGAGCAATTCGTCCAGCCATTCGGCGGCGTTCTGACCGCGCGGCTCGAAATGGCGCTGTTCCGACATCGCCTGCTGCGCCTGCCCGAGCAGACCGGCGACGCGGCGCTGATCGGCGCTGAGCTTGCCCTCGACCTCGCGCTTGAACACCGCGACATTGGGCGCATCCGGCTGGACGCGCAACGCGAGCTCGGCCATCGTCATCGCGGCGGCGGCATCGCCGCGAGCGAAGGCCGCACGCGCGTCGACCAGCAGGGACTGGGCAAATTGGACGGCGCGGCGCTCGCCTGCCGCAGCGTCGAGCTGACGCAGGGCATTGAGCGTTTCGAGCGCGTTGTCGCCGACCGGTTCGGCATACCGGCGCCCGCGCAGTTGTTCGTCGAATCGCTGTTGCGTCGCCGCCAACTGCGCGCCGCGCTCGGCCGCGCCACGGGCCGCCGCGATCTCGTCGCGCAGCTTGCGCCATTCGGCGTCGTTGCCGAGTGCCGACGCCAAGGCATCGAGCCGCGACTGCGCGCCGGACAGATCGCCGGCCGCCAACGCCGTGCGGGCAGGCGCCAGCAGTCGCTTCATCAGGGCCTGCTGCGCGACACCCAATGCCGGATCGGCGGGCGCGATCTGCGCCGCCTGCCGCAAATACGCGTAGGCGCTGTCGGCGCCGAGGTCGCGACCGGCGGTGGCCGCGGCATCGGCCCGAGCCAGCAGGGCCTTGACCTGGACCGCCTGCTCGCTGCGCTGGCGCGCTTCGGCGACGGATGCGCGCAGGCTCGCCACGCTCGCGTCGTCCGGCGCCAGCGACCCGGCAAATCCGAGCGCCGCTTCGGCATCGATGTATTCGCCGCCGTCGCTGCGCCGTTTCGCTTCGGCTTTCAAGGCGTCGACCAGGGCGCGTGTGCGCTCCTGTGTTCCGGAATAGTTCGGTGCGCGCTGCTGCACCGCCTGCAGCAGATCAAGGGCGTTGTCGCCGATCGGCGGCGGCGTGAGCTTGCGGTCGCCGATGTAGCGATCGATGACCACGAGGCGCGCATCGACTTCGCCACGGATGCGCGGGTCGATGTCTTCGCGCGGACGCAACGCCCACCAAGCCGCCGCCGCGACCATCAGGGCGACGACCGCGGCCACGCCGATCCACGGACCGCGACCGCTGCGTGCGGGCGGCGGCGCCATCGCCGGTTTCAGGGTCGGATGCGAGACCTGGGTCGGGGCGCTGGGGTCCGAGGACGGCCGCGCCACCTGGGTGGCGCCGGCCGGCAACGGCGGCTGCGGCAATTGCCGTTTCGATGGCGCGCCCGGGTGCACCGGGTCGAGCGCCGTCGACGAACTGACCGAAAACCCGAGTGCACGCAACTGCTCCGACGAGCTCTGGTTCGGATCGGCCTGCAGCCGCGCCCACAACCGGTCGTTGTTGACGACAATGGCCTTGAGCGCCTTGGTGAACTCCTTCAGGTTCGCGAAGCGCTCATCGCGGTTCTTCGCGAGCATGCGATCGAGCACCGACTGGAACTCGCCGAACTGCGGCGGCAACGGCGGCGGCGGGTGGGTCAGGTGCGCCATCAGCACCGCGATCGGCGTCTCGCCCTGGAACGGCGGCCGCCCGGTCAGCAGTTCGTAGAACATCACGCCAAGGCTGTACAGGTCGGAGCGACCGTCCACTTCGAGCGCGTTGATCTGCTCCGGACTCATGTAGGTCGGCGTGCCGACCAGCATGCCGGTCTGGGTCAGGCGCGTGGCCGACGCGTCCTGCTGGCGCGCGATGCCGAAGTCGGTGAGCACCGGCGTCAGTTCGTCGCGGAACATGATGTTGGCGGGCTTCAGGTCCCGGTGCACGATGCCGTGGTCATGCGCAAACTGCAGTGCGCCGGCGATCTGCACGACGATGGCCACGGCTTCGGCCAGGGACAGCCCGCCGCGCATCTTCTCGTGCAGCGTGCCGCCTTCCAGATATTCCATCGAAATATAGGTCGCGGCATCGCTCTTGACGATGTCGTACACCGCGACGATGTTTCGGTGCGGCAACTTCGCCAGCGTGCGGCCTTCGACCAGGAAGCGGCGCTCGAACTTGTCGGCGTCATCGATGTTCCGGCGCATCACCTTGATCGCGACCTTGCGATCGAGCGAACTCTGGATCGCCAGATAGACGGTCGCCATGCCGCCCACCCCGAGTTCGCGGATCAGCTCGTAACCGGGGATGTTGAAGGCGGGCGCTGAGCTCATCGGGGCGAAGGCACGGGATGCGCCGGATCATAACATCGCGTTTCGGCACGCCAAGACGCCGTCCCGAGTGATTGCTCGATCCGATTCCGGATTACACTCGGCACGAGACTCCGCGGGACTGGACACGCGGCGTCCATCCATTGCCCCAACCACCGGAGGTTGCACATGCACAAGAAATCACTGTTCGCCCTGGCCCTGCTGGCCGCCCTGCCCTTCGCCGCGTCGGCGCAGGACGAAGAAGGCGGCGAGAACGCCGGTCCGTGGTCGTTCACCGCGTCTGCCACGCTGACCAGCGACTACGTGTTCCGCGGCATCTCGCAGTCGCAGGAAGACTGGGCGCTGCAGGGCGAGTTCGCGTTCGAGCACGAGTCCGGTTTCTACGGCGGTCTCTGGGGCTCCAGCATCGACTTCATCCCGGACGACGCGTCCTACCTCGACGAGGACGGCGCCAACCTCGAACTCGATGCCTACGTGGGTTACTCGTGGGAGCTGGCGGACAAGTGGGTCGGCGACGTGCAGGTCGTGCGTTACCTGTATCCGGGCACGAATGAAGGCGTGAACTACGACTACAACGAGCTGATCGGCTCCGTGACCTACGACGAGATGATCACGGCCACGGTCGGCTACTCGAACGACGTCTACAACCTCGACGACGACGGCATCTATGTCGGTCTGTCGGGCAGCTACGGCCTGCCTTGGTGGGACCTGAGCCTGGACGGCGAAGTCGGTCACTACTCGATCGGCAGCGGCGGCAACGAGATCTTCGACAGCCACGGCGATGTGATCGGCGTCGACGACCTGAACTACATGCACTACTCGCTCGGCCTGTCGAAGGAATTCGGCCCGGTCAGCACCAGCCTGACCTGGTCGGACACCGACGACGAAGCCACCGACTACTACGGCGAAACCGCCGATCCGCGTCTGTTCTTCACGGTCACGCTCTCGACCGACCTGTAATTCCGCTGGATCAGAAGACTGTCGGGCCAAGAGGCCCTCCCACAAAGCGCGGCTCGCGATCTTTGTGGGAGGGCCGCCTGGCCCGATCTTTTGTGTGAGGGCCTCCTGGCCCGATCTTTTGTGTGGGAGGGCCTCCTGGCCCGATCTTCTGTGTGGGAGGGCCTCCTGGCCCGATTTCCTTGGCTTGCGACCAAATTCCCCACCGGCGCATCCTAGGTTCCGTGAGCAGCCATTTCGCCATCGATGTCCCGAACAGCCTGATCGAACGCGGTGCCCGCGGCGACATGCGGGCGTTCGAGCAGATCTATCGCCTGTTCGAGCGCCCGGTCTACACGCTGGCGCTGCGCATGCTCGGCGATGCCGACGAGGCGCAGGAAATCCTGCATGACGCGATGCTGCAACTGTTCCGCAAGCTCGGCCAGTTCCGCGGCGACGCACCCTTCTGGGGCTGGTTGCGGCAGATCGCGGTGAACGAAGCGCTGATGCGTCTGCGCCGGCGCGGCGTCGTCGAAACCGTCGACGAAATGCCCGAACCGGAAGACTGCAGCAGCACGCCGCCCGAGCATCAGCGTGATCTCGAACGCGCGCTCGGCCGCTTGCCGCAGATCACCCGCAGCGTGGTCTGGCTGTATCACGTGGAAGGTTATTCGCACGAGGAAATCGCCGAGAGTTTCGGCAAGTCGGTGAGTTTCTCGAAATCGCAGTTGGCGCGCGGCACCCAGAAGCTGCGCACGTTGTACGAAGCGCCGCTGGCGCAGGTGGCTTATGCCTGACGATCGTTTCACCATGAATGCCCACGACGACGACCGCGCCCTGGTTTCGGCCCTGCGCGAGCTGCCGCTGGCGACGCCGCAACGCAGCGTGTTCGCCGAACTCGAACGCGAACTCGCGGCCGCATCGGCGTCGACGACAACGACACCGCGACGGTTGCGCGGCGCCTGGATCGCCCTGGCCGCAACCTTCGTCGCCGCGCTCGCCGGTGTGCGCCTGCTGCATCCGCAATCCGCCGACACCAGTCTCGTCGAAACCTCACCTTCGGCCGACACGCTGGCCCTGATCGCGCAGTCGCAGCAACTCGACGACATGCTGGCGACACTCGACGCACGCAGCGTGCCCATCAACGCCGAATCGGCGATGGCCAGCGCCGAACTCGAAGACCTGATCGGCCTCACCGACCTGCAATTGAACGCCGCGCACCGCGACGACGAAGCGCATGCGTTGTGGTCGCGCCGCGTCGACCTGATGACCCGGCTGGCCGCGACCCGCGCCGGCAGTTCCTTCAACACCTTGTCCGACAACGGTGGCGCGTCCCTGCAGAACGCCAGCTACCGGATCGATTGACCGCCACCCGCAAGGAGAACCCGATGAACCTGAAACCCACCCTGCTGGCCGCGGCGCTGATGTTCGCCTGCAGCCAGAGCTTCGGCGCCGACATGAGCGACGCCGAACGCGCCGCCGCCCGCAAGGAACTCGACGCCGCACGCGGCGAGTTGCGCGAACTGACGAAACGCATCGCCGACCTGTCGATCCAGCTCGGAGACCACGGCCCGCGCGCCTTCGCCTTCGAATTCGCCGGCGAACCGCGCCGCGCCCTGATCGGCGTGGTGCTGGCGCCGGACGAACAGGGTGCGAAAATCGCCGCGGTCACGCCGGGCGGCCCGGCCGCGAAAGCCGGACTCAAGGCCGGCGACGTGATCCTCACCATCGACCGGAAGTCGATCGGCAAGAGTCGCGCCGCGGTCGACACCGTGCGCGAGACCATCGGCGCACTCGAAGCCGGCACCGAAGTGACGGTGCGCTACCAGCGCGACGGCAAGCCTGCGGAAGCGAAGATGATCGCCGAACGTCGCGAACCGGGCGACTGGGTCGGCATGCTCGACCTGCCGGACCTCGCACCGCTGGCGCCGCTCGCGAAGATCGAAGGCCTGCCGGAACGCATCGAGCGCAATGTCGAAGTCATTCTGGATGGCCAGGGCGGCCATGTGATGCATAAACGCGAGGGCGGCCCGATGCGCGAGCACCTGCGCATCATCACCAATGGCGGCCTCGACCTGAACCTGACCGCACTGAACCCGGAACTCGGCAAGTATTTCGGCGCGAGCGGGGGCGTGCTGGTTTTGGAGAATGAAGGCGGGAAGCTCCCTCAGCTCAAGGCCGGCGACGTGCTTCAGGTGATCGACGGCCAACCGGTCGACAGCGTGCCGGGGGCGATGCGCCTGCTGACGTCCAAGACACCGGGGCAGGTGTTGAACGTCGAAGTGCTGCGTGATCGCAAGAAGGTCGTGCTCGCCATCGAAGCGCCTGAACGCGACGCCCTGTTCTTCCGGGTACCGCCGGCCCCACCCGCACCGCCAGCGCCACCGGCCGCCCCGAGTGCGCCGACTCCGCCCGCACCGCCGGCTCCGCCGAAGTCCGCGTTGCGGGAAGGCGCGCACTTCGAGTGGACCGAAGCGGCGCCGGAAGCCGAGGTCGTGGTGACGCGCAGCAGCGCCGTGATCGACGCCTGATCAGGCGCTCGCCATCACGCTGACGGAAAACACGACTCGATGCGCGACTTCAGCTCGCCATCGAGTCGATCCGCGACTTCGAGCGCACGGAAGTTTTCTTCGAGCTGCGCGCGTTTCGTCGCACCCAGCATCACCGTGCTGACCTGCGGATTCAGCAGGCACCAGGCCAGCGCCAGCGTCGACTGAGTGGTGCCCAGGTCCTTCGCCAGCGCGGCGAAGCGTGCCAAGCCTTGCGCCAGTTCGTCGCGCCGCGACAGCAAGCGCGCCCGCAGCCATTCGTAACCCGGCGTGTTCAGCCGCGAATCGTCCGGCACGCCGTCCGCATATTTTCCGGTGAGCAAGCCCGAGGCCAGCGGCGACCAGATCGTCGTGCCGAGGCCATGTTCCCGACACAGCGGCACCAGTTCGCGTTCGAAGCGGGCGCGATGCAGCAGGTTGTATTGCGGCTGCTCCATCTGCGGCGCGAACAGGCCGTGCGCCTGTGCGAACGCGATGGCTTCGCGGATCGATTCCGCCGGCCATTCGCTGGTCCCCCAGTACAGCACTTTGCCCTGACGGATCAGCAGGTCCATCGTCGTCACGACTTCGGCGATGGGCACGTCGGGATCGTGGCGGTGGCAGAAGTACAGGTCCAGGTACTCGACCCGCAGCCGCGCCAGCGCCTGATCGCAGGCATCGCGGATGTGCTTGCGCGACAGGCCGCGCTGGGTCGGCTTCGGATCGGTCGCGGCACCGAAGAACACCTTGCTCGACACGCAAAACGCATCGCGCGGCAGGCGCAGGTCCACGAGCACGTCGCCCATGATGCGTTCGGCTTCGCCGTTCGCGTAGGTTTCGGCGTTGTCGAAGAAGTTGATGCCGGCGTCGACGCATTGCGCGATCAACTCGCGCGCCTCGCCGCGCCCGAGCTGATTGCCGAAGGTCACCCAGGCGCCATACGACAAGGCCGAGAGCTGCAGACCGGTGGAACCCAGGCGACGGTATTGCATCGTGATGCCCCTGCATGGAAAGTCGTCATTTCAGCACAGCCGAAGGATGCGCCGCATGAAGAAGAAGGATCTGCTGATTCCGGTCGCCATGCTCGCGCTTGGTGCGGGCATCGGGTTCTGGACGCGCGATCGGCAGGCGCCCGCAGCGAGTGCGGACGCGCGCGGCGATCTCGCAACGGCCGCGACTCGCGTCGAGGCGCCCGTCGCCGATGCAGCGACCGATGCGCCGGCCGGCGAGCCGGCATCGACGGTCAAGCCCGCCGGTTTCGAAATGATCGCGCAGGTCGCCCCGGGCTTCGCCGCGGCACCGCTGCCGCCACTGGATGCGAAGATCGCCGACATCTACGACGCGCTGAAAGAACGTGCGCAGCATGGCGACGGCAAGGCCGCTTGCCGGCTCGCCATCGAGTTGCAGCAATGCGTCTGGCGGGAGGCGATCATTCAGGACCTTGACCGCGCGACCCGTCGCATGGAGAACCGGCCAGCGCCACAGACTGCCGACCCGCGACAGGCCGAGTGGGAATCGCGCATGCTGGACATGGCGCAGCGTCAGGTCGACTACGCCTCGGCACTGGACGCGCGCTGCAAGGGCTTGAGCGACGCCCAGGTCGCCGCGCACGTCGACTGGTGGCGTACCGCCGCACTCAGCGGCCACGTGCCGTCGCTGCTGCATTACGCCAAGGGCGACGCCTTTCGGTTGAACGCCACGCTCGACAATCTCGAACGCCTCGGCACCTACAGGAACGACGCCGAGCGTCTGATGCGTGCCGCCGCCGCGGCCGGCTCGCCCGAAGCATTGCAGCAGCTGCTGCTGGCCTACGCACCGGAACGCAGTCCGCGCGGCACCCTCTTGCAACAGGCGATCACGCCCGATCCCGTCGAGGCCCAAGCCATCCTGCGACTGATGCAGGAGCGCGGTATCGCGTTGCCCCGCAGCGAGATGGGCCGCCGCGGCGAGGCGATGGAGCCGCCCGCCTCCTTGTCTCGACTCGATGCCGCCGCGCAGGCGCGCGCCGACCGGCGCCTGGCCGAGTTGCGCAGCGCGTGGCCGCAGACCGATGCCGCAACGGATACGCGGCAACCGCCTTGGGAACAGGAAGACGCCCGGCGCAAGGCCTGCGACCAGGATCGTTTCGCGACGCTGCGCTGATGCGGCATTGCAGGTTGCGGCTGGCGGTCGCGACCCGCTAGCCTGCGCCGGTCTTTGCGCTCGGGGAGTGGATCGTGGTCTTCAGCATTCTGTTCGGCCTGTTCGGATTGGCCTGCCTCATCGGCATCGCCTGGCTGTTCTCGAACAACAAGCGCCAGGTCAACTGGACATTGGTGCTCACCGGCATCGCGCTGCAGATCGCCTTCGCCACGTTCGTGCTGCTGGTGCCGGGCGGCAAGGACGTGTTCCAGTGGCTGAGCGACGTGTTCGTGAAGGTGCTGGGCTTCGTCGCGGCGGGTTCGAACTTCGTGTTCGGCGGGCTGATGGACATTCCGAAGTACGGTTTCATTTTCGCCTTTCAGGTGCTGCCGACCATCATCTTCTTCGCGGCGCTGATGAGCGTGCTCTACCACCTCGGCGTGATGCAGGCGGTGGTGCGCGCGATGGCCTGGGCGATCACCAAGGTCATGAAGGTGTCGGGGGCCGAGACCACATCGGTCTGCGCCAGCGTCTTCATCGGCCAGACCGAGGCGCCGCTGACGGTACGTCCGTACATCGGCAAGATGACCGAGTCGGAGCTGATCACGATGATGATCGGCGGCATGGCCCACATCGCCGGCGGCGTGCTCGCGGCCTATGTGCTGATGCTCGGCGGTCCCGATGTCGCGACCCAGGGCTTCTACGCCAAGCATCTGCTCGCGGCCTCGATCATGGCCGCGCCGGCGACGCTCGTCATCGCCAAGATTCTCGTGCCCGAAGTCGGCGAACCGCTGACTCGCGGCACGGTGCGCATGGAAGTCGAACACACGACCTCGAACATCATCGACGCCGCCGCCTCGGGCGCCGCCGACGGCCTCAAGCTGGCGCTGAACATCGGTGCCATGCTGCTCGCCTTCATCGCCCTGATCGCGATGATCAACGCGCCGCTCACCTGGCTCGGCGAAGCCACCGGCATCTCGGCCATGCTCGGCAAGCCGACCGATCTCGCCAACCTGTTCGGCTACATCCTGTCGCCGATCGCCTGGCTGATCGGCGTGCCATGGTCGGATGCGAACACGGTCGGTTCGCTGATCGGCCAGAAGGTCGTGATCAACGAATTCGTCGCCTACCTGCAGCTCGCCGACATCGTGAACGGCAAGACGCCGGGCGTGACCTTGACCGAACACGGTTCGCTGATCGCGACCTACGCGCTCTGCGGCTTCGCGAACTTCAGCTCGATCGCGATCCAGATCGGCGGCATCGGCGGACTGGCGCCGGAACGTCGCAGCGACCTCGCCCGCCTCGGCCTGCGCGCCGTGCTCGGCGGCTCGATCGCGACCTTCATGACCGCGACCATCGCCGGCGTGCTGTCGCAATTCGCCTGAGGACATCGTCATGGGCAGCGTGGTCGTGGTGGGCTCGTACAACCAGGACCATGTCTGGGTCAGCGACGAATTGCCGCAACCCGGCGCGACCCGCAGCGGCCGCTACCTCAGCGGCCCCGGCGGCAAGGGGTTCAATCAGGCCGTGGCCTGCGCACGCAGCGACGCCGCCACGACCTTTCTGGTCGCGTTGGGCGACGATGCCGCGGCCCAGCACGCGCGTGCGCTCGCGACCGGTTTCGGCATCGACCTGGTCGATGAAGTGCATCGCGACATCGCCACCGGCTCGGCGGGCATCTTCGTCGATGCGCGTGGCCGCAATGTCATTGTCGTTGCGCCCGGCGCGAATGCGGCCTTGAGCACGGGCTTCATCGACGCCGAAGCTGCGCGCATTCGAACGGCCACGGTGCTGCTGGCGCAACTCGAAGTCGATCGCGACGCGGTCTTTCGCGCATTGTCGATCGCACGCGCAGCCGGCCAACGCACCATGTTGAACCCGGCGCCGGCCGACGCGCCGGTGGACGAAGCCCTGCTCGAACTCGCCGACCTGATCACGCCGAACGAAACCGAATTCGCCGCCCTCTGCCTGCGCATCCTCGGCGAACACGTGGTCGCTGACGGCGTCGCCGCGATGCCGAGCATCGACCTGCATGCGTTGTGCCGACGCCTGCACAAGGGCAGCGTCGTCATCACCCTCGGGTCGGCCGGCTGCTTCGTGTCGCATGCCGACGCCACGGCCTTCAACGACGCTGCGCCGAGTTATCGCATCGCGGCGATCAAGGCCAATGCCATCGACACCACCGGCGCTGGCGATGCGTTCAACGGCGCCCTCGCCGCCGAACTCGCACGCGATCCGATGCTGCCGCTGGCCGCCGCGATCCGCTACGCCAGCGCCTATGCCGGCGTCTCCACCGAGCGCCGCGGCGCCGCCCTCGCGATGCCGACCCGCGACGACACCGCGACTCGCGCAACGACCTAGCTGTTGCGGAAACACGACAGCACTTCCGTCACTTCCCGGAACTATCGAATCCTTCGCGGCGTATCGTTGTTCGCATCCGCGGCGCGATCGTTCGTGGCCGTCGGGTGCGTGTATTCGATCAGGCACAGACCTGACGACAACGACCACGGAGTGACGACGATGAAACATCCCCTGAAACACCGACTGGCCTTGCTGTTCGGCCTGATCGCCACCGGCATCGAAGCCAGCGATGCCGCGGAGTGGACAACCACCCTCGACCGCCATGCCGCGGTTGCCGACGCGACCTTGATCGACGGCGCACTGGCCGCCACCGATGAGGCGCTGTGGATCGGCCCGCAGCACGCCTTCGATCCGGTCACCGGCGCCGATCTGCCTTCTTTCGCGTTGCCGGAACGTTTCTCGCTGGTCGATCGCCAGTACGGCACCAGTTCGCAACGCGGTCGGCTCTGGAAGAGCTACTTCTTCTTCGACTTCATGCCGTACTACCAGCCGGATGCCGTCGAAGGCTTCTGGGGCATGGCGGGCACCGGCGCGACCGAGGCCGTCTATCTGGCCAAGGACGGCGCGCAACAACAACGCTGGACCGGCGCGAACTTCGGCCGACCGGAGATGCACGTGATCGCGGTGAATCCGTTGCTGGAGCGTGCCGGCGCGATGGTGCTGATCGGCGATACGGGCGCCGCGCTGGCCTTGCAGGTCGATCCTCACGGCAAGATCGTCCGCGCCACCGGCGTGCCGGCCTGCGGCAACGCGATTGCCGACGACCGTCACGACGGGCTCTACGTTCTCTGCCCTGCGATCGGCGCGAATCCGGGCGAATTGCATCACCTCGGCGCATCCGCTTCGGAGCGATGGTCGCGGCCGGTCCGCGCCGCACGCCTCTCGCGTTCGGGCGTCGGCGCGGATGGCAGTGTGCTCGCCACCGAGTCGACGCAGGGATCCGCGCAACCGGTCTTCCAGTCAATCGATCGACTGGGAAACCTGCAGTTCCGTGCCAGCGCCGACCAGGCCGTGGTCGTCGACGACGGCGCCTGGCTGCAGTCGCAGGAACGCCTGATGCACTACGGCCGGAACGGCCAGCTCCTGGCTTCGGCCAGCATGCCCGGCGTGCAGGATTTCGCAGCGCATCCGGATGGCACCGTGGTCGCGTGGCGGTGGCAGGACGTCCGCCAGATCGAAAAGGCCTATCGCTTCATCGCGAGCGACGGAACGATCCTGCGCGAGCTGTCGAGCGCGGAACCTGCCACACGGGTATCCAGCATTCTCTCGGTCGAACCCGGCTCGACGGTTCCGACGACGCGAGAGGGACATCGGGACGTGCTGATCGGCGACGACGGCCAGCCGACATCGGCGGCCGTGCCTCGCGGGCCGGCGGGGTTGAAGGAAATCGCAATGGCGGATGCTCTCACCATCTGCAAGAGCGGCGACTATCAGGACATCGTTCCACTGCCCTATACCCATTGCTTCGATCGCACGACCGGTCGTGCGTTGACGGACACCGGCAGCTTCGGCAATGGGCAATTGACCTGGGTCGATGGCCACGTCGTGCTCGACGACGGCTTCGTCTACATGAGCCGCGAGGGCTTGCCGCTGAAACGCATCTCGACCGCGGAAGTCATCGCCCACGACTTCCACCCGACCCGGGGATTGGCCGTGCTGCGAAGGGACCAAGGCCAACCCGGCACCAAGGTTCTCGAGCGCTACCGGGCCGACGGCAGTCTGCTCTTCGCGACCTCGGTGCCATTCATGCCCGGCGAAGCCATCGTCGGCGTCGGCAGCGACGGCAGCACGATCGTCTCCGGCAAGCAGTCGCCGACACCGCTGCTGCGCCATGACGCCGAAGGCCATCTGCGCGTAATGCGTACCCTCGAACTCTCGAAGCCGGGTCTCCCGGTCGTGGCGGTCTCATCCTCGTCCGCGGGTGCGCTGCTGCTTCAACGCGCCGAGGATGGCGAATCGCGCGCCATCGGTCAGGTCACGGTGCTCGATGCGCAACTGGTGCGCCGTGGCGAGCATCCGTTCTCGGGCGTAGCCAGCGCCGAGTTCCAATCAGCGCGCGATGGCCTCGCGCGCTTCGTCCAGACCACGCCGTCCGCGCTGGTCGTGCAGCAATTCGATCCGGCCACCGGACAGCCGAGCGAACGCCGCGCCTTGCCGATCCAGGACACCGACGGTCGATTCGCGATCGATCTCGACGGCGTCGTGCGCGCCATGAGCTTCGATGCCGCACTCGGCCGCGACGTGCTGCACATCTCGCGTCCGGCGCCGAATCCCTTCGCCGGCCCGATCGGCCAATCGGCATTGGCCGGCGCCTGGTTCAATCCCGCATCGAACGGTCAGGGCCTGCTGCTGCAACTGCTCAACGGCAACGTGCTGTTCGGCGCCTGGCATACGTTCGCACCCGAGGGCGGCAATGCCTTGTCGAAGCAGCAATGGTTCACCGTCAGCGCCGAACTGTCGAACGAACGCGGCCGCATCACGTTGCCGATCTATCGCAACGCCAATGGCCGCTTCGACACCGACGGCAGCACGCCGGCACAGGCGGTAGGCAGTGCCGAACTGGTGTTCGCCGGTTGCGACCACCTCGAGTTCTGGTATCGCATCGGCGACGAGGCCGGCGTCTTTCCGTTGCAACGCCTGACGCCGCGCACCCAGGCCTGCGACGACGGCACGACGACGCAACCCGCACTCGACGCACCCAAGGGCCTCGCGATCGACGGCGCCTGGCTCGATCCGGATCAGAGCGGCCAGGGCTTCACCTTCAACGCCACCGGCGCCCGCTTCGGCAGCTTTCTCGCCGGATGGTTCACCTACGACACCAACGGCAGCGTCGACGACGATGCGGCCCAGCACTGGTTCACGCTGCAGGGCCAAACGCCGGCCGAGTACGGGCAATCGGTGCCGGTGCTGATCCATCGCACCACTGGCGGTTCGCGAACCGGCACGCCGACGAAGAACTCGCACGCGGTCGGCTCGGCCCTGCTCACCATCGACGACTGCGCCCACGCCACCCTCGACTACGCCTTCGACGACAGCGCCGTCGCCGGACCCTTCGCCAACCGTGCGCGGCGGGTGCAGCTGTTGCGACTGGGGGCTTGTCCGCAATAAGCCGTTTGCAGGGCTGCGGACGACCGCGGCCCTGCCCGTTCATGGCCGGACGTGTGCTTTCAGCAGGCGCGTCCAGCTGCGATCGATCTGGGCGTATTCGCTTTCGCAGCGTTCGGCGCGTGCGGCGGGAAGGTAGTCGTCTTCGAGCAGGTGCTCGTAACCGCCCGGATCGCTGCCGTAGACCCAGCAGACCATGTTGTAAAAGCGCTGCTGATCGAGCGAATGCTCGTCGGCATATTCGCCTTCGTCGACCATGTCGGCCGATTCGCTGGCCGCGTAGAAACTGAGGGCCGCGTCCAGCACCGCCTGGTCGCCTTCGGCACCGTCGAGCAGGATCCACGCCGACAACTGGTCGACCGCGTCTTCCTCGCGACCGGTGATCGGCAGGTCCAGCACGTCGACCAGGGCGTGGCCGATCTCGTGGAAGAACACGAAGACGAAGGCGCCGGCGACCGCATCGTCCAGCTCGTCTTCGCTGTCGTAAGCATCGTTCATGTGCTCGTAGTACCACTCGATCAGCTCGAAGCACACCGACACTTCGCGCTTGTCCGCGTCGTAATAGGCATTGGGTTCGCCGCACTCGGCGAAACGCAGGCCGAGCGTCTGGTCGATGCGCAGCACGCCGTTGAGTTCCGCGGCGATGTCGCGCAGCAGACCGGATTGATCGATCTCGCGCGCCAGTTCGCGGTATTCGCGCGACTGCACCTCGGTCGGACGGACCACGAAGCCCTTGGCCTCCAGCGCGCCAGCGCAGATCAATCCGAACAGCAGCACCCAACGCGTCATGCGATTCCCCCATGGATGCCGCGAGGCTAATCCGGTGCCGTGCCGACTACAATGCGCGCATGCACATCGGCCCGCACGCCATCGTCCCGAACCTGATCCTCGCGCCCATGGCAGGCGTGACCGACAAGCCGTTCCGACAGCTGTGCAAACAATTGGGTGCAGGCCTCGCGGTCTCGGAAATGACCATCTCGGACCCGAAGCTGTGGCATACGCGCAAGTCGCGGCTGCGCATGGACCATGACGGCGAACCCGCGCCGATCGCGGTGCAGATCGCCGGCTACGACCCGCAGATGCTGGCCGACGCCGCGCGCTACAACGTCGATCACGGCGCCGAGATCGTCGACATCAACCTGGGCTGTCCCGCTACCCGTCAGTAGGGCGGCATGGACGCGCACCCCGTGAAACCGACCATGGACATTTCAGGCTGAACGAGTGCCGGGCGACCCAAT
>JBGASK010000026.1:0-29849 GCA_044229785.1 Ahniellaceae bacterium
CCGGCTTAACTCAGGCGTTAGGCCTCTGCCCGGAGATACTCGTTGATTGACCACGTCGACTTCGCAGTAGAAGATTTCTCGCGCAGCCGTGAGTTCTACGTTCGGCTCCTTGCGCCTCTCGGAATCTTGTCTCTCATCGACATCCAGCGAGATGACGACCGTGAGGGCACAGGCTTTGGGGCCAATCACGTCCCACATTTCTGGATTGGCAAGGGTCAGCCCGTACTCGGCCGCTTGCATATCGCTTTCGTAGCTCCATCCCATGAGGCGGTCGCTGCGTTTCACGCTGCCGGGCTTGCGGCTGGCGGCAGTGATCACGGAACGCCTGGCTTCCGGAATCAGTACGGAGACCACTACTATGCGGCGTATGTTCGTGACCCAAATGGTCATGTTATTGAGGCAGTCTGCAGGCACGCAGAGGCCTAACAATTCATTCAAGCCGACGCCGCTTCGCGGCGCGGATTAATTCAGGCGTTATGCCCCATGAACGTACATCTGCCGAAGCTGAGTGAACTCGACGAGCGCAAGCTCGAACGCCTTCGTGCTTCGGGGCAACTACTTCCAGTGATGAACAACACCAAGTGGGGAGAGCTTGTGGCGGCAATGCAGCAGTCACCCCACCAAAAGCCTCAGTTTCGTCTTCGAAGTGTTTTCGCCAACGAGGGCTTCGTCGCGGACTGGGACGGGGAATGGCATTACCACATTCATCCCGTCGCAGAAATTGAGTGGCTGGAGCTGCGTGCAAGTTCCGAAGAATGGCTTGTTGCGTTGCTCTGCACGCACAGCATTCCGTATTCCAGAGAAGCAGGTGTAGTCCGCGTTTGGGGCTACGTTCGGCCTGGTCATCAACCCTTGTGGCATGTGGCATAACTATGTGTTCAAGCCGACCTCCGAGGAAGTTGCTCGTATCATCCACACACCGTCGCGCGGCGGCGGCTTAACACGGCGTTATGCCTCTTGGAAAATTTTTCGCTAGTCGCTGTCTTCTTGCTCTTTGGCGAAAAACGGCGTTAGGAGCCACATGGACGCCGTCAGCAAATCGCGCAAAGAAATCCTCGAAGACATGACCGCGTTCGCGCTGTCCAGCGACACGTTGCGCGCGCGCGCGCGAGCATTGGACATTGGCGCCTTTCTCTCATTCGTGCCATCGCAACTGCCAGATGGTGGCTTTGCGCAACGGGCCCTTGCGCGCCGGCTATCGTCGGCATTTCGAGTGACCCGAATCGACTTCGAGAGCCTTCCTGGCGAGTATGCATGGGGTCCGGATGATCTGCCTGCGCGCTCGCTGCTCTTTCTGGTCTCGGCGGAGGCCGAACCGGAGATGGTCCAGCTGGCGGTGATCGATGGCGAGTCCGGTGGTGGCGCCTGACTGTTCATTCAAGCGTCAGATGCCAATACCCCGACTCGGCGCCTGCTCATGCATGTCCATCGCACCCAGCCATAGGCATTGATCGCAGCAACCCATGCGCGCAAGATCGAGGGCGACGGTCTTGCGGCGCCGTCGGGCGTGCCGACGGCGAGAGACCAGCTGCACCGCTGCTGCACCCACACGAAGGGGCTCACATGAAGGCGATATCGCTCGGCAAGCGCACCGGTGCGTTTGGCATTGGCCTGTACCTGGTTGCCCATGCACTGGCCTTTGCGGAGCAACCGCCGGGCGAGACGGTCAATCCGGTCGAACAGGCTTCCTTCCATCAACTGGTCTTCGCCGACGACGACATCGCCGTGCTGAACAACCGCTACCCGCCGAAGGGCGATTCCGGTTTCCACGCGCATCATCGCGACCTGTTCGCCGTCATCATCCAGCCCTCGCAATCGAGCGGACAAGCCTTGGGCAAGCCATTGACGCCCTCGCCGATGCAGCCGGCGGGCGCAGCCCTCTACAGCGCCGTCGGTGCCGAACCTCGCGTCCACCGGATCGTCAACGGCGACGACAGCACGTTCCAGATCATCGTCGTGGAATTGCGGCGCGCGAAACCCGCGGGAACGGCGATCTCGTCGCGCGATGCCGCACCCCAATACGAACAGGTCTTCGACAATCCGCGATTGCGCGCGTGGCGGCTGATCCTCGCGCCGGACCAATCCGCGCCAGCGATTTCGCAGGGCGACAAGGGCGTTCGGGTTGTCGTGCGCGGCGGCCTGCTGAAGACGACCACCCCCGGTGCGCAGGATCAGACGCTGGCGCTGCGACCCGGCGATTTTGCGGTCCAGCCGGCCGGCGCAAAACGCGCGCTCAAGAACGTCGGCACCGACACCATCGAACTGGTGGAGATCGAGTTGAAGTAGAGATCGGTGCCGGCACCGATTCGCCAGGATTCGCGCACACTACCCGTGCGACCCGCGGTCCCGGGCTCCGGATCCCGGTCATACGGCACGAGAGTCGTGACCCGGAATCTGGCGAGAGCCGCAGATGGCGCTCCCGCACATATCGCGCAACCGGCAAGCGCCGTCGCCATTGATCGCGGCGAGTCACCCGCGCAAGATCGGCGGGTTGGGGAAGGACTGGAAGCCGCCTTCATCCCGGCCTGCGCGGGGATGGCGAGCAAACGGGTTGTTCAGGGTCTCCCTGGCGCAGCAGGCAAGTCCCACCCACTTTCCACGAGGTGCAGCAATGAACCGAATCATTCAACTCCTGCTGGTGCTTTCGGCATTCGTGCTGTCGCTTCCTGCGCATGCCCAGCTCGGCACCACCTACAACGAAGGGCCGGTCACCGAGGTGACCTATTTGAAGATCGAGTATGGCCACTTCGACGAGTACGTTGACTGGCTCAACTCGACCTGGAAGCCGTTGAACGAGGCCAAGAAGAAGAAGGGGCTGATCGTCGACTACAAGGTGTTCACGGCGCGCCCGAAGAAGCCGCAGGAGCCGAATGTGATGTTCATGATCACGTACAAGAACATGGCCGCCTTTGATCGAAGAACCGAAGAGAATGCAGTTGCCGTCGAGATGATCGGCAGTGCGAAGGAACAGGACAAGGCAAGGATCGCTCGCAGCGACTATCGGAAGCGCCTCGGCACCGAGCTGATTCGGGAGATCATCCTGAAGTGATGGGTGCGAAGCCTGCCCGCGCGAGATCCTTGCACGATGCAACCCGAAGGGCACGCAAGGCTTTCAGACCATCGTTGCCCGACACCTGGAGATTCGCATGACCGACCATCCCATCGCTGTCTGGCATCGGCTCGTCAAGGAACGGAATCCGCGCGGACTCGATGCGCTGCTGGATGCCGACGCGGTGTTTCTTTCGCCGGTCATGCACACGCCGCAGCGCGGCAAGAAGGTCACGTCGATGTACCTGACGGCTGCCTTTCAGGTGTTCTTCAACGAAACCTTCCGCTACGTGCGCGAGATCGTCGGCCACAGCGATGCGGTGCTGGAGTTCGAGACCGAGATCGACGGCGTGCTGATCAACGGCGTCGACATGATCAAGTGGAACGACGGCGGACGCATCGTCGAGTTCAAGGTCATGCTGCGCCCGCTCAAGGCGATCAATCTCGTGCATCAGCGCATGGCCGCCATGCTTCAGGCCGGCCCGTGAGCAACGTGTTCGCGTCCGCGATCGACGACTCGCGTGGAACTTCCGGTGCAGGCCGAATTCCAACGGGCCACAACCCGGCCCGATGGAGCTCCCGATGCGCATTGCCACCTCGACCCTGTTCGCCGCCGTCCTTCTGGGCGCATGGAACCCGAACGTCCTCGCCGGCAACATGACGGACGCGATCAAGGATCGCGTCGCGCTGTCCGACGCCGTCCACCGCGTGTTCTCGAAACCGGCATGCATGCAGGTCAGCGAGAACGAGAAGCGCGACCGCGACGCAAGCACGCTCGCATCGACATTCCGGTTCCGTTGCCAGGGCGACGCCGCTGCAGTCGCCCTGCTGCTGAAGGAATTGCAGGAGGTCGGCGGGCTGAAGCTGGATGGGATCGTGACGTATTCCGGAGTCGATCCTGAACGCGACGGTCCCTCGGTGGACGTTCGGTTCGATGTCGTTGCGCTTGCCGGGCATCGAGACTGATCAGGATTCGACGTCCGTCATGCCACCGACACGGCCGCTCCGCTGACCGCCGCGCGCCGGAACAGTTCGGCGGCGAACAGCCAGGCGGCGACGAAGACACCGGTGATGACGAAGATGTAGGCGCCGTCGACGGCCAGGGCGATGAAGGCGGTGACGGCCTGGGCGGCGGCGGTCGCTTCCATCACGCGCACCAGGCGGGCGGCATCGAAGCGCACGAACAGGGCACCGAACACGGCGATCGCGAGCACGACGAAGAAGATCTGGTTGAGCGGATTGTTTTCGTTGCCGATGATGCCAACCGCGAGGTTGATCCAGGTGATCAAGAAACCGGTGCCGATGGCGATGGCGGCGCCGAGCCGGAACGCGCCATGGCCCGATGCGCGCGTGGCGCGGTCGAACAGACCGGCCGCGAGGCCGAGCATGATCGCCCAGACAACGAAATCGGACGCGGTCCAGTTCACTTCCGCCGTGAACTGCATCGCCACCAGCGGCAGCAGCCACAGACCCAGCGCGAGCACCCAGGCGGCGATGCGCCAGCGATGGCCGCGCGGTGCGGCGGGTTGAACGAAGTCCGACATGGGGCAAGGCTTCCCAAGCAGGCGTCGCGATCGACGGGCCGCCAGTGTCGTCGCCCCGCGTGGACCGACGATGGCGCTCCGGTGAAGCGGGCATGAAGTGCACGCCCCGACCGAGGCGTCGACCCGGGCGAGTCAGGCATCCAGACGCAGGATGCCTTCGCGAACCGCGCGATATACCGCCTCGGAGCGCGAGGTCGCGGCCAGCTTCGGATAGAGGTTCTTGATGTGGTGCGACAAGGTGTTGATGCCGATGCCGAGCGTCTCGGCGGCTTCTCGGTACGACACGCCTTTGGCAAGCACCGCCAGCACGTCGCGTTCGCGCGGCGTCAACGCCATCGGCGGGTCGTCGTGCGCGATGCCGCCGCGAACCGCCGCGCGTTCGCGCCGACGCAATCGCTTGAACAAATAGCCGGCGACGGCCGGAGAAATCGGAAAGTCGCCCCGCGACGCGCTGTCGAGCGCATCGATCAGGTCTTCGGCGGAACCGGCCTTGAGCGCATAGCCGTCGACGCCCGCCTCGATCGCTTCGATGACATTGACCTCGTCGTCGAACACCGTGAACGCGACGATGCGGACCTGCGGCATGCGCGCGCGCAGCGGCGCGATCAGGCAGGTGCCGCGGCCGTCGGGCAATCCCAGGTCGAGCAGCACCACGTCGCAGAGCGTGCCCATCATGATCTGCGCGGTCTCGATGTCCTCGGCCATCCACACCAGCCGGTAGCGGTCGCTGGCGGCGATCATCTCGGCGATGCGCCCGCGCACCACGGCATCGTCCTCGATGATCGCGACGCGGTAGTTCAGTACGGGCGGCATCGTCGGCTCCTGTGCCCGACGGAGCTTATTCGAATCCGTTCTTGAACAGGGTATCGAGCACGCGCAGGTCGGCGATATCGGCGCTGCCGCGCATGCGTCGCCACGGACCCACGGCCGACGGATTCGCAGGCGCCACGATCGACGCGGTCGTGATCGCGTACGGGGCGTAGAGCATGCGTGCGCGCCAGCGATACAACGCGCCTTCGACGAGTCCGTCCGGATGCGCGACCATCAAGCCGCCGCCGGCGGTCGCCGTGGTGTCGATCCAGCTCGCCGTCGTGCTGCGCACGCAGCTGCTGCTGCCCCAGGCCACCCCGCTCGGACAGGCTTCGACGCCGAGCTTCGCGCGTTCGCGGCCGTGCGGGCTGTAGCCGTCCATGACGACGAAGAAGGCATCGGTCGACTCGGTGTCGCCCTGCACATCCAGCGGCGTCGCCGGATTGCGGAATTGCTGCACGGCGCTGCTGCGGCCTTCCGAGACCAGGAAACTCGCCGCGAATGCACCCTGGGCCGCCGAACCGCCGGCCACACCCGGCGCACCGAAGACAGGATCGGCAAAGCCGTCGCCATTGAGGTCGGACAAGGCCAGCGCGGCACCGAAGCGCAACTCGTCGTCGGCCAGTTCGAACAGCAGGGGCGATGCCGTGACCAGTCCGGCCGCTGCACCGCGGTAAAGGCGCACGACACCATTGCGGGCGAATCCGGCGGTGGATTGATCGGGCACACCCACCAGCACGTCGGCATACCCATCCGCATCGACATCGCCCGCGCCGGCCACGGCCTCGCCGAGATGGCTGTTGAGGGCCGGCCCGATGATGGTCGTGCCTGCCGTCGTGTTCAGCCCGGATGCGCCGCCGTAAAAGACCTCCGCCTTGCCGGCCTCGACGAATGTGGTTTCTTCGGTGGGCGCGCCGACCACCACATCGGAATAGCCGTCGCCGTTCACGTCGCCGGCATTCGCCAAACCGATGCCGAAACGCGCGAAGGCTGCACCATTCTGGATGACCTGGTCGCGTGTCCCGTCGAAAGGCCGTCCGCCGAACCAGACATGCAGGCTGCCGCTGAACACCGAACTGGTCATGCCGGCGATGCCGACATCGCCGATGCCGTCGCCGTTGACGTCGCCGATGCCGGCCGCGTTGATGCCGAACTCGCGACTCGGCGCCTGCGCGATCAGGGCGTTTGCCGGCGATGTCGCCGGACCGCCGTTGCCGCCCGGATACAGGTAGGCAACACCGTAGTCGACGCTGGCGCCGACATCGGCGCCAGGCGCACCGACGATCAGGTCGACCGCACCGTCGCCGTTGAGGTCGCCGGCATTGGCCACCGCATCGCCGAGTCGCGCACCCGCCTGCGTGTGGGTGAGCGTGACATCGGCGGTCACGTTGAACGCGCCCGGTCCGCCGCGATAGACCACGGCTTCGCCGGCGACGCCCTGGGCCGGCGCGCCGACGACGAGATCGCCATACCCGTCGCGATTGAAATCGCCGATGGCCACGGAATCGCCGAACTTGCCGCCCGTCGTCGAACCATTGATCACGGCATCGGGCACGATGTCGAAACCGCCCGCTGCGCCAAGATGGATCTCGACCCGACCGACGTCGGTGCTGCCGGTATCGAAGCCGACCAGACCCACGGCCACGTCGGCGTAACCGTCGCCATTCAAGTCGCCGGTGGCGAGGGCGTGACCGAGTTGTGCGCCCCCCTGCGTGCCCTGCACCGTGGTGTCGACCGCATTCGACAGGCGCCGCGTCGCCCGCACCAGGTAACTGAAGCCCTGCCCCGCACCACTCGGCCCGGTTTCCGTCGGCGCACCCACGAACAGTTCCGGAAAGCCGTCGGCGTTGTAGTCGGCAAAGCTCAAGGCCGATCCGAAACGACCGGCGGTGGTCGTCGACGACATGCCGCGCAGATTGAATGCATCGTTGCCGACCCCGCTGGCCGAGCCCGGAAACATCCACACGGTGCCGAAGTTGCCGATCGCACGGTCGGTGGCCGCCGGTGCGCCGACGACCAGATCGCCGTAGCCATCGCCATTGCTGTCTGCGGCGGCGATTGCCGCACCGAAGCTCGCGCCGGCGGCGTCGCGCTCGAGCACGACATCGGCGACATTGTTGACGGCCGCGCCGTCGTGATAGACGAACACCGCGCCTTCGTCGACCTGGCCGTTGTCGTAGAAGGGCGCGCCCAAGGCGACGTCCGAATAGCCGTCGCCGTTCACGTCGCCGGCGCCTGCCGCCGCCGTGCCCATCTCGGCATTGGCCTGATTGCTCTCGAAGGCGAGATCGGCATTGGGGTCGAATGCGCCCGGACCGCCGAGATACAACAGGCCGGCGCCCTCGGCCGTCTGACCCACCGATGCCTTCGGCACGCCCACGACGAAGTCGGCGAAGCTGTCGCCATTCATGTCGCCGACGCCGCTCGCGCTGAATCCGAAACGCGAATTGGCCGCCGTCGGATTGAGCACGGCATCCGGACTGATATCGAAGGCGCCGGGACCGCCGAAGTACAGCAGCACCTGGCCCGCATTGGCGCCACCCGGCGCCGGCGAATCGAAATACGGCGCACCGACCAGCACGTCGGCGTAGCCGTCGCCGTTCACGTCTCCCGCAGCGGCCACGCTGCTGCCGTACGCCGCATTGCCCTGGGTGCCGCCCAAGTCGGCGGCGACCACCGACGCACCGTCGACGCGACCGAAATACAGGAAGGCGCGACCGACCGATGTGATGCCGCCGACCGTCGCACCGGGCGCGCCGACCAGATAGTCGTCGCGGCCATCGCCATTGACGTCGCCGACACCGGCAATGCTGGCGCCGAGTTGCATGTCCGCGTGTGTACCGTAGGTTCTCAGGATGCCGGACGCGCCGGGCCGGTCGTCGGCGGGATGACCGAGGTAGATCGAAAACGACCCGGCGCCGACGGCGGTGCCGCCCAAGCTGTCGCCGGGCACGCCGACGCCGAAGTCGGCGTAACCGTCGCCATTGATGTCACCCAGCGCGGTCATCGCGCTGCCATTGCCCGCAGCGGCCTGCGGGTGTCCGGTCTGGCGCAGGTCGGCCAGCCCGGTGGCGTAGTCGGCGCGCACGTTCATCGCCGCGCCCGCCGCCATCAAGCCGACAACCACGATTCCACCCAGACGTACCGATTGGCCCCAAGACATCGCGCTCGCTCCTTTCACCGACATCGACGGATGTCGTGCTGACGGCGGGCAGTCTGTTCAGCGCTGCGGATCGAGGGATCACATGGGCATGTCAGGCGTCGTCCCCGTTCCCTCCGCATCCATGGGAGCGGGCAGCAGCAGCGCCACTTCGGTGCCGGCCGGGCTGGACGCGATCTGCAATTCCGCGCCGATGCCGCGGGCGCGGTGATGCATGTTGGCGAGCCCATGGCCCGCCGATGCGTCGGCGGCCATGCCGACGCCATCGTCGCGCAACACGATGCGCACGCGGCCGGTGGCCGCGTCGCGGTGCGTGCCGAGCGCGATGGTACGGGCATGGCCGTGGCGCAACGCATTGGTGAGGGCTTCCTGGAGCAGGCGCAGCACCTGCAGCACCACGCGCGCTTCGCAGGCATCGCCGTCGCGGCCATGGTCGTAATGAACGTCGAAACGCGCGCCGGCCGCAGCGACCTGCGGGCGCACGCGCCGCTCGAAGGCGAACAGCGCGTCCTCGAGCCCGTCCTCGGCGGTATCGAGCGCATCGACCAGCAGACGCAGGTCGTTGAGGGTGTCGTCGATCGCCCGGGTCAGCGCATCGGGCGCCAGCTCGCGCGCCTGCAGACGCAGGCCGACGAGCCTGCCGCCGACACCGTCATGCATGTCGCGCACGATGCGTGCCCGCTCCTCCAGCACCGCGGCGTGGCGTTGCATGGCCTGGCGTTCGGCGTAACTCGCGACCAGTTCGGATTCGCGCTGCGCCAACCGGTCGGCGAGCACGCGGTTGGCGTCGAGCACGGTGCGTCGCGCCTGGGCCGCTTCCCGCGCCAACGCGAACACCACCGACAGGCCCAGCAACGCACCGACGATGGGCGACCACGACAGGCTCAGCGGCAATCGCGCGTCGAAGGGCGAGTGCAGGTCGACCAGGCTGCCGACGCGATCCAGCACCAGAGCCGAGATGCACAAGGCCAGCATGCTGCGTTCGAACCAGCGGGGCGCCCGGTCGCGCACCAGGTCCGAAGCCAGCACGACGACGGCGAGCGCGCCCGCGAGGATGACCAGCAGGTAGGCCGCATGGGTCAGGTGGAACAGGGCGAATTGGGTACGCTCGGGCATGGCGGCCGCGAGCACGAATCCCGCCGCAAACACGGCAGCCAGCATCGGCCATGCGCGGTAGACGCGCCGCACCGCCACGCCGGCGACGCCGACATCGAACAGCACGTAGGCGAGGATCGCGACCGCCATCGTGAGGTTCAGCACGCACCAGATCGCGACGAATCCGAACAGGCCGAGTTCGATCGGCGGGCTGAAGGTCAGAAACCCCGTGCCGAGTGCCGCACTCGCCAGCAGCAGCATCAACGCTCGGATGCGCGGCCGGTCTGGTTCCGGCCAATTCACCGCGAGGCACAGCAGCAGCGTGAAGGCGAGGATGCCGACGCCGACCAGGGCCAGGTCGGTCAGCAGCAGGTTGCGCCAGCGGAATGCGCCCGCGAGTTCCCGCGCCGGGCCGATCGCGAACTCGGACAGCGCGACGTCGAATCCGCTCGCGACCTTGTCGATCTCCAGCCGGTTGGCGCCCGCGCGCAGCGCCCGCGACGGCAGTGCGTAATAGGCCGGCTCGGACGTGATCAATCCGGCCATGCGCGCCAGCGGGTCGGACGACTGCACCAGCTGGCCGTTCAGTCGCACCTCGTCGATCTCTTCGCGGATCGCGAGGAACAACGCCTGCGGCACGGCGGCATCGCGCACGTCGAAGTCGAGCAGAAAACGCACGCGCGCGCCGGGCCCGGCCGACCGCACCACGTAGCCATCCATACCCTGGTGCCGCGCCCGCATCGGGACGGCATCCGGCAGACCGCGGCCGTCCGGGTTCAGCACGCGATAATCGATCTCGTCGCGCTCGTCCATGGCCACCGGGCGCGCCGATCGCTCGACGGCATGCACCATCACCCAGAACAGGCCCTGCCACGCCAGCAGCACGGCAACGGTCTGGAGCATCCGCAGACCGACGCGCCGAACCGACGAGGCGGCAGTGCTCATGGCGAGAAGGGATCGATCATGGTGCCGGCAGCGTAACCGCGGGCAGCAGATGCCCGCATCACGGGTGAAAGGGACCCACACGCGATGCCGGCGTCACTGCTCCCCGCGCGCCTTCTCTTCCATCTTCTTGCGCAGCGACAACGGGCGCATGTCGGTCCAGACTTCCTCGATATAGGCCAGACACTCCGCCTTCGTGCCCTGCTTCCCGGCGTCGTTCCAGCCCAGCGCGTTCTCGCGGTCGGCCGGCCAGATCGAATACTGCTCCTCGTGATTCACGACGACCTTGTAGACCGTCGTGTCCTCGTGCTCGCCCGCGGCTCGCTCGGCGGGCGGCGGCGGCGGCGGCGGCGGTGCATCGGCCTCGGATGCATCCGCCGGCCTGTCCTCGTCGCCCCAGTCGGCCTCTGCCTCGTCGTCCTCGTCCGATGCCCAGCCCGCGTCGTCGTCCTCGACGGCAGCCGACACTGGCGGTGCCACGGTCAGCGGGATCACGCACAACATCGCCAGCAGCAGCGCAAACGGACGAATCGGCAATCGCATGGCAGGTCCTCGTCAGGTAGCTGGATCGTAACCCGCATCCGGGATCGCCGGTCCCTCACGCCACGCTGACATCCATTCGTGAAAATGCCACTCTTCACATCAGTGAAGACGCCGAACAAAGCCCCATGAACCCGGATCAGCCCAACCCGTCGCGCCGCCGCTTCGATCGATGGATCGTCGATGCGGCCAAGGCCTTTGCGCGCTGGTTCGACACCGAAACGGCGGCAGACCCGGGCGCCGACGCACACCGCATCGACTGGGTGCGGGTGATCCCGTTCATCGGCCTGCATGTAGCGGCGCTGGTCGGCCTCTGGTTCGTCGGCTTCTCGTGGTTCGCATTCTGGACCGCGGTGGCGCTGTACGCGCTGCGCATGTTCGCGATCACCGGCTTCTATCACCGCTACTTCTCGCACAAGACCTTCAAGACCTCGCGCCCGGTGCAGTTCCTGTTCGCCCTGGTCGGCGCGGCCAGCGTGCAGCGCGGCCCCTTGTGGTGGGCCGCGCATCATCGCAACCACCATCGTCATTCCGATACCGAACTCGACGTGCATTCGCCGGTCACGCGCTCGTTCTTCGTCAGCCACATGGGCTGGTTCCTGACCAAGGCCGGCTTTCGCACCGACCGGACGGTGATCAAGGACCTGCTGCAGTTCCCGGAACTGCGCCTGCTCGACCGCTTCGACGTCTTCGTGCCGGTCGCGCTCGCGCTCGCGCTGTTCGTGCTCGGCGGCTGGCTGGAAACGCACCGACCCGAGTACGGCACCAGCGCGGCACAGCTGCTGATCTGGGGGTTTTTCGTCTCCACGGTGGTGCTGTTCCATGCCACGGTGACGATCAACTCGTTCGCGCACCGCTTCGGTTCGCGCCGCTACAGGACGCGCGACGACAGTCGCAACAACTGGCTGCTGGCGCTGATCACCTTCGGCGAGGGCTGGCACAACAACCACCACCACTTTCCGGGCTCGGCACGCAACGGCTTCTTCTGGTGGGAATACGACCTCACCTTCTACCTGCTCAAGCTGATGAGCTGGTGCCGCCTGGTCTGGGACCTGAAACCGGTGCCGCCGCAACTGAAGCACGCCCGATGAAGATCGCCGTCGTCGGTTCCGGCATCAGCGGCCTCGGCGCCGCATGGCTGCTGTCGCGCGAACACGCGGTGACCGTGTTCGAAGCGAACGATCATGTCGGCGGCCACACGCATACGCACGACATCGAACTGGGCGGTCGCAACTATCGCGTCGATACCGGCTTCATCGTCTGCAATCCGGACCACTACCCGAACTTCTTCCGGATGCTCGGCGAACTCGGCGTCGAGGTGCAGGACACGACCATGAGCTTCGCGGTGCGCAACGAACGCAGCGGACTCGAATACAACGCCACCGATCTCGACCGCCTGTTCGTGCAGCGGCGCAACCTGGTCTCGCCGAGGTTCTGGTCGATGGTGCGCGGCATCCTCAAGTTCTACCGCGAGGCGCCGGCCCTGCTCGACCTCCCCGGCCAGGGCCCGGACCTCGGCGATTACCTCGAGACCAACGGCTACAGCGCGGCCTTCCGCGACGACCATCTGGTGCCGATGGCTTCGGCCCTGTGGTCGAGCCCGAGCGCGCAGATCCTGAAGTTCCCGGCCAAGTACCTGGTCGCGTTCATGGCCAACCACCAGATGATGGTGACAGGCGACCGCAAGCCCTGGCGCGTGCTGCGCGGCGGCTCCAGCAGCTACGTGCGCGCCCTGCTCGCGAAGGCGGCGTTTTCCGTGCGCACGAACACGCCGGTGCGTTCGGTGCGGCGCGACGAACACGGCATCGACGTGCAGATCGATGGCGGTCGCGAACGCTTCGACCAGATCGTGTTCGCCTGCCATGGCGATCAGGCGCTGGCCCTGCTTGCGGACCCGAGCGAGCGCGAACGCGACATCCTCGGCGCCCTGCGCTTCCAGGACAACGACACCGTCCTGCATACCGACGTGCGCCTGCTGCCGAAACGTCGCAAGACCTGGGCGGCGTGGAATGCGCTGATGCTCGACGACGACCGCAATCAGTGCACCGTCACCTACGACATGAACCAGCTGCAAGGCATCGTCGCGCCCGAGAACTTCTGCGTGACGCTGAACTGCACCGATCGCATCGACCCTGCGAAGATCCTGAAACGACTGTGCTACCAGCACCCGATCTACACCCGCGAATCGGTCGCGGCACAGGCACGACGCGACGAGATCAGCGGCCGGCAACGCACCTGGTATGCCGGCGCCTATTGGGGTTGGGGCTTCCACGAGGACGGCATGCGCAGCGCCGTCGATGTCGCGCGCGGCCTCGGAATCCGCTGGGGATGAGCGGCGAATTCGCCAGCGCGATCTACCACGGCCACGTGCGCCATCGTCGCCATGCGCCGCATGCGCATGCCTTCACCTATCCGGTCGCATATCTGTATCTCGATCTCGAGGAGATCGACGCGGTGATGGCGTTGTCGCCGTTCTGGTCCGCGCAGGGACGCCAACTGGCCGAATTCCGCCGCAGCGACTATCACGGCGATCCGGCGAAACCGCTGATCGAGGCCGTGCGCGACACCGTGGCCGAACACACCGGGCGACGCCCCGACGGTCCGATCCGTCTGCTGACGCATGCGCGCTGCTTCGGCCACTGCTTCAACCCGGTGAGTTTCTACTACTGCTACCGGCGCGACGGCGAGACGCTGGACTGCATCCTCGCCGAGATCACCAACACGCCGTGGAAGGAGCGCCACAGCTACGTGCTGCCGACGGACGACGCGACGCGCCATGGCCGCGCCCTGCATTTCCGGTTCGACAAGCGTTTCCACGTCTCGCCCTTCCTGCCGATGCAGCGCCGCTACGACTGGCGCTTCCAGACACCGGACGACCATCTTCGCGTGCACATGGACGTGAACCACGACGGCGGTCGCGACTTCGACGCGACCCTCATGCTCGCGCGCGAGCCGATCTCGCGGAGCGCGCTGCACCGCGCGCTCTGGCGCTATCCGCTGATGACGCTGCAGGTGGTGGCCGCGATCCATTGGCACGCCTTCATCATCTGGTGCAAACAGAACCCTGTGTACGATCACCCCGGAAAATCCAAGGCCGCGCCATGAACAGCACGACACACGCGATCGACCGCAACGACACCGAGGCCGCGGAAGCGCACGGCCGCCTCACCCGCTTCCTGCGGTCTCGGTTCCTGGCGACGCTGGCGAGCCTGCGCGACTGCGAATTGACCCTGCATGACGACGGCGAGAGCTTCGTCCTGGGCAAGTCCGTCGATGGACGCGAACCGCTGCGTGCCGAGATCCGCGTCGAGTCGGCCGAGTTCTACCGGCGCCTGGCGCTGAACGGTTCGGTCGGCGTGGCGGAGGCCTGGATGGACGGGCTGTGGCGCTGCGACGACCCGGTCGCGCTGGTGCGCATCTTCGTGCGCAACCGCGACCTGCTCGATGCCATGGAGACCGGCAGCGCGCGTGTCGGCGGCTGGCTGATGCAGGCGCTGCACCTGTTCCGCCGCAATACCCGCACGGGCAGCCGCCGCAACATCGCCGAGCATTACGACCTCGGCAACGACCTGTTTCGGCTGTTTCTCGATCGGAACCTGATGTATTCGTCGGCGATCTTCGTCGACGAAAACGAGTCGCTGGACGTGGCGGCGACACGCAAGCTCGATCGCATCTGCCGGAAGCTCGACCTGAAGCCGTCCGATCACGTCGTCGAGATCGGTACCGGCTGGGGCGGCTTCGCCCTGCATGCCGCGAAGCACCATGGCTGCCGCGTCACCACGACGACGATCTCGAAGGAACAGCATGCGCTCGCAACCCAACGTGTCGCCGAGGCCGGGCTGTCGGACCGCATCACCCTGTTGCTGAAGGACTACCGCGACCTCGACGGCTGCTACGACAAGCTGGTGTCGATCGAGATGATCGAGGCCATCGGCCATCACTATCTCGATACCTATTTCGCGAAGTGCGCCAGCCTGCTCAAGCCCGACGGGCTCGCGCTGATCCAGGCCATCACCATCGAGGACCACCGCTACGCCCAGGCGCTGAAGTCCGTGGACTTCATCAAGCGCCACATCTTCCCTGGCAGTTTCATTCCCTCGGTGTCCGCGATGGTCGAAGCGGCCGGCCGGGTATCGGACATGAAGCTGACCCAGCTCGAGGACATCGGTCCGAGTTACGCCCTCACGCTGCGCCGCTGGCACGAGCGTTTCCTCGCGCAACTGCCTGCGGTGCGCGAACTCGGGTACTCCGACCGCTTCATCCGCATGTGGCGCTGGTATCTCGCCTATTGCGAAGGCGGTTTCATGGAGCGCGCCGTCGGCGACGTGCAGATGCTGTTCGCGAAACCGCAATCGCGGCGCACGCAGTATCTGCCCGACCTGAAGCCGTCGGTATGAACGTCCTGATCAATGCCGCGCTGTTCCAGGCGGTCTGGTTCGCCACCGTGGCCGGCGCCGGTGCGGGCCTGTGGTGGTGCGGCCTGCCGGTGCTGGTCGTGTTCGCGATCTGGCAATTGCGCGACTCGCGCTGGCCGCGCGCCGACGTCGCACTGCTTGCGCTGGGCGTCCTGCTCGGCTTCGCCATCGACTCGTTGCTGATCGCCGGCGGCTGGCTGCGTTACGCCACGCCGCTGCCGTCGGGACAGTTCGCGCCGGTCTGGATCCTGGTGTTGTGGGCGGGCTTCGCGCTGACGGTCAATCATTCGCTGGCCTTCCTGAAATCGCGACCGGCATTGGCGCTGCTGTTCGGCGCGCTGGGCGGACCGCTCGCCTACCTCGGTGCCGCGCGCCTGTTCGAAGCCGTGGCCTTCACCGCGCCGCAGGCGCAGACCTTGATCGCGCTCGCGGTCGCCTGGGCCATCGCCATGCCGCTGCTCGCGGCCGTGGCTGTCCGGCTCGTCGCACGCGAAGCGAGGCCCGCATGAGTCCGCTGCTGCAGCCTCTGCTCTGGCTCGGCCTCGTCGCCGCGCTGGTGATGGCTCTGGTCTGGCTGCTGCAATGGCGCAGCCGCAATGCCGGCTTCGTCGACGTGGCCTGGGCCCTGATGCTCGGCAGCGCCGCGCTCGGCTTCGGCTGGTTCGCGAAGGGCGATGTCGCCACGCGCATCGCGGTCGCCGTGCTGGGCGGACTCTGGGGATTCCGGCTCGGCCTGCACCTGCTGCACCGCGTGCTGCGCGAACCCGAGGACGGGCGCTACGCCCATCTGCGCGCGCACTGGCAGGGCGATCAGGGCAAGTTCTTCGGTTTCTTCATGGTCCAGGCCCTGCTCGTCGTGCTGTTCGCGATCCCGATGCTGGCCGCCGCACAGAATCCCACCCCGCTCGACCTGCCGCATCTGCTCGTCGCGGTGGCGATCTGGTGTCTCGCGCTCGGCGGCGAATCGCTGGCGGACGCGCAGCTCGACGCCTTCCGGCGCGATCCGGCGAACCGCGGCAAGACTTGTCGCGATGGTCTGTGGCGCTACTCGCGGCATCCGAACTATTTCTTCGAATGGCTGCACTGGTTCGCCTACGTCGTGCTGGCGACGGGCTCGCCCCTGTTCGCGTGGAGCTGGATCGGCCCGGTGGTGATGCTGGTGTCGCTGAACTGGCTGACCGGCATTCCCTTCGTCGAAGCGCAATCGCTGCGTTCGCGCGGCGACGACTACCGCGACTACCAGCGCACCACCAGCCGTTTCATTCCGTGGATGCCGAAACCATGAGTTCATCGATCAGCGAACGCCTGCACGCCCTCACCGGTCACGAACCGATGTTCTCCGGCGTCGGTCTGGCCGAACGCGGCTGGCTGCCCGATCCGCTGTTGCGGCTCGCGATGCGCCAGCTCTGCGCCGATCGGCTGCGCCAGGAATATGCGGGCGACTGGTTCGAGCGCCTGCGTTCGCGCATCCACGAACTGCGCCGGAGCCCGGTCGCGATCGAGACCGAAGCCGCGAACACCCAGCACTACGAAGTGCCGCCCGCCTTCTTCGTGGCCTCGCTGGGGCAGCGCCTGAAGTATTCGAGTTGCTACTACCCGACCGGCCGCGAAACGCTGGACCAGGCCGAAGTCGCGATGCTCGACCTGTACCTCGAACGCGGCGAGTTCCGCGATGGCCAGGACGTGCTCGAACTCGGCTGCGGCTGGGGCTCGCTGACCCTGACCCTGGCCGAGCGTTATCCGAATTCGCGCATCACCGGCGTCAGCAATTCCTCGTTCCAGCGCGAATTCATCGAAGCCAGGGCGCGCGAACGCGGACTGGCGAACGTGCGCATCCTCACGCGCGACGTGAATCGCCTCGAACTCGACGCCGCATCGTTCGATCGCTGCGTTTCGATCGAAATGTTCGAACACATGCGCAACTACGAGACCCTGCTCGGCCGCATCGCCTCGTGGCTGCGGCCCGGCGGCAAGTTGTTCGTGCACATCTTCTGCCATCGCGAGGTCTGTTATCCGTTCGAACGCGACGGCGACCACGACTGGATGGCCCGCCATTTCTTCACCGGCGGCCTGATGCCGAGCGCCGACACCCTGGTCTGGTTCCAGCGCGACCTGAACATCGAGGAACAGTGGCGGGTGCCGGGCACGCACTACGAACGGACCGCAAACCACTGGCTGCAGAACCAGGATGCCCGCCGCGACGAGGTGCTGAAGATCCTCGCCGGTGCCTATGGCGACGACCGCGCCCGGCTCTGGCACCAACGCTGGCGCATGTTCTGGATGGCCTGCGCGGAACTGTTCGGCTATCGCGACGGCAGCGAATGGCTGGTGGGGCACTACCGCTTCGCGAAACCCTGACCACGGCGCGACGCACCGGCTCTCGCGGGTGCGGTCGCCCGGATGTCGTGTCCAATGGCACACTGCACCGATGTCGCTGCCGCGCCTCGCCCTCGACCAGTTTCTCGACACGCTGCCACAACGCCGCTTCGTCATTGCGTTGAGCGGCGGGCTGGATTCACGCACGTTGCTGGCGGTGGCTGCGGCGCTGCGCGATGAGCGCGGCTTCGCGCTGCGCGCGATCCATGTCGATCATGGCCTGCATGCGGACTCGCACCAGTGGGCGCGGCGATGTCGCGACTGGTGCGCGACACACGCTGTCGACATCGACGTTGCGCGGGTGACGGTGGACGGCATCGCCAAGCTTGGCCTCGAAGCGGCCGCACGCGCAGCCCGCCACACCGCCTTCGCCGAACGCCTTGGCGACGACGAAGTGCTGTTGGCAGCGCATCACCGTGACGACCAGGCCGAGACCTTCCTGCTGCGCGCGCTGCGCTCGCCCGGTTACGACGGACTCGCCGGCATGCGCCCGTTGCGACGTTTCGCGCGCGGCTGGCTGGCACGGCCATGGCTGGACGTGTCACGCAGTTTCATCCGCGCCGAAGCCGACGCGGCCGGGCTCGACTGGATCGACGATCCGAGCAATGCCGACACGGCGCACGATCGAAATTTCCTGCGCCACGAGATCCTGCCGCGTCTGGCGCAGCGCTGGCCGCAGGCGATCACCGCGCTGGCGACATCCGCGGCGCGGGCGGCCGATCTGCTCGCGCTCGCCGAACCCGAAGCGCAACGGCTGCTCGCGCGTCATCGCGACCTCGATCCGAACGTGCTCGACGTGCGTGTGCTCGACCTGCCCGAGGGCACGGCCATCGCGGTGCTGAAGGCATGGCTGCGCGATCTGGCGCTGGCGAATCCGCCACCGTCGGCCTTGCGCGAAGTGCTGCGACAGATGCGCGACGCCCGCGCCGACCGCGTGCCGGAAGTGCGCTGGCCGGGCGGCGTGATGTATCGCTATCGCGACCGGCTGCATGCGCTCGCTGCCTCCGACGCGATCCAGATTCGAACCCGGCCGTGGTCGCCGACGTTTCCGCTGCCGCTCGACGATGGCCGCGTGTTGCCGGCCCTGCCCGGCCTGTTCGATGCGCCCTTGTGGGTGAAACCCCGACAGGGCGGCGAGAAGATCCGGCTGCATGCGGACGCGTCGCGGCGACCGGTACGCCTGTTGCTGCAGGAATACGGCGTGCCGCCATGGCGGCGCGACGCCTTGCCGTACCTGTGGCAGGGCGACACCCTGCTCGCGGTGGGCGACCTGCTCCTCGACGCCGGATTCGCGTCGCGTTTGCGTGATGCAGGACACCATTGGCGAATTGAATCCGGACCGCCGCCGGGCTAAGGTGCGCGCATGTCGCCCCCCGAGACGCACGAAGCCAGTCGTTCAGCCGAGTTCGAGCAGTCGCTCGACGAGCTCGAATCGCTGGTCGCGCGCATGGAAAAGGGCGAGATGTCGCTGGACGATTCCTTGTCCGCGTTCGAACGCGGCGTCGGGCTGTACCGGCAATGCCGCAGCGCACTCGACCAGGCCGAACTGCGCGTGCGCCAGATCATCGACCCGAACGACCTCGATGGCGCGCCCCGCTTCGACCCCGACACGCCGTGACCTCACGCCGGCGCTGGTCGCGCTGGCCGCTCGCGCCGAATCCGTCCTCGAACACGCGTTGCCTGCCGAAGCGCGGGCGCCCGCGAACCTGCATCGCGCGATGCGCTACAGCACGCTCGGCGGCGGCAAGCGGTTGCGTCCCTGCCTCGTGTATGGCGCGACGCTGGCTTGCGGCGGCACGCTGGAACAGGCCGACGCGGCCGCTGCGTCCGTCGAGATGATCCACGCCTATTCATTGATTCATGACGACCTGCCGGCGATGGACGACGACGACCTGCGTCGCGGCAAACCGACCTGCCACATCGCCTTCAACGAGGCCACCGCCATCCTCGCCGGCGACGCGCTGCAGGCGCTGGCGTTCGAGGTGCTCGCACGCGATGCGCGCGAAGGCCGCGAAGCCGCGCCGCACGTCGAGATGCTGCGCGTGCTCGCTGCCGCATGCGGTTCCCAGGGCATGGCCGGCGGCCAGGCCTTCGACCTCGATGCCGTCGGCCAGACGCTGACCCGCAGCGAACTCGAACGCATGCACGCCCACAAGACCGGCGCCCTGATCCGCGCCTCGGTGCATCTCGGCGCGCTTGCAGCCGGCGAACGCGACGGCGCACGCATCGATGCGCTGCTGCATTACGGCCACGCCGTCGGCCTCGCCTTCCAGATCCGCGACGATATCCTGGACATCGAGGGCGACACCGCGGTCATCGGCAAGCCGCAAGGTTCCGATGCCGCGCAGAACAAGCCCACCTATCCCGCCATCCTCGGCCTCGCCGAATCGCGCGCGCTGGCGGAACAGCTGCGCCGCGACGCAATCGATGCGCTCACCCTCTTCGATGCCCGCGCCGAACACCTTCGCGATCTCGCGCATTATTCGGTCGATCGGATGAGCTAGACGTCGCGGGCATCGCGCGCAGAGCATCGCGGGCTGGAGCCCGCTCCTACAAAAGAACTTCGATCAAGCCTGGTCGAGCCACCGTAGGAGCGGCCTCCAGGCCGCGATGAGCACCGTCGATCAGGGCCCGTTCCAGGCCGCGATCAGCATCTCCGATCAAGCCCGTTCAAGCCATACGTAGGAGCGGCCTCCAGGCCGCGATAAGCTCCCGCCATGAACGTCCCCGCAGTGGATATCGACAGCATCGTCATCGGCGCCGGCGTGGTCGGGTTGGCGGTGGCGCGGGCGCTGGCGCAGGCAGGGCGCGAGGTGTTCGTGCTCGAAGCCGAAGAACGCGCCGGCGAGGGCATTTCCTCGCGCAATTCCGGCGTCATCCATGCCGGCATCTACTACGCGCTGGACTCCTGGAAGGCCAGGCTGTGCGTGCGCGGCCGGCGGCTGTTGTACGACTACTGCGCGCGCCGCGGCATCACCCATCGCAAGCTCGGCAAGCTCGTGGTCGCCACCGACTGGCTTGAGGCCGAAAGCCTGCGCGTGGTCGTGCAGCGCGCGCAGGCGAATGGGGTCGAAGGCCTGCGCATCGTCGATGGTGCGGAAGCGGCGCGACTGGAGCCGGCACTGCACTGCGCGGCGGCAATCGAATCGACCGAGTCCGGCATTCTCGACGTGCCCGAATACGTGATGGCCCTGATCGGCGAGATCGAACAAGGCGGCGGTCGCGTGGCCTGTTCGATGCCCGTGACCTCGGTGCGCTGCGAAGACGGCGTCTTCAGCGTCGAGGTCGCAGGCGGCGATCGCGTGCGTTGCCGGCGTCTGATCAATGCCGCCGGATTGCAGGCCACCCACGTCGCACGCATGATCGACGCGTTCGCTGCACAACACATCCCGACGCAGTTCTACGCCGCGGGCCACTACTACCGTTTGCGCGGCCGATCGCCGTTCTCGCGCCTGATCTACCCCGTGCCGCACGCGGCCGGACTCGGCGTGCACCTCGGTCTCGACAGCGCCGGCCATGTGCATTTCGGCCCGGACGTGCGCTGGCAGCCCGAGCCCGACTATCACTTCGACGACCGCCAGCGCACCGCCTTCGCCGATTCGATCCGACACTGGTGGCCCGTGCTCCGCGACGACCAGCTCGAACCCGACTTCGTCGGCGTCCGCCCCAAGCTCGTCGGCCCGGGCAGCCCCAGCGGCGACTTCGTGATCCAGGACGCATCGACCCACGGCCTCACGAACCTGATCAACCTGTTCGGCATCGAATCGCCCGGGCTCACCTCGAGCCTGGCGATCGGAGAAGAGGTCGCTGCGCGGCTCGGATAGCATCAGGGCAGCCCCTCGCCCTTTCGAGCCGCAATGATTCAGACCGCGCAACGCCCCGCCGCCGGCGACATCAACGGCTTCTTCGGCCTGGTGGTCGACAACGTCTCGATCCTGGCCTTCATCGCGACGGTGCTGGTCGGGGTGTTCGGCATGCCGGCCGAAATCGTCTACACGAAGATGTTTCCGGGCACGGCGCTCGGCGTGCTGGTCGGCAATCTGTTGTACACGCGCATGGCGATCGCGCTCGCGAAACGCGAAGGCCGCAGCGACGTGACGGCGATGCCGCTCGGGCTCGATGCGCCGACGTCGATCGGCATGGCTCTGCTGGTGCTCGGCCCGGCGTTCGCGGGCTTTCGTGCGCAGGGACTCGATGCCGACGCCGCCGGCCTTCGCACCTGGCAACTCGGCATGGCCGCACTCGTGATCATGGGCGCGCTGAAGTTCGTGCTCTCGTTCTTCGGCGACGCCGTGCGCCGCAACGTGCCGCGCGCCGGCCTGCTCGGATCGATCGCCGGCATCGCCCTGGTGCTGATGGGCTTCCTGCCGCTGATCGAAATCCTGCGCGTGCCGGTGGTCGGGCTCGTCGGACTCGGCCTGGTGCTGGCATTGCTGCTCGGCAGCCCGCGCTTCGCGAAGCTGCCCTCGGTGCCGTTCGCGGTGCTGATCGGCACGGTGCTGTATTACGCGCTCGGCAGCGGCGGACTGATCGGCGACGCCTTCCACGCACCGCCGTCGCCGCAATGGCGGTTTGCGCTGCCGCTGCCGAACTTCGGCTTCATCGACGGCTTCGCGTTCGCTTTGCCGTACTTGCCGCTGCTGATTCCATTCGGCCTGCTGATGGTGATCGGCGGCATCAACGTGACCGAAAGCGCACACGCGGCCGGCGACCGCTTCAAGACCCGCGACATCCTGCTGGTCGAGGCGTTCTCGACCCTGGTTGGCGGCGTTTGCGGCGGTGTCGCGCAGACCACGCCCTACATCGGCCAACCCTCGTACAAGGCGATGGGCGCCGGACATCGCTACACGCTGGCAACCGGGATCTTCGTCGGCCTCGGCGGCATGTTCGGGGTGCTCGCGGCCCTGGTCGAATTCCTGCCGCTGGCCGTACTGGCGCCGATCCTGGTCTATGTCGCCATCGGCATCTGCGTGCAATCGTTCGAGGCGACGCCCGGAAAGTATTGGGCGGCCGTGGTCATCGCATTTTTCCCGGCGATCGCGCGCATGCTCGCGATCAAGCTCGGCGACCCGAACTACATCCCGTTCGAACGCTACGGCGAACTCTACGCGCCGGGCGCGCACGGCCCGTCCGAACTGTTCACCCTCGTCGTGCTCGGCAACGGCTTCATCCTGACCTCGATGGTCTGGGCCTCGGCCTTCGTCGCGGTGATCGACGGCAAGCCGTGGCGCGCGTCCTTCGCGCTGCTGATCGGCGCCGCGTTGACGGCGTTCGGCCTGATCCACTCGATCCGCCCGGATGCCGCGCTGTACCTGCCCTGGCAGCTCGCCGCAGCCGACCGGACCGTCGTCGCGCAATGGTGCTGCGGTTATCTGCTGCTGGCAGCGCTGTTGCCGATGTTGCTGCGTCCGTCTTCACGCTGACGCCACCCGATCCGCGCCAAACACGATCTGATACATTTTCCGTCCCGCAACCGCACGCGCGAGGTTTCCGCCATGCAACGTCTCCGAATCGTCCCACTGCTTCTGCTGGCCGGAATGGCGCCGTGGGCTCAGGCCGATGACACCGCAACGCAGACGGCGCAGCCCGCCTCGGGCGAGGCCATGCGCGTCTACATCGACCCCGAAACCGGCGAACTCACCCATGCACCGGTGACCGAAGAGCAACGTCGCGACGCAGCGGCCAACAGCGCGAACTACCGCGAGGACGGCGACACCGCCCGCGTGGTTCACCACGCCGACGGGTCTACCACGGCCTACCTGGATGGGCGCTTCGAACAGTCCACGGTGGTCACTGCAGACCAGAACGGCACGCTCAAGGCGCATTGCGCCGACGCCGCCCATGCCAGTCGTGGCGCGCACGAGCACCCCGAGACCGCGGCGGACACGCCTGCCGTCGAACGCAACGACCGCTGAGAGATGTCCACGATGAATCACACACGTCTGCTCTCCACGCTCGCCCTGCTCGCGGGCTCGTCCACACAGGCCGCCACCATCACCGTCGTCAACATCGACGGCGCCGGTGAAGGATTCAACGATCCGACCGTCGTCGCCGCATTGCCGAGCAACCCCTTCACGACACTGGGCGCACAGCGTCTGCACGTGTTCCAGACCGCCGCCAACCAATGGGGCGCGCTGCTGAACAGCAATGTCGTGATCAAGGTGCAGGCCGCCTTCAATCCGCTGACCTGCAATGGCACCAGCGCGACGCTGGGCTCGGCCGGCGCGATGACGGTGCATTCGAATTTCGCGAACGCCCCGGTTGCGAACGTCTGGTACAACGCCGCACTCGCGAACTCGCTGGCAGGGACCGATCTCGACGCGGTCACCAACGACATCAACTCGCAGTTCAATGTCAGCATCGATACCGGCACCTGCCTCAATGGCACCGCCGGCTGGTACTACTCGACCGCTGCGTCCGACACGACGCCGGCCGGTCGCATCCCGCTGTTGCCGGTGGTCTTCCACGAGATCGCCCACGGACTCGGCTTCCAGACCTTCACCAATTCCTCGACGGGTGCGTTCTTGAACGGCACGCCGGCGATCTGGGACACCTTCCTGGCCGATGCGACGAGCGGCACGACCTGGATCAACATGGCCGACAACGCCACGCGGCTGGCCTCCGCGATCAGCGACCCGAACCTGATCTGGAAAGGCCCGAACGTGACCGCCGAACAGGCCAATTTCCTGTTGGGCGCGGGCATCCTGACAATCACGGCGCCGGGCAATATCGCAGGCGTCAAGACGGCCCAGATCGCGGCGTTCGGACCGCTGGCGCCGCAGAGCGGACTGACCGGTGCCATTGTCGCGGCCACCGACGCGGGCGGTGCGTCCACCCTCGATGGCTGTGAAGCGATCAGCAATGCCGCAGCCGTCACCGGCAAGATCGCGTTGATGGTGCGCGGCAACTGCAACTTCACGGTCAAGGTGAAGAATGCCCAGGACGCAGGTGCCATCGGCGCAGTGATCGACAACAACGCGGCGGGCTTGCCCGGGATGGCTGGTGCCGACCCGACGATCAGCATTCCGTCGATCGGCATTTCGCAGGCCGACGGCAATGCCATTCGCGCCGAACTGGCGATTCCGAATACGGTCACCGGCACCATCGGCTTCTCGTCGACGCTGGCCGGCACTCAAGTCAGCCAAGGCTCACGTTACGTTCGCATGAATGCACCGAATCCGGTGCAGCCCGGCTCCTCGGTCTCGCACTGGACCGTCGACACGTTCCCGAACCTGCTGATGGAGCCGTCGCTGAACACCAGCCTGTTCGACGACGTCGACCTCACCATCCCGCTGTTCAAGGACATCGGCTGGAACGTGGTCATCCCCGATCCCGACGCGGTGTTCAAGAACGGCTTCGAATAGACCCTGACGGTTTTGTCGCGACAAGCACGGCCGGCCTCTGCGCCGGCCGTTCTTTTTCCCGGTGATCCGCCGACCGCATCGGCTGCGTACGTCTCCACGACCCCACTGGAGACCCGGATATGCGTCGCACCCTGTTCCCCCTGTTGTTGGCCGCTGGCGCTGCATCCGCAGCGAACATCGATGGCCAGCTGGACACGAGCTTCGGTGATGGCGGCCGCAGCAGCTTCGGCTATCTCGAATCGGACTCCGTGCAGATGCGTGCGGTCGCGAAATTCCCGACCTCTGGCCGCATCTGGATGTTTGGGGACGACCCCAAGGACCGTAACGCTCTCTACGTCGCGCGCACCCTGGCCAATGGGCAGCCCGACACCGGCTTCGGCCCGAGTGCAGACGGGCGCCGGCGCACGCTGCTCCCGGCCGCATTGATACCGCAGGTCGAATCGCTCGCGCTCGACGGCGCCCTCATCCAGAATGACGGCAAACCGATCGTCTTTGGTGCGCTGCAATCGGCCAATGGCGAAGCGGGGCCGTTTCCGGCCCTGGTATGCCGGCTGACCGCCAGTGGCACGCTCGACGGCAGTTTCGATACCGACGGCTGCCGGACCATCCGCAGTTTTCTCGATCCGAAGGAAAGTTGCCGCGTCACCGACGCGGCGATCGCTCCGGACAACACCATCGTCGTGATCGGCAACTGCAGCGCGGACACGCTGGTCGAGCGCCCCTTCATCACCCGCCTGACCACAACCGGTGCCTTCGACCTTGGCTTCGGCGCCGGCGCTGGCATCGTCACGCCAGCGCTTCCCGCTGCAAGCGCGTATGCCCAGCACTACGAAGCGGTGGTCGTGCGCCCGGACGGACGTATCGCCGTGCTCGGCACCTTCGAAATGGCCAGCAACAGCATCTACGACCTCGAACTCGGCATTGCCCAGTTCGACAACGGCGGCAGCAGCGACACCAGCTTCGGCGGCAATGGCTTCCAGTCGTTCGCGTTCGATCTCGGCGGCGACAACCACGACCGCGCCCGCGATCTCGCGTTGCATGCCGACGGCCGTCTGCTCGCACTTGGCGAAGCGAAACGAGTGGCATCGCGCGAGACACTGGCGTTGCTGGCACAGGTCGATGCCGACGGCCATCCGGATGGCAACTTCGGGAACAACGGCATGCGTGTCGAGGCGATGGACAACCGCTTGTCGTTCGAAGCAACCATCGCGTCGCTGGAACTCGACCCGCAGGGCCGCGCCATCATCGCGGCCAGCGACGTGACCGGGCAGCCGCAAGCCTCGACCGACACGGGCACGGACTTCTGGTTCGCGATGGTGCCCTCGGTCTACCCGATCAGCGTGTCGGAGGTCATGATCAGCAGCGACGTGGCCGCCACCGGCGTGCTGTCGAGTCCGTCGCTGGCCCAGACCTATCCGTTCGCCGTAGCAGCGGGCGTGCCGGCCGTGATTGAACTGCCTGAGTCGGTGCAGGACATGCAGGGATCGAACGGGCAGGTATTGAACCTCAGCCTGCATGTGACCGCTTCGGCACCGGTCAGTGTGGTGCCGATGAACGGCCGGTCGTTCTCGATCGATACCAGCGTCATCCAGCCGGTGAGCGCGATTGGCCAGGACTACCGCGTGATGTCTTGGGACAGCGGGTACGGCGTCGGAAGCGAACTTCTGGTCGTGGCCGCCCACGACAACACGCACGTCACGATCAATCCGCGCACGACCGCCGCGGGGCACCCGGCAGGCACCCCGTTCCAGGTCAGCCTGCAGCAGGGGCAGCTTTACTACCTGCGCGCAGATGCGGTCCATGGCGATCTCAGCGGCACGACGGTGGTCGCCGATCGACCGGTCGCGGTGCTCAGCGGCCACACCTGTGCCCAGGTGCCGGACGGCATCGACTTTTGCGACCTTGCGTACGAGCAGCAACAACCGCTGTCGCGCTGGGGCAGCACCTTCGTGATGGTGCCCAGCGCCGGTCGCCCAGGCGGCGACGTGATCCGTATCCTCGCGCACGAAGCCGATACCAGCGTTTTCAGCAACGGCCAACGCATCGCCACGCTGATGCCAGGCCAGACCCACGATGTGCTGCGCAGCAGTCCGACGCTCATTTCAACAAGCAAGCCGGCCAGCATCGCGCAGTTCACGCGCGCCTGCAGCTTCGACGAGGTCGGCGACAACTGCCCCGGGGATCCGTCCATGCTGACGATGGAACCGATCGCCCGCTGGGGCCGCGAACACCTGGTGAACTTGCCTGACCCGGCCTTCGACATCCATCCGGTGGAGCTCAACCTGACAGTCATCGCACCGCAGGACGCACTGTCGTCGGTGCAGATCGACGGTGTGGCGCTTCCGGCGACCGATTTCACCCCCATCGCCGGTACCGGACTGGCCTATGCGCATGTGCCGCATGCGCCGGGCAGCGCCCGAGTGAGTGCGTCGCGACCGATCTCGGTGTCCGCCGCCAGTCTGGGCGACGGCGAGGCCTATGCGCACCGGAGCGCAGCGATCATCGATCCCACGGAGGCAGCCACGGCCGACGATGTGATCCTGCGCCTCACGCCCGACGGTAACCGCGATGCCGACTTCGGCAGCAACGGACTCGTCGCCATTGCCCACTCGGCCTACTTCGACCGGCCTTTGCGCGCGTTCGCCGACGGCGGCGGCATCCTCGTCGGCAGCGCCATACATCACGTCGACGCCAACCAGGACCTCATGCTCACCTATCGCATCGAGGCCGGTGCGCTGTTCAAGGACGGCTTCGAATAAGCCTGCAGGGAACCCGCGCGACTGAAGTGACGCCGGCGACCGATGGCCCGCAGCCTGAATGATCCGCAGACCCGGTCGCATCCGTATGTCTCGATGAATCCACTGGAGCCTCGAACATGCGTCGTTTCCTGTCCTGCCTGCCATCGATCCTGTTGCTCGCCACGAGCGCCCATGCCGGCACCGTGGACGGCACCATCAATCCGGGCTACGGCAACAACCTCGGACGCGCGGTCGTCGCGGCCTCCCCGGGATTCGGCACCGCCAATCCGGGATTGCGCGCGATGGCGACGTCGGCGAGCGGACGCACCTGGCTGTTCGGCGAAGACCGCTCGGGACTGCAGAACGAATTGCTGCTGATCGCGCGACTGGATGCCGCGACCGGACAGACCGACGCCGGATTCGGCGGTGGCGATGGCCTGGTCACGGTCGGCTTTCCGGCCGGAATCTACGGTCCGAAGATCGATGGCGCAATGATCCAGCCGGACGGCAAGCCGTTGATCTTCGGCTACGCTTTTCATCCGATCGACCAGGACTACGAGAGCGTCGGCATCGTCTGTCGGCTCAATGTCGCCGGCAACTTCGACCTGGGATTCGGCAGCAATGGCTGCCGGATGATCACCGGGTTGGCCAGCCATCATGAGTCCTGCACCGTGCGCGACCTGGGCTTCGACAACGACAACAACGGCATGATCGCGGTCGGCGGATGCCGTGGGGACGAAGCAGGAGCGACCAATCCGGTATTCGTGGCCAAGCTCACGGCGAGCGGCGGCTTCGATCCGGAATTCACCGGCGGCGGCGTCGGCTTTCCGACCGTGAGTGGCGGCAAGATCGAATTCATCAACGCCCTGAAGATCCAGCAAGGCGGACGCTTCGTCGCTGCCGCCACGCTCTCCGGCACCGACGGCGACTACGACATCGGCGTGCTGCAATTCAGCAACGACGGCACGCTCGATCCGACCTGGCACAGCGCCGGTGCGCGCCGCGTGCCGATCGACATCGCCGGGAACCTGCATGATTTCGGCATGGGCATCGTGCAGCGCGCCGATGGCCGCATCCTCGTCGCCGGGCTCGCCGATGGTCCCGACTACGACGATGCCGTCGTGCTGGTGCAACTCGAAGCCGACGGCGACCTCGATCCGACGTTCGGCACCGCTGGCATTGCCATCGGACCCGAGCCGTTGACGTTCTCGGTGCAATTCCCCGACGACGTGGTTCCGCTGCACATCCTGGACAGCTTCGCGATCGATGATCTCGGTCGACCGGTCGTGCTCGGACTGCTCGGGCTCGCCGGCGACCTGCGCGTCTATCGCTTCACTGCGCAGGGCGCGAAGGACAAGCGCTTCGGCTTGGCCGAGCGCGGCTTGGTCGACATCGATCACACCGCGGTCCTGGAAGGTCCGTTCGACGCCGAGGATTGGCCGAAGGGCATGGTGGTGGAGCGCGATCGCATCGTCGTCGCCTCGCGCTCGGACAGGACGCTCGACAAGTTCGCCTTCGTCGTGACCACGCTGCAAGCCGTCGACCTGCTGACCGACGGCTTCGAGTGATGGATCCGAGACGGGTCTCCCCGCCGGATCTCAGCTGCCCGCCACCATCATCTTCTCGAGCAGGATCGATCCGCAGCGGATCGATCCGCGCGTGTCGATGTCGGTACCGACGGCGACGATGCGTCGGAACATCTCGCGCAGGTTGCCGGCGATGGTCACTTCGTCGACCGGAAACGTGATGACGCCTCGCTCGACCCAGAAGCCGGCGGCGCCACGCGAGTAGTCGCCGGTCACGGTGTTCACGCCCTG
>JBGASK010000027.1:0-39330 GCA_044229785.1 Ahniellaceae bacterium
AGCCGCGCGATCGCATCCTCCCAGGCTTGTTTCATCGTCGCCTGGGCGGGGTTCGTATCGCGATTCGCATCGGGCTTCATGACCGGGCCTGCGGCTCCCGAACACCGAAAACTGTGACGAAGATAACACTTTGGCGTGCGCTGCGAGGCTCAGTGGGCGAGCGCGTTTTCAATGTGTGTCGTCAGGGCGCGGTCGCAGGCGGGGTCGTCGACCAGCGCCTCAAGCCCCCGGTCGACTCGCGACCGGAACGCCTGGCGGAAGCCGTCGTCGCCGATGCGCGCCAGCGCCAGTTCGGCCAGCGTCCCCGGCGACGTCGCCTCGGCGCCCTCGATGCCGAGCAGGCGCAGCATCGTGGCGCATTGCCGTCCGCGCATGAATTCGCCGGCGCAGGTGACGATCGGCAGTCCCATGCGCAATGCGTCCAGCGCCGAATTGCCGCCGGACCAGCCCAAGGTGTCGATCATCAGGTCGCAGGCGCCCAGCGTCTCCATGAAGCCGCCGCGCGACAGCTCGGGCAGGAACAGCAGGCGCTCCGCGGCCCGGGCACCGACGGCCTCGCGCAGGCGCTGGCGGAACCGCGCCGCGTCCTCGGTCGGGTCGGCACCGAAGAAGGCGATGCGCAAGTCGCCGCGGGCATCCAGCAGGCGCGCATAGATCGCGTCGTTGTGCGGCAGTACCTTGAAGATCGACTGCGGCACGATCGCCAGCGGTCCCGCCGGCAGTCCGAGTTCGGCGCGGCTGCGCACGTCGGGCCTCGCGGGCAGTTCGTAGCGGGTTCCGATGCCGGGCAGCAGGCGCAATTGTTCGCGATAGAACCGCTGCGCACCGGCGGGCTCCATCTCGCCGCAGCTGAGGTAGTGCGAGACCGTCGGCAGTCCCGAGGTGACCGGGTGCCCCCAGGCCATCCACTGCGCGCGCGCCACGCCGGCCGCCGCGGCCGCGAACAGGCGCTGGATCATGCCAAGTTCCGGAAAGATGGCGAGGTCGAGGTCGAGCGCGCGCGTCTGCGCGACGAAGCGGTCGACGTCCGGGCCAAACCGATGGAAATGCGGTGCGCGTGCCGCGAAATCGTCGGTGCCGGCGTCTTCGCGCGGCCCCAGGTGGACGACATGCAGGTCGATGTCGAGCCGCGACAGCGCCTCGATCCAGCGCCCGAAATAGGAACCGACGGTGCACAGATGCCAGTTCGCCGAGACCAGCCCGACCCGCGAGCGACCCGGGCGCCGCGTTTCCGGCAGCGGCGCGAGTTCGCGCCCCAGCACGGTAGTGGCGCGATGCAGCCAGTCGCCGAAACGGTTCTGCAATTCGAGGTCGTCGCGATTCTGGTAGGCGAGCAGGAAGTTGCTCCACGCGACCTGGGCGATGCGCGGTTCGCAGCGACGCAGACGCGCCTCGTCGAATTCGTCGACGAGCGCATCGAGCCCGCGTGCGTATGCTTCGCGTACTCGATCGACATCGCCGATGTCGGACAAGGTATGCGGCAAGGCCAGGGCCCGGTTCAGCGCCACCTGCAACTCCGGCGAGCGCAAGCCGAGGTTGGGCGCGTCGAAACAGGCCGCGATCAGCGCGTCGCTGTCGCCGCGACGCGCCACGGCGTCGAGTTGCGCGGCCACGACGGCATCGACCCGCACTTCAGGGGCATCCGCGCGCTGGAGATGGGCCGCCGCCACGTCGACCGCACCGCACCGGTTCGCGATCTCGGCCAGGGCATTCAGCGTCGACATCGGGAACGTGTGCGAACGCAACAGTGCGGCGGCGTCCTCGCGACGACCTTCCGCGCACAGGCACTCGGCCACACGCAACGCGACCTCGGGATCGTGTTGTTCCTGCTGCAGGGATTCGTACAGCGCGCGTGCTTCGGTCCATTGCCGCGAGCGCCGCAACAATCCCGCCAGGTTGAAGCGTGCCTCGCGATGCTGCGCATGGACTTGCAGGGCCGCGCGCCAGTGCGATTCGGCGTCGCCGTAGCGGAACAGTTCCAGGGCGCGGTTGCCGCGTCGGTTCAGCGTGGTGGCCAGATTGCGGCGAATCGCCGCATCGTCCGGGCGCAGCGCGTGCAGCCGCTGCAAGCCGTCGAGCAGGGCGTCGGCGTCGTCGAGGCGCATCGCGGCATTGACCTTGATCGACAGGGCCTGCAGATGGCGCGGATCTGCAGCCAGCAGGGATTCGGCATCGCGCAGCGCCGCCTGATATTGCCCGTCGACAAAGGCGGCATGGGCGCGGGCCAGCAAGGCAGCGCTCATGCGCAGGCGGTCGGCGCCAGTGCGCGCCCGAGCTTGGCGCCGTTGTCGCGGCCGAGTTCCACGCTGATCCACTGCCCCGTCGCGACCAGCGCAGCGAGATCGATGCCGGTGTCGAAGCCGCATCCATGCAACAGGTAGACGACATCTTCGCTGGCGACATTGCCGGTGGCGCCGTTCGCGTACGGACAGCCGCCGAGCCCGGCGACCGAGGCGTCGACGACACGCACGCCGGCTTCGACGCAGGCGAACACGTTGGCCAGGGCCTGGCCGCGGGTGTCGTGGAAATGCACGGCGAGCGCGCCCATCGGCACCTCGTCGGCGACCGCGCGCAACATCGCGCGCGCCCCGGCCGGCGTGCCGATGCCGATGGTGTCGCCGAGCGAGACTTCGTAGCAGCCGAGCGCATGAATGCGCTTGGCCACACGTACCACGTCGCGCACGTCGACCTCGCCCTGATAGGGGCAGCCGAGCACGGTCGAGACGTAGCCGCGCACCTTCACGCCGTCGTTGCGCGCGCGTTCGAGGATGGGCACGAAGCGTTCGATCGATTCGTCGATGCTGGCGTTGATGTTCCTGCGGTTGAAGGCTTCGGAGGCCGCGGTGAACACCGCGACTTCGCGCGCGCCGACCGCGAGCGCACGTTCGTAACCCTGCAGGTTCGGGACCAGCACCGGGTAGTGGACGCCTTCATGCTTCTGGATGCCGGCGTACACCTCGGCCGCATCGGCAAGCTGCGGAATCCACTTCGGGCTGACGAAGCTGGTGGCTTCGACGCTGCGATTCCCCGCTGCCGACAAGCGATCGATCAGCGCGATCTTGGTCGCGGCCGGGACCAAGGCCTTCTCGTTCTGCAGACCGTCGCGCGGTCCGACCTCGACGATGCGGACGCTGTCATGGCTTACCGAAGGGTTCATGCACTCACTCATGGGGCTTGGGTTTGCCGTCGGCGGGCGGCGATTTCAAGAGGGCGTCGAGTTCCGTCCCTGCCCGGTCGTCGACGCGGCGCAGTTCGAAGAAGGCGCGGTCGATCGGGTCGAACCGCTTGAGCCAATCCGCGATGGCATGGCCGTCGCCGGTGATCGTGGTGTTGACGTTGCAATTGCCGTCCGTGCCGCACTGCGCGTGAGCGCCCGATTCGACCTTGCCGCGCACCAGTCCCTCCGCGATCCGGTGTGCTTCGCGGCGCGGATCGCCTTCGAACAGGTCGATGCGACCCTCGCGAACGACGTAGCGCAGCAGTGCGTAGCCTTCGCCGACCTCGTGCCTGCCGTTCGGATTGTCCGGCACATCGGATACGGCCAGATATCCGGCATCGCCGACACGGCGGAAATCGAAACGCATTTGGGTCGACAGGTCTTCCTGCTTGCGCTGGCCATCCGCATCGGTTTCGAGGGTGAGCCAGCGTGCGCAATCGTCGGATACGTGCAGGTGCAAGGCTTCATCGTCGTCGCCGTCCACCGATTCGGCTTCGACGCGCCACCAGCCCGCGAAGGCCTGGTCGCAGGCAATGACCTCGCCAGCCGGAATCGACTCGACGGTGAGTTGTTCGCAGCCCGAGAGGGCAAACACCGTGCCGAGTGCGACCAGCACGCACTTCAAGGCGGCAGGAAGTCTCCAGACGGTCGCGACGTCCGTTCGCATCGACAGGTCGATGCTGTGCGGCAGGCATTCATGTTCGAGCTTCTGTGCATGCACCGATGGATCCTCAGGAGTCGCTGTCCGGCAGCAAATGATCAGTCCGATGCTGCAGATTAGCCGAATACAAAAGCTTCTCGCACACGTCCCGGGCAGCGCCACGGGCAAGGGCAGGCGGGCTTGACTCGCAGGTCGATCGGCGTCCGATCGCCGTCTGCTCGCTGCCGAGGCAGGATCAAGATGCTCTGTCGGCATAAGTTCATCGCCAGCGATTGTTTCTGGGCTGCGCGCGCGAGCTCTAGTCTGGCTGCCATCCCGAACGAGTGGCCGCCATGTCCGCACAGCCGATCTTCCCGCCGCTTCCGCTGCTCGACGCCGAGCGCAGCGTGCTGCTGGCGCGTTTGACCGATGGGCTCGATGCCGCGGCGCTGAACTGGATCTCCGGTTACGCGGCCGGTCTTGCGGCGCGCGGCGCGCCGGCGCTGGCGGTGGTGCCGGCAAGAGATCTCTTCGCGGATGTCGCTGCCGTACGCATCACCGTGCTTTACGGCAGCCAGACCGGCAATGCCAAGCGCGAGGCCGAACGTCTGGCCGAAAGTCTGCGCGGCGAAGGCGCCGACGTGCGCCTGGTCCGCGCCGACGCCTATCCGGCCCGCGAACTGGCCGACGAGCGCGTGTTGTTCGTCGTCATCAGCACGCAGGGCGAGGGCGAACCGCCGGACGATGCGCGCAGCTTCGTCGAATTCGTCGCCGGCCGGCGCGCACCCAGGCTCGAACAACTGCAATTCGCCGTGCTCGGCCTGGGCGATTCCAGCTATCCGCAGTTCAATGCCATGGGGCGGGTGCTCGACGCCCGCTTCGAGGCGCTCGGCGCGAAGCGGCTGTTTGCACGTGGCGAAGCCGATGTCGATGTCGCGACCGTGGCCGCACCCTGGCTCGTGCAGGCGCGCGAGCAGGTGCGGGCGCTGAAACCAGCGAGCGCGTCGACACCGGTCTCGAGCGCGGCCGCGACGAGCGCATCGCACGGTGCCTGGCACAAGGAACAGCCGTACACGGCCGAGTTGCTGACGAACCAGCGCATCACTGCGCGCGAGAGTGCGCAGGACGTGCGCCATCTCGAAATCCTGCTCGACCCGAACCTTGGCTACGAGCCGGGCGACGCCCTCGGCGTGAAACCGCGGAACGCTGCCGCCGTGGTGGAACGCCTTGTCGCTCGGCTCGGTTGGTCGGGCCATGAAAGCGTGCGCATTGGCGACGAAATCCGTTCCGCACACGACTGGCTCGAAGGCCATCGCGAACTCACCCGCCTGCATCGCGGCTTCGTGCAGCAACACGCGGCGCGTGCCGGATCGAGCGAGCTCGATGCGTTGCTTGCCGCCGATGCCGCCGCGTTCAACGAATGGCTGACCGCACGCCAGATCGACGACGTGCTGGCCGAATTTCCGGCCGAATGGGCGCCGGGCGAATTCGTCGCCGCATTGCGCCCTCTTGCGCCGCGACTGTATTCGATCGCGTCCAGCCGCAAGACCGTCGGCGACGAAGCGCATCTGGCCGTGGCCGTGTTCGATGCGCAGGGTCCGTTCGGTGCACAGCGCGGCGTCGCGTCCGGGTTCCTGGCCGACGCGGCTGCGGGCGCATCGCTGCCGGTGTATGTCGAAGCGAACGATCGCTTCCGCCTGCCGCAAGACGCGTCGCGCGACGTGTTGATGATCGGTCCCGGCACCGGCGTCGCTCCGTTTCGCGGTTTCGTGCAGGAGCGCAGCGCCGTCGCTGCGTCCGGTCGCAACTGGCTGTTCTTCGGCGCGCGCCACGCGCGGTCGCAGTTCCTCTATCAACTCGAGTGGCAGGCCGCGTTGAAGGCGGGCACGCTGCATCGGCTTGACCTCGCGTTCTCGCGCGACAGCGCCGAGCGCGTGTACGTGCAGCAGCGCCTGCGCGAGCACGGGCGCGAGGTGTACGCCTGGCTCGAAGGCGGCGCGCATCTGTACGTCTGCGGCGCCATCGCGATGGGCAAGTCGGTACACGCCGCCCTGCGCGATGTCGTGATCGAACATGGCGGCCGCGACGCCGAAGCTGCCGACGACTACTTGAACGAACTGCAGCGCGCCGGACGTTACGCGCGGGATGTGTACTGATGAGCCAGCCCCTGTCCCCGGTCGAAGCCTTGAAGCGCGAGAGTCGCGGCCTGCGCGGCACTTTGCGCGAAAGCCTGGGCGATGCCGTCACCGGCGCCCTGCGCGAATCCGATGCGCAACTGCTGAAATTCCACGGCAGCTATCAGCAGGACGATCGCGACCTGCGCGAAGAGCGCCGCCTGCAGAAGCTCGAACCCGCGTACAGTTTCATGATCCGCACGCGCCTGCCGGGCGGTGTCGCCACGCCCGCGCAGTGGCTGGCGCTGGACGCGCTCGCCACGCGCTACGGCAACGACACCTTGCGGCTGACCACGCGCCAGGCCTTCCAGATCCACGGGATACTGAAACACGACCTGAAACCGACGATTGCCGCGATCAACCAGACCCTGATCGACACCATCGCCGCTTGCGGCGACGTGAATCGCAACGTCATGGTCAGCGCCAATCCGGTCGAATCGCAGGCGCATGCCGACGTGCAGGCCGCCGCCGCCGCCTTGTCCGAACATCTGCTGCCGCACACGCGCGCCTATCACGAGATCTGGCTGGACGAGCAACAGGTTGCGGGTGCCGACGAATCGGAGCCGATCTACGGACCGACCTATTTGCCGCGCAAGTTCAAGATCGGTTTCGCGATTCCGCCGATCAACGATGTCGATGTGTTCAGCCAGGACCTCGGCTTCATCGCGATCCTCGAAGCGGGCGAACTGGTCGGGTACAACCTGCTCGCGGGCGGCGGCATGGGCACCACGCATGGCGATGCGCGCACCTATCCGCGCCTCGCCGACGTGCTCGGTTTCATTCGCCGCGACCAGTGCATCGCTGCCGCGACCGCGGTGCTGACCGCGCAGCGCGACCACGGCAATCGCTCCGATCGCAAGCTGTCGCGGCTGAAATACACCATCGATCGATTGGGCGTCGACGCCTTCAAGCGCGAGGTCGAGGCGCGGCTCGGCGAACCGCTGCCGGCAGCGCTGCCGTTCCGCTTCCAGCACAACGGCGACCGCTTCGGCTGGATCGAAGGCGTCGACGGCCGCTGGCACCATACTTTGCGCATCGAAAGCGGACGCCTGCGCGATACCGACGTCGTGCGCGGCCTGAGCGGCCTGCGCGCGATCGCATCGGCACATCGCGGCGATTTCCGGCTGACGCCGAATCAGAACCTGATCATCGCGAATGTCGATGCCGCCGACCGCGCACGCATCGATGCCTTGCTGGTCGAATACGGATTGCATGAACAACTGCGCGGCGCGACGTTTCGTCGCTTCGCGCTCGCCTGCGTGTCGTTGCCGACCTGTACCCTGGCGATGGCCGAGGCCGAGCGTTACCTGCCGATCTTGCTCGATCGCGTCGAGGCGCTGCTGACCAGACATGGCCTGCGCGACGAGCCCATCCTGCTGCGTGTTTCCGGTTGCCCGAATGGCTGCTCGCGTCCGTATCTGGGCGAGATCGCCCTCGTCGGCAAGGCGCCGGGGCGGTACAACCTGATGCTTGGCGCCGATTTCGAAGGGCGCCGCCTGAATCGCCTGCACCGCGAGAACATCGACGAAGCCGCGATCCTCGCCGAACTCGATGTCGTGTTCGCGCGCTTCGCTGTCGAGCGTGAAGCCGAGGAACATTTCGGCGATTTCGTCGTGCGCATCGGCCTCGTGCGCGCACCGCAGGCCATCGCGGCCGAGGTCATCGCATGAATTCCCGCACCGTTCGCCCTGAGCCTGTCGAAGGGCGCACCGAAGCCTTCGACGACTACGCGATGGCGCCCGCTCGGTTGCTTGAACTGAATGCGAAGCTCGCCACGCTGAGCGCCGGCGAACGCATCGACTGGGCGTTGGCGCATTTGCCCGGCGAACACGTGCTGTCGTCGAGCTTCGGCGCGCAGGCGGCAGTGTCGTTGCACATGGCCGCCGAGCGGCGCCCGGACATGCCGGTCGTGCTGGTCGATACCGGATACCTGTTCCGCGAAACCTGGGACTTCGTGCACGAACTGAGCGCGCGCCTGAAGCTCAATCTGCACACGTATCGCGCGGCCCTCACGCCCGCCGACATGGAAGCGCAATACGGCGAACTCTGGACCCAGGGCAAGGACGCGATCCGCCTGTACAACCGCATGCGCAAGGTCGAACCGATGCAGCGTGCGCTGGCCGAACTCAATGCCGGCACCTGGATCACCGGCATCCGCCGCAGCCAGTCCGAAAGCCGCGCCGAGATCGATTTCGTCACGCTGCGCGACGGCTGCTTCAAGCTGCACCCGCTCGCCGACTGGCGCGACCGCGACATCTGGACCTACCTGCAAGCCCACGACCTGCCTTACCACCCGCTCTGGCACCAGGGCTACGTCAGCATCGGCGACACCCACAGCACCACGCGCTGGCACGAGGGCATGCGCGAGGAAGACACGCGCTTTTCAGGCCTGGTGCGGGAGTGCGGATTGCATGCGTGAGCCGATCCGGGTTCAACGTCCATACGGTTGGCCAGGTCCGTCCACACATGGACGTTAGCCGATTTCTTGCGCAAGCATTGGGGCCGAGTCGAGAAGGAGTTCCCATGCCACGCCGTTACGTCACCGTCGATGTGTTCACCGATCAGGCGTTCGGCGGGAATCCGCTGGCGGTGGTGCTGGATGCCGAAGGGTTGACCGACGCGCAGATGCAGGCGATCGCGCGCGAGTTCGGGTATTCGGAATCGACCTTCGTGCTGCCGCCGCGCGATGCGGCGAACACGGCGCGGGTGCGGATATTCACGCCGACGCGCGAGGTGCCGTTCGCTGGACACCCGAATGTCGGGACGGCAGTGGTCCTGGCGCGGGAATGGGCGCGGGCGGGGCGATCGGTGCCTGGACATTTCGTGTTCGAGGAAGGCGCGGGGCTGGTGCCGGTGGCCCTGAAAAATCATGGGGAGGTGGTCGTCGCGGCCGAGTTGCGCGCGCCGGAGCGTTTGTCGATCGGTGCGACGGTGTCGGTGGCTGATGCGGCGGATTGTCTCGGGCTCGTGGCGAGCGATGTCCGTGTCGACGATCACGCGCCCTGTGTCGCGTCGGTCGGCCTGCCGTTCCTGATCGTCGAACTCGCTTCCCGCGAAGCGTTGCGCCGCGCGTCCGCCGAACGCAGCGTGCATGCGCGCGTGTTGCCGCCGATCGGCGTCGATGGCGTCCATGCCTATGTGCGCGGCACGAATGCGGGCGAATGGCATGCGCGCATGTTCGCGCCGCTCGATGCCATGCCCGAAGACCCCGCCACCGGCAGCGCCAACGCGGCCATGATCGCGATGCGTGCCGCATTGCCGAACGCGGGCGAGGGCGAACGCATGTGGCTGATTCGCCAGGGCGAGGACATGGGGCGCCCGAGTCGATTGCTGGGACGCACCTTGCGCGAAGCGGGGGCCGTGACGTCCGTGCATGTGGGCGGCAGTGTCGTCGTGATGATGGCGGGCGTGCTGCACGTCTGACCTGGCGTCGTGCGGAAACGATGCCGGCGCGTTGACCGGCCAGCCTCGTCCGATCCTTGTTCCCCGGTGCCCGGATGCGCGAGGATCGAACCCGGCATTGATCGACAGGGAGGCACACGACGATGACGAGAGTGCGGGCTTGGGCGGCGAAGGCTGTGCCATTCCGATTTGTCGATGATCGACAACGAATGGGGGTTCAGCGGCTATCCGCTGGTGGCCGGACACGAGGTCGTCGGGCGCGTCGTCGCGGTCGGTGCCGGGGTCAAGGGGCTTGCGATCGGCCAACGGGTCGGCGTGGGCTGGACCAGCGCCAGTTGCATGCATTGCGGTTCCTGTCTCGGCGGCGACCAGCATCTCTGCGGCACCGCGCGACCGACCATCGTCGGCCATCACGGCGGTTTCGCCGACCGCGTGCGTGCGCACTGGGCGTGGACGATTCCGTTGCCCGAGGGCATGCGTCCGGAAGCGGCCGGCCCGCTGTTCTGCGGCGGCATCACCGTGTTCACGCCGCTGCTCGACTACGGCATTCGCCCGACCGATCGCGTCGGCGTGGTCGGCATCGGCGGCCTGGGCCACATGGCCGTGCGCTTCGCGCGCGCCTGGGGCTGCGAAGTGACGGCGTTCACGTCGAGTGCCGCGAAATACGACGAGGCACGGTCGCTGGGCGCGCATCGGGTGGTGTCGAGCACGGACTCGAAGGCGATCGCGGCGCTGGCAGGGAGTCTCGACCTGATCATCGTCACCGCCAACGTCAGGCTCGACTGGTCGGCCCTGATCGCGGCACTCGGGCCACGCGGACGTCTGTATGTGGTCGGCGCCGTGCTGGAACCGATTCCGGTCTTCGCGTTCTCCCTGTTGTCGGGACAGAAGCAGATCTCCGGTTCGCCCACCGGTTCGCCCACCGGCATCGCGAAGATGCTCGCGTTCTGTGCGCGCCACGGCATCGAGCCGATGATCGAATCGTTCCCGATGCGCCGCATCAACGACGCGCTGGATCACCTGCGTGCCGGAAAGGCGCGGTATCGCGTGGTGCTGACGAACGACTTCGACTGAGTCCGTCGCGGCCGATCAGGGCAGGGCGGGCAGTTGCAGGGTGGCGCGGGCGCCGCCTTCCGGGCGGTTGTCGAGCGTGGCGCACCCGCCGTGCAATTCGGCGACTGCCGCGACGAAAGGCAGGCCGAGCCCGCTGCTGCGATGGCTGCCGTCCGGTCGCGGCAGCGAATAAAAGCGCTCGAAGACCCGCTTGCAGGCGTAGTCGGGCACGCCGGGACCGTGGTCGCGGACTTCGATCCGCAGCACCTCGCCGTCGCGGCGCGCCTGCAGTTCGATGCCGCCGCCACGTGGCGAAAACGCCGATGCGTTTTCGATCAGGTTGGCGATCGCCTGACGCAGCAGGAAAACATCGCCTTCGACCGCGAGTTCGCCGTCGACCTGCAGCGTCAACGATTGCGCGGCTGCGTCCAGAAGCGGGCGCAGGTCGGTCGCGACGGCCTCGAACACGGCAGCGATCGCCACCCGCTGCGGCGCATCCAGACGGTGTCGATGTTCGACCGCGGCCAGCGCCAGCAGGCGTTCGATCATCTGCGACAGGCGCTCGCCCTGGGCCAGGATGGTCTGCGCGAAGCGCGTCCGGTCGGCGTCCGGCATCGGCCGTTCCAGCAGTTCGGCGCTGGCGCGGATGGCGGCGAGCGGGCTTTTCATCTCGTGCGTCAGATCCTGCACGTAGCGTTCGACGTATTGCTTGCCCTCGAGTTTCGCGCGCATGGTTTCCAGCGCCGCGCCGAGTTCGGCGAACTCGCCCGCGGTCTGCGGCAACGGCGCCCGCTCGCCGGCAGTCACGGCCTGCGCGTAACGACGCAACGCGCCGAGCTGGCGCGACAGCCAGGTCGCCGCGATCACGCCCACCAGCAAGGCCACGACGAGCAGCACGCCGCCCCAGCGCCAGACGATGCCCTGGCTGCGCGCGATGAAGGGTGCGATCGCCCGGTTCGGCTTGGCCACGGTCAGCACGCCGACGATGCGGCCCTGGCCGTCGCGGATGGGCGCGGCGACGTGCATGACCGTGGACTCGGGATCGCTCGGGTCCTCGGCGGTCGAACGCGCACCGTATTCGCCGCGCAGGGTGCGATGGACATCGTTCCAGCGCGAATAGTCGCGTCCGATGTCGCGACCGCTGCTGTCGAACACGACGATGCCGCGCGCGTCGGTGACGTAGACGCGGTAGTTCGATGCCCGTTTCGGAAATCCCCAGATCTCGGCGCCGGGATCGCGTGCGCGCAGGCCGCGGACGCGTTCCGCGAATCGACCTTCGGCGATGCGGCCGGCAAGGACGTCGTCGGCGGCGAGTTCGGCGAGCACGTTGGCCATGTCGACCAGGGTATCTTCCTGCGATTGGCGCACGCCCGGTTTCACCTGTGCGACGAACACGCGCGCGACGATCAACGCCGCCAGCGCGACGATGACGAAGGTGCCGAGCAGGATGCGCAGGCCGATGCGCACGGGTTCAGTCGACCTGCAGCGAATAGCCGAGCCCGCGCTGGGTGCGGATCGGATCGGCCCCGGCATCGATGTCGCGCAGTTTCGCGCGCAACGTCTTGACGTGCGTGTCGACGGTGCGGTCGGAACTGTCGCGGTCGTCGCTCCAGACGCGGTCCATCAGCTGCGCTCGCGTCAGGATCGCGCCCGGACGCTGAAGCAACGCCGCCAGCAAGCCGTATTCGTACCGCGTCAGGTCGAGCTGCCGGCCGCGGAAGAAGACACGACGCCCTTCGGCATCGTGTTCGAGGCCGGCGAGAGACTGTTGCGCACGTCCGCGCCGCAGCACTGCACGCACGCGCGCCACCAGTTCGCGCGGCGAAAACGGCTTGGCGACATAGTCGTCGGCGCCGAGTTCGAGCCCGAGCACGCGTTCGGCCTCGGCGTGGCGGGCGGTCAGGAAGATGGCCGGCAGGTCGCGGCTGCGGCGCAATTCGCGCAAGAGGGCGTAACCGTCGATGTCCGGCAGGCCCACGTCGAGCAGGACCAGATCGAAGGCGTCATCGGCGACGATCCGCAGCGCATCGCGACCGTTCAGCGCATGCGCGGTTTCGAAGCCTTCCGCACGCAGGGCGAACTCGATGGTCTGCGCGATTGCGCCTTCGTCTTCGACCAGCAGGATCCGGGTCATGACGCCTCCTCGCCGCGAGCATAGTCGAGCCGCTCGGGGAGCATGCAAGCGTGCCGGCGCTTTGCCACGGAATGGCCCGTTGCAACGAGACAGCCCGCGGCCATGCCGCGGGCTGTCGGACCAAGGCAGGCAGTGGCGTCGCGGTCAGGGCAACTGACCGACGAGATACCGCGTGCCGTCGCGCCAGATCTCGATGCTCTGGCCGCGCGGGTCGAAGTCGAGCAGGGCACGTCCGGCGCGGGCGGGCGAAGCGAACTTCAATTCGCCGCGTTCGTCGCTGACCGGGATCTGGCCGCGATCGGTGCCGCCCACCTTGAGCGTGTAATTGCCATCGGCGAGGTCTTCGATCTCGACTTCGAATTCGCGTTCGTTGCCGATCTGCTCGAAGCTGGCCTCGCCATTGGCATCGCCGTCCGCGCCGGTGCCGTTCAAGGAGACCAGCAGGGACACGCTTGGCGTACCGCCGCCGCTGTTGTCGCCCGAACCATCGTCGTCGCCCGAACCATCGTCGTCGCCGCCGTTGTCGCCCGAACCATCGTCGTCCCCGTTGTCGCCGCCCGAACCGTCGTCGTCGCCGCCATCGTCGCCGCTGTCGTCGTCATCGTTGTCGGCAGGACCGTTGGCGACACTCGGGAAGGTGCCGGAGAACTGCACGACGCCGCCGCGCAAGGCTTCGACCAGTTGTCCGCGCGGATCGAAGTCGAGCGGCAACTTGCCGGTCTCGACCGGGTTGCGGAATTCGGTTTCGCCGTGGGTGCCGCCAGGCACCGTGGTCACGGCGACGCTGCCGCGTTCGATGCCGGCGACGCGCAACACGTAGTCGCCCGGCGTCGCGTCTTCGATCTCGACGGAGAACTCGACGCGATCGGCGCGCTGCTCGAGTTCGGCTTCGAGTTCGGGGCCATCGTTGCCGGTCGGTTCGATCTTGAGCAGGTAGTAGGCATCTCCGGTTCCGGGTGCATTGCCGGTGCCGGATCCGCCACCGCCGTTGCCGCCGCCGGTGCTGCCGAACGTCGAGGAGAACAGGGTGCCGCCGGCGCCGCGGACTTCGACCGCCTGGCCGCGCGGATCGAAGTCGAGCAGGACCTTGCCGGGCTCGACCGGACTGCGGAATTCGGTCTCGCCCTGGGTTCCGCCGGGCACGCTCCTGACTTCGACGCCGGCACGGTCTTCGCCGCCGACCAGCAGGCGATAGCTGCCGGCCGGCAGGTCTTCGAGTTCGATCGAGAATTCGCTGCGGTCGCTGCGCTGTTCGAAACGTGCACGCGCCTTGCCGGCGCCGACATTGCCGACCGGTGTCAGGAACTGTTCGATCTCGCTGTCGCCGGCGCTGGCCGACTTGTCGTCGCTGATGCCGCCGGTGCATTGCGAGGCGAAACGCTGGGTGCCGCGTTGCAACGACATCGTGCCGTTCGCGAGTTGCGGATCGACCGGGTCGTAGCTGACGGTGGCGGCGTCGCAGGAGCTGAAGTCGAAGTGCAGGGTGCCGAAGGCGTGGAATTCGCCGCCGCCGGCCGAACCGAACGGGCCGGGCTGCACGGTCGCGGAGAGCGTGTAGACCGGAACGTCGAAGGAGGTGCCGGCGACCGGCGCCGAGCCGGCGACCCACAACGGCGCGCCGTTGGCGGCGAAGGTGTACCAGACCACGGCCGCGGTCTTGCCTTGGGTGCCGTTGATGATGTCGATGTTGATGCCGTGGCCGAGGATGTTGCGGTCGAGCCAGAGGCCCGAGAACTCGCGGGTGACCTCGAAGGCGGCAGCTTGATGGGCCGCCAGCGCGAGCGCTGCGGCGAGGGCGTTGCGGACGAATCGGCGGTGCAGGGCCATGACGTGCTCCTTGGGGAAAGGTCGAACCGGATGCGATTCGATGGACGTCATGCTCGTTCCTGCGCCGTGCCCATGCACTCCGGGATTTCACCCAGCGCGAGGCGGGTCTCGATCCCAGTGAGGCGCATCACATTCGCCGTCGCGCCGGGGGTTTTCACCCAGGCCGCTCGGCAATCCCACCCACGGCGGGCGCCGCCACTCGACGACGGCCGGGTACTGCACGAAGATGGCCCCATGAACCCGCGCCTGCTCCTGAATCCGCTGATCGCATTCCTCCTGGTGGCCTCGTGTCGTCCGGCGCTGGCCTCGGTCGTCGTCACCATCGTCGGCGACGAGGTGGACGCGCAGATCTCGGTGTCCGCGCCGGGCGGTCCGACCTACAGCGCCGACTTCAAGCTCAACTTCAGCGATCCGGTCAATCTCTCGGAAGCGTGCCTGGGCTTGAGCGCGACCTATCTCGATGCGGCCGCACGCGCCGCCATCGAAGCGCGCATGCCGCAGTCGGGATTGCAGATCGATCCGGATTTCCCGGTGCTGATCTCGGTCAGCCCGCCGTCTGCCTGCGGGCTCGTCTTCCGCAACGAAGTGCGGGTCGAACTGCGTACCGAGAACCTCGTCTACGCCGCGAACACGCCTTACCGCCTGTACAAGGCACCGACCTTGGCGAACTTTCGCAACATCACCAATTCCGTGGTGTCCGGCAGCGTCCGTGCGCGCGGCAGTTCCGGCGGCTTTTCCGATTTCGTGATGGTGCGCGACACCACGCCCGACCTGCCCGCCGATGCCAACCTCGCCTACGACGCATTGACGACGCGCCTCTCCGATCCCGACATCGATCCGGTGGCGCGGCGGGTGCTGGAAGACAGCCTGGCGCTGAGCCGCGCCGCGTTCGCGGCCGGCAATTACGCCGCCGCGCTCGATCACGTCGACGACATGCGCGGCAACTGCGGCCTGTTCGCGGGCGATGAACTCGACAACGAATGGCATGCCACCGGCGACGTCGAGAACGACGAAGGCGAGATCGTGTCCCTGATCGCGCCGCTCGAGTTCGCGCTCGACCGACTGGCGAATCCCTGAGTCGCCACCGGGTCGCAAGACATCTCGCGAAGGCGCGAAGGCACTGGCTACACTCGGACGGTGCTGCCTCTTGTCACCTTCCACCTGCCCGATGCGCCGGCGCTGACGCGAACCATCGCGTCCGGCGATGTCGTCGGCCGGGATCCGGAGGTGGCCGTGCACCTGCCGCACGCCTCGATCTCCCGTCGGCACGCGCGCTTCGACGATACCGGCGATGGCCGCTGGTCGATCGTCGACCTCGGCTCCAAGAACGGTCTGCGCGTGGACGGTCGCCGCGTCGAGCAGGCGATGCTGGCGCATGGTCAATGGTTCGCGGTCGGCGACGTGTTCGCCCGCTTCGAACTGCTGTCCCCGGATCAGTCCGAACGCCGCGCCGCCGGCGACCAGGCGCGTCGTACCGCCTCGCAGACCCTGCGTGCCCTGCTGGTCGACGACGCGCGCGACCCGGCGCGCCTGCAGCGCGCGCTGGCGGCTTTCATCGAACTGGCCGAGTGCCGTCGCGGATTCGTGCTGCGCGGCAATGGTCGTGTCGCATTCGCGGTCGCCGCCGTGCATCGCGCTGCGGACGCATCGCCGGCGCGCAGCGATTTCGACGGCAGTTCCGCGGCGCTCGAACGTTGCCTGCTCGCGCGTCGGCCGCTGTTCGTGTCCAACCCGCCCGACGTGGCCTGGCTGAAGGACCGTGCCAGCATCGTGGCCGGCGGCGTGCGGGCGATCGTCTGCCTGCCGCTGCTCGATGGCGGCGACCTGCTCGGCATGCTGTATGCCGACACCGACGACGGTGCCCGCGTGTTCGACGAGCTCGATGCCGAACTGCTCGGCGCGTTCGCCGAGGACATGGCGACCTGGCTGGCGGCGCAGGCGCTGGATGCACGCGTCGCTGCGCTCGGTGCGCGCATTCCCGGTCGTCCGGAGGGTGCATGAGCGACGGCTCGCTCGCCGCGACGCAGACCGGCCAGTTCGCCGTCGCCGACCTCTCGCCCGGCACGCGCATCGCCGATCGTTTCCGCATCGTGCGCCTGCTCGGCATGGGCGCCATGGGCCTGGTCTACGAGGCCATGGACGAACAACTCGGCGTGCGCGTCGCCCTGAAGGTGCTGCGCCCGGAACTCGCCAGGCGGCCGGAAGCCTTCGCGCGCTTCCGCCAGGAGTTGCTGCTGGCGCGCCAGGTGTCCAGCCCGCATGTCGTGCGCATCCACGATCTCGTCCAGCATGGCGAGACCTGGATGATCAGCATGGATTTCATCGCCGGACGCTCGCTGGAGGCGCGCATCGACGAAGGCACGCCAGTGCCGCTCGACGAGGCCTTGCGCGTTGCGCGCCAGCTGGCGCTGGGTCTGGCGGCCGCGCATGCGCGCGGCGTCGTGCATCGCGACCTGAAGCCGGCGAACGTGCTGCTCGACGACGAAGGCAATGCCTACATCAGCGACTTCGGCGTTGCCCGCGCCGCCGGCGCCACCCGCATGACCGGCACCGGCATGGTCGTCGGCACGCCCGACTACCTCTCGCCCGAACAGGCCCTGGCGGAGCCGCTCGACGGTCGCAGCGACCAGTACGCGCTGGGTCTGATCCTGCGCGAGATGCTGACCGGCCGGTTGCCGTTCGCGGGCGGCACCGCGGCCGAGATGATGACGCAGCGCGTCGTCAACGAAGCGCCGTCGCTGCAGGCCGAACGTCCCGACCTGCCGCCCTGGGTCATCGCGCTGACCGACCGACTGCTGCGCCGGCGCGCGGCGCAACGTTTCGACGACACCGGCGAGATCGCCCAGGTGATCGCGCAGGCACGTCTGATCCCGACGATTTCCGATCATGCGCCGCGTCGCGTTCGGATCGGTGCTGCGCTGCTCGTGCTGTCGCTCGTCGCGGCAGCGGGCTGGTGGGCGTGGCGGGCCGGGGAATCGCCGTCGCCCGTGCCGGCCGTCGCCGCGATCGCCACGCTCGATGTCGCGGTTCTGCCCTTCGTCGCCGACGCGCCCGGGCAGCAGGCGCTGGCGACACGCATCGGCACCGAACTCGTCGATGGCTTGCAGGCGCAATCCCGACCCGGCGTCGCCGATGGCGAACGCGTCGCACGTGCGCTGCGCGTGCTCGGCTTCGACGCCGGCAATGTCGGCGACCATCTCGATCGCGTCGCCGACGAACTGCATGCCGAGCGGCTGATCCAGGGACGACTCGAACGCGTCGCCGATGGGCTCCGCCTCCATGTCGTGGCCAGGAAAGACGGCGTCGCGACGCCGGAATGGACCTTGACCTCGTCCGACTTCGCGCCGGACGCCGCGGATGCGACGGTCGGCCCGCTCCTGGCGCAAGTGCGTGCGCGTCTGGGCGCGACTTCGGATGTGGATCCCGCGGTGACGGCCGCGGCCGCAGCCTGGCGCGAACTGGCGGCGCTGGAGGCGGAAGCGCGTTCGCTCGACGCACGCAGTCGGGCGCGTGCCTTGCTCGACGGTCCGGCGCAGGCGACGCCGTCGGCCTGGCAGCGCCTGCGCGGTTACGCCAGCTTGCTGGTCGGCGATGCCGACGGCGCCGTGTCGCAGCTGGCGCCGCTGGTGCAGTCGCGACCAAGCGATCATCCCGCGCGGCTGGTGCTGGCGCGCGCGCGTGCCGAACTCGGCGAGTTCGACCGGGCCGAAGCCGACCTGCAGGCCTTGCTCGGGGAAGACGAGCGCAATGTCGAGGCGTGGTTCCTGCGCGGCAAGTTCGCGATCATGCAGGGCGACGCGAAGACGGCGGTCGACGATTACCTGGTGCGTGCGCTGGTGCTGGCCAAGCGCCTGGACGATCGGCGCTGGCGTGCGGAAATCGCCAATGCCTTCGGTGTCGGATATCGCAATCTTGGACGCATGGCCGAAGCGGCGGAAGAATACGAGACCGCGATCCGCGCCCGCCACGCGCTCGGCGACGCCCGCGGCGAAGCGGTCAGCCGCCGCAATCTGGCGGTGGCGCTGGCCTATCTGGGTCGCCATGACGACGCCCGTGCCGCGCTGGTGCAGGCGCGCGCGCTGCTCGAACCGCTCGGCGACGCCGCCGCACTGGCCGACGTGGCCAACGATGCCGGCGTGCTCGCCGAGGAACGCGGCGATTTCCGCGAAGCGCTCGAACGCTATCGCGAGGCGCTGGGTTTCCGGCAGACGCAGGGCGACCAGCGCATGATCGGCGAGAGCCTGATCAATGTCGGATTCGCCTATGCCCAGGTCGGCGAGTTCGACAACGCCCTGGTCTACTGGCGCCAGGCGAACCAGACCTATGCCGCCATCGACGATGCCTCCGGTTCGGTGCGTGCGCAGCAGGGGCTGGCGCTGGCCGAGATCGCCCGCGGCGATCTGGCGGCGGCGCGGCAATCGCTGGAAGCCAGCCTGCATCGGGCCGAGGAACTGCAGATGGCCGAGGAACGCGCGGTGGCGCTGGTGTCGCTGGCCGACCTCGCCCGCATCGAGGGCCGGTTTGCGCAGTCGCTGACGCAGTCGGAACAGGCGCAGGGATTGTTCGTCGCGCTGGAAGACCAGCGCGGACAGGTCGAAGCCGAACTGGTGCGTATCCAGAGCCTGATCGAATCGAACGATCTCGCGGCCGCGCGCACGGCGCTCGCGGGGCTTCCGGCCGCAGGCATCGGCAGTCGCGAACAGCAGGCGATGCGCGCCCAGCGCGAGGCCGAACTGCGGTTGCGCGACGGCGACGCGGCGGCGGCCGAAGTCTCGGCGCGCGATGCGGTCGCGTTGGCCGATGCCGCCCACAGCCTGGCGCAGGCGCTCGGCGCGCGCATCCTGCTGGCGGAAGCGCAGTCCGCGCGTGGCGCCGATGCACAGGCGCTGCGTACGCTCGCCGAAGCGCGCACGGCGCTGGCGGCGTATGCCAGTGCCGGGCTGCGCTTGCGCCTGCTCGAGGCGGAGATCAAGGTCGCCCCGGCCCAGGCCGCGGCGCGTTACCGCGAAGCCCGCGGCGAGCTGGCGCGCTGGCCTGCCTATGGTCGGGCCGGGACCCTGCATGCCGCCGCGGCGCAGGTGCTGGCCGGGCGCGACGAGGCCTTGGCCGCCGACGCGCGTGCGGCCCTCGCGCGGGGCGCGGCCAAGTCGCCGGAAGAATCCCCATGAGCGATCACGACGCACGCGACGATCTGGCCGGCGAAGTCGCGGCACTGCGCGCCGAGCAACGGCGCCTGTTCGACCGCATCGGCGCCAACGAACGCCATTTCCGCGGGCTGGCGCGGTCGGTGCTGCGGGTGCAGGAAGACGAGCGCCGCCGCTTCGCGCGCGAACTGCACGACGGCATCGGCCAGAACCTGACGGCGCTCAAGCATCGTCTGCAGGCCTTGCACGCGCAGGTCGGCAGCGGCGAGGCCGCCGTGCGTCTCGCCGAGGCCCTGGCGTTGTGCGCCGACACGCTGGAGGACACCCGTTCGCTGTCGCGCCTGTTGCGGCCGCAGATTCTCGACGACCTCGGGTTGGTGGCCGCGCTGCGCTGGCTGGCCCGCAGCAGCAGCGAGGCCGGCGCCTTCCAGGTCGAGTTCGAGTGCGACTGCGACGCATTGCCCGACGGCGTCGACGGCGACGTCGCCACCTTCGTCTTCCGCATCGCTCAGGAAGGCTTCGCGAACATCGTCCGTCATGCCCGCGCAGGCCAGGCCTGGCTGCGCCTGCGTTGCACCGACATGGCCTTGCAGATGATGCTGGTCGACGACGGCGTCGGTTTCGAGCCGGAGGCGGCGCAGGCGGCCGCCAGCACGTCGCGCGGCAGCGGCCTTGCCGGCATGCGCGAGCGCGCCGAGATGTTCGGGGCGCAACTGCGCTGGACCTCGGCGCCGGGCGAGGGCACCCAATTGCGACTGCGCGTGCCGCTCGACGGCCAGGCTTCACGAGAACCCCGATGACCGCTCCGATCCGCATCCTGCTGTGCGACGACCACACCATCCTTCGCGAAGGCATCGCGGCCTTGCTTGCCGCCGCGCCCGACATGCAGATCGTCGGCCAGGCCGGCGACGGTGTCGAAGCCGTCGATCTGGCGTTGCGGCTGCGTCCCCAGGTGGTGGTCACCGACATCGCGATGCCGCGCCTGAACGGCATCGAGGTCGTGCGTCGGCTCGGTCAACAGTTGCCGGACACGCGGGTGCTGGTGCTGACCATGCACACCGAAGAGGAATACGTGCTGCATCTGATCCGCGCCGGTGCGGCCGGCTATCTGCTCAAGGACAGCGCCGGCACCGAATTGCTGAGCGCGGTCCGCGCCATCGCGCAGGGGCGCGGCTATTTCGGTACCCATGCGGCCCGCGTGATGGCGCAGCAGGTGCAACAGCCGCAGGCGCGGCTCGACGATCCCTACCGCGACCTCACCGACCGCGAGCGCGAGGTCTTCCACCTGGTGATCGAAGGCCTGACCACCAAGGACGTCGCGCGCCGGCTCGACATCGCCGTGAAGACCGCCGAGAACCACCGCACCCGCGCCATGGAAAAGCTGGGCGTCAAGAATGTCGCCGAACTGATCCGTTATGCGGTACGCCACCGCCTGATGGACTGAGTCGCCTCAGGGCGCGAAGCAGGGGCCGAGCGGAAGTTCGAAGGCATCGTCGAAGACCGATTCCGCACCGTTGAAGTAGTGGCCCAGACCGGCCCGGCCGACGCTGGCCGGCGTGCTCGCGAATTCGCCGATGGGGCCGAGCGCCAGGGTCCAGCCGAACAGTCCGTCCGGTGTGGCGCCGGGCAGACGCAATGGGCCCTGGGCGACGAAGACGCCGCCTTCGCGCCGGTAGCGCTCGACGCGTCCGCAGGCATCCAGCGCGATGCCGGCGAACGGCGCCGCCACGATCAGGCGATCGCCGCGCAAGGCGACCGACCAGCCGAAGGCGTCGTCGGCCTGGATGTCCGCGGGCGTCCAGGCGCCTTGCAGGGAAAAGCTGCCGAGCTGGCGCGTGAACAGGTGCACCCGCCCGGCGCCGAATGACGCCCCCGGTTCGCCGACGACGGCCGTGTCGCCATCCAGTCCGAGCGAGAAACCGAAGCGTGACCGGGTGATGGGGAACAATGCACGCAGGACCTGGGTGCGTGTCCAGGTGCTGCCGCTGCGGGTGAACGCATGCACCTCGCCCGCGGCATAGCCGGGCGCCGCGACGCCGGCCGCGGCGTAGGGCGCGGCGACCAGCAGGGTATCGCCGCTCAGGGCCACGGCGCTGCCGAATCGATCGCCCGCCGCACGCTCGGGCGGGCGCAGCGTTTGTTCCGGCGTCCACTTGCCGCCGTTCCAGCGCCAGACATAGGCCACGCCGCGGCGTCCTTCCTGATCGTCGGCGCCGGCAACCAGCGTGTCGCCCGACAAGGCCAGCGATGCACCGAAGCGGCCGCCGCTGCCGAACACCTGCCCGGGCACCTGCTGCATTTCCCAGCGATCGTCGATGCGTTCGAACACGAAGACCTCGCCGATGCCGGCGCCCGGGGCCGAGACCGCGATGCGATTGCCCGAGACCGCCACGGCACTGCCGAACTGGGCGCCCGCGGGCAGGGCGCCGACATGGATTTCGTCGTCGAGCGTGCAGGTCGCGACGCTGCAGGCGTAGACGTAGATCGCGCCGGCACTGTCGTCCTCGCCCGGCGCCCCGATGGCGACCCAGCCGTTGTCCGCGGCGATGGCGAAGCCGAAGCCGTCGTCGCTGTCGCCGATGCCGTCCTCCGGCAGCAGCGCCTGCAACTCGGCGCCGGCACAGAGACCGCTCAGGCCCAGTGCGATCGTCGCGACGACGGTCGGCAGGAGTCGGTTTCGGGCAGTGTGCGTGTCCATGCGCGCATTAGCCTGCCGCGCGGCCTCGGCTGTCAATTCGACTCTGGGGGAATACCCCCAGGCGGCTGCAGGCGCAACAATCGGCCCCGGCTTTCGGTGAGCACGTACAACGCGCCGTCCGGACCTTCGCGCACGTCGCGGACGCGGTCGCCCTGGTCGGCCAGCAGTCGTTCCTCGTGCACGACCTTGCCGCCGCGCAGTTCGAGGCGCGCGACCAGGGTGAACTTCAGCGCACCGACGAACAGATCGCCTTTCCAAGGCCCGGCCGCGTCGGTCGCGAGGAAGGCCATGCCGCTCGGGGCGATCGACGGGTCCCAGTAGTGCAGCGGCTGTTCCATGCCGGCCTTGGCCGTGCCTTCGCCGATCTTCGGGCCGTGGTATTCGCGGCCATGGGTGATGACCGGCCAGCCGTAGTTCGCGCTCTTGCGGATCACATTGATCTCGTCGCCGCCCTGCGGGCCGTGTTCATGCTCGAACAGTTCGCCGGTGAACGGGTTCAGGGCCAGTCCCTGCGGATTGCGATGGCCGTAACTCCACACGGCGGGATGGGCGTCGGCGCGACCGACGAAGGGATTGTCCTCCGGGATCCGGCCGTCGCGGCCGATGCGAATGACCTTGCCATAGGTCTGGTCGAGTTCCTGGGCGCGGTCGCGATGATCGCCGCGTTCGCCGACGGTCGCATAGAGAAATCCGTCGCGGCCGATCACGATGCGCGAGCCGAAGTGTGCGCCTCCGTCGTACCCTGGCGTTTGCCGGAACAGCACGCGGACATGGGCGAGCGTGCCCGGTTCCAGGCGTGCGCTGGCGATCGCGGTGTGTGCGCCCTCCGCAGCCGCTTCGGCGTAGGAAAAATACAGCTTGCGGTTGTCGGCGAAATCCGGGTCGAGCGCGACGTCGAGCAGGCCGCCCTGGCCATTCACGTAGACCTCGGGCACGCCCGCGAGCGGGGCGCCGATCCGGCCGTCGGCATCGACAATGCGCATTGCGCCGCCGCGCTCGGTCACGAGATAACGCCCATCCGGCAGGAAGGCCACGGCCCAAGGGCTCCGCAGTCCGCTGGCGATGGTGGTGACCTCGATCGGACCGAGTTCGCTGTCGATGCGATCCGCGCGGACGGTGAGCGGCATCAGCACGGTCAGCGCGAGAACGACAGACAGGAGACGTGCGCGCATGGGCAGGATCCGCGATGAGTGCCCGCATGATAGCCAGCGCCCGGCATTGACGGTCTGTCTCGGCGCGATCGTTGAATCGCAGGCACTGCTCCGGTCTAGAATGCGGCCGGTACGATCAATGCCACGTCCACGCCAACGGAGCCTGCATGAGCGCCTTCCCGCAGAACGACCGCATCACGCGCTTCTACGAAGCCTTTCGCGCGCTCGACGGCGAAGCCATGCAAGCCGCGTATGCGCCGAATGCCGAGTTCGAGGACGAGGTGTTCACGCTGCGCGGTCGCGACGAGATCGGCGCGATGTGGCGCATGCTCTGCAGCGCGGTCAAGGACAAGGGCAGGGCGGACTGGAAATTCGACTTCAGCGGCATCGACTGCGACGACGAAGTCGGCATCGCCCACTGGGAGCCGACCTATCGCTTCAGCGCCACCGGCCGCATCGTGCACAACATCATCGATGCGCAATTTGCGTTCGACCAGGATGGACTGATCACGAAACATCGCGACCGCTTCGACTTCTGGCGCTGGTCGAAACAGGCACTCGGTTTGCCCGGTGTGCTGCTCGGCTGGTCGCCGATGCTCCGCAACAAGGTGCGCGCGCAGGCGGCGGCGAATCTGGCGAAGTTCCGCGCCAAGGGCTGAGCGGATCGCTCGACTGCGTGGCCGAATCGGTTCAGGCGAAACGAACGCGCACCGATTCGCAGGGCGAGGCCAGGAACTCGGCGACTTGCACGTCCGCCGCGGGAACCAGGTTCGCGTATTCCTCGGCGAGAAAGGCCACGACGTCGCGTGCATTCCAGGGGCCCAGCGAGGTCTTGAAGGTCGGATGGGTGTCCCGGAACTCGCGGCAAGTCGCGTCGGTGCGCTTGGACAGCAGCACCTCGGTCTCGGTGTAGATGATGTGCAGCATCAATCCAGCACCGCGATGGCTTCGGCGAGGCGTTCGACGGCGATGATCTGGATGCCGCCGGGTGCCTTCTTCGGGGCATTGGCTTTCGGCACGACGATGCGTTCAAAGCCGTGGGAGGCGGCTTCGCGGATGCGTTCCTCGCCGTTCGGCACGGGTCGGATTTCGCCGGCCAGTCCGACTTCGCCGAACGCGGCCAGGCGGTGCCCGAGCGGGCGATTGCGGAAGCTCGACAGCGCCGCCAGCAGCACCGGCAGGTCGGCCGCGGTTTCCTGCACGCGAATGCCGCCGACCACGTTCACGAACACGTCCTGGTCGTAGAGCGCGAAACCGCCGTGCTTGTGCAGCACCGCGAGCAGCATCGCGAGGCGGTTCTGTTCGAGGCCCAAGGCGACGCGGCGCGGATTCGCGAGCGGCGAGTGATCGACCAGCGCCTGCACTTCGACGAGCAGCGGCCGCGTGCCCTCGCGCGTGACCATGATGGCGCTGCCCGGCGTCGGTTGTTCGTGGCTGGACAGGAAGATCGCCGACGGATTCGGCACCTCGCGCAGGCCCTTGTCGCCCATCGCGAACACGCCGAGTTCGTTGACCGCGCCGAAGCGGTTCTTGAAGGCGCGCAGCACGCGGAAGCGGCTGCCGGCTTCGCCCTCGAAATACAGTACCGCGTCGACCATGTGTTCGAGCACGCGCGGCCCGGCGATGCCGCCTTCCTTGGTGACGTGCCCGATCAGGAATACGGCGCAGCCGGCTTCCTTCGCGTACCGCACCAGGCGCGCGGCCGATTCGCGCACTTGCGACACCGAACCCGGCGCCGACTCGATCAGTTCCGAATACATGGTCTGGATCGAGTCGATGACGAGGAAATCGGGCTTCTGCGCGATTGCGGTGTCGAGAATGCGTTCGACGCCGGTGTCGGCGAGTGCATCGATGGCATCCAGCGACAGGCCGAGCCGACGTGCACGGGCCGCGACCTGGCCGAGGCTTTCCTCGCCGGTCACGTACAGCGTCTTCGAGCGTCCTGCGAGTGCGGCCAGCGCCTGCAATACCAGGGTCGACTTGCCGATGCCGGGATCGCCGCCGATCAGCACCACCGAGCCGCGCACCAGGCCGCCGCCGAGCACGCGATCGAGTTCGCCGATGCCGATCAGGGTGCGTTGTTCTTCCGACTCAGAGACCTTCGCCAGCGGCGTGACCAAGGGACTGCCGCCGCCGGCATAACCGCCGCGCGCGTCGGCCTTCGCCGATTTCGTCGAGGCGAGGCGCACCTCGGACAAGGTGTTCCAGGCATTGCATTCGGTGCATTGCCCCTGCCATTTCGAATACTCCGCGCCGCAGTCGTTGCAGACATAGGCGGTCTTGGCCTTGGCCATGCGCTCAGCCCTCGTCTTCGAGGAAGAGAACGCGGCGGGTGATGCCGCAGGTGAGTTCGTAGCTGATGGTGCCGGCCGCGGCCGCGATGCGTTCGACCGGCAGCTCCGGGCCCCACAGCAGGACGCGGTCGTTGATCTGCGCGTCGGCGTGCCGGCGCAGGTCGATCATCATCAGGTCCATCGAGACGCGGCCGACGATGGGCGCTTCACGTCCGTTCACCAACACGGGCGTGCCGGTCGCCGCGCTGCGCGGATACCCGTCGCCGTAGCCGATGGCGACGACGCCGATGTCCATGTCCTCGGGGCATTCGTACAGGCCGCCGTAACCGATGCGTTCGCCCTTCGCGACGCGGTTGATCGCGATCAGCTTGCTGGACAGGCTCATGGCCGGCCGGAAGCCGTCGTCGGCGCCCGAGCGGCCGTGTTCGACACTGAGCCCGTACAGCGCGCCGCCGGCGCGCACCCAATCCTGGCGTGCTTCGGGAAAATGCACGATGGCGGCGGAGTTCGCGATCGAATGCGCCAGCGGCGCGGACGTGGCTGCCGCGAAGCGTGCGATCTGCGCGCGCGTCGCGGCGTCGGCCGGTTCGTCCGAACGCGCGAAGTGGCTCATCAGCACGATGTCCGGATGCACGTTCGGCAAGGCGCGCAGACGCGCCAGCAGGGCGTCGGTGCGGGCCGGATCGAAGCCGAGACGATGCATGCCGGTGTCGAGCTTGAACCAGAGCCGCAACGGGCGCGGGTCGCGGTCGGCGGCGATCAGGTCGAGTTGATGCGCGTGGTGCACGACGATGTCGAGATCGAGCCGGCGCACTTCGAGCAGGTCGCCGGCTTCGTCGATGCCCGACAACACCACGATGCGATGGCCGATGCCGGCGGCACGCAGGCGCTGGCCGTCGGCGATCGCGGCGACGCCGTAGGCATCGGCGCCGGACAGCGTGCGTGCGACGCGTTCAAGGCCATGGCCGTAGCCGTCGGCCTTGACCACGGCCATCACGCGGCTGTGCGGCGCGAGTGCGCGGACGCGCTCGAGGTTGTGTCGCAGCGCGCCGAGATGAATCGTCGCGAACGCCGATCGACTCACTCGAAGCTCCCGGCGAAACCGGCCGAGGCGTGGTTCTCGAACTTGGTGTAGTGACCGAGGAAGGTCAGCTTCACCGAGCCGGTCGGACCGTTTCGCTGCTTGCCGATGATGATTTCGGCCAGGCCCTTGTCCGGCGATTCCTTGTTGTAATAGTCGTCGCGATAGATGAACACGATCACGTCGGCGTCCTGCTCGATCGCGCCCGATTCGCGCAGGTCGGCCATCACCGGGCGTTTGTCGGTGCGTTGTTCCAGCGAACGGTTGAGCTGCGACAGCGCGATCACCGGCACGTTCAGTTCCTTCGCCAGCGCCTTCAGGCTGCGCGAGATCTCCGAGATTTCGGTTGCGCGATTCTCGCGGGTGCCGGGCACCGCCATCAGCTGCAGGTAGTCGATGACGATGAGGCCGAGGTCGTGCTCGCGCTTCAGGCGACGCGCGCGGGCGCGCAATTCGCCCGGCGACAGCGCCGGGGTGTCGTCGATGAAGATCTTGGCGTCCTTCAGCAGCTGGATGGCCGAAGTGACGCGCGGCCAGTCGGCGTCTTCGAGTTCGCCGGTGCGCAAATGCTGCTGGTTGATGCGGCCGAGCGAGGAAATCAGGCGGAACGCGAGCTGCGACGCCGACATTTCCATCGAGAACACCGCGACCGCCTTCTTGCCCTTGATCGCCGCGTATTCGGCCATGTTCAGCGCCAGCGCGGTCTTGCCCATCGACGGACGCGCCGCGAGGATGATCAGGTCGGAGGGCTGCAGGCCGGCGGTCATGTCGTCGAAGTCGCGCAGACCGGTTGCAAGACCGGTGACGGCGCCGCGATTTTCGTAGCGATGCTGCAACTGCTGGAACGCTTCCTTGACGGCAGCGCCCATGCTGACGAAACCCTTGCGCCCGCGGGCGCCGGCTTCGGCGATGCGGAACACCTTCTGCTCGGCGGTTTCCAGCAATTCATGGCTGGAGCGGCCTTCCGGCACGAAAGCGTCGCCGGCGATTTCGGTACCGGCATCGATCAACTGCCGCAGTACCGACTTCTCGCGCACGATGTCGGCATAGGCGGCGATGTTGGCGGCCGAGGGCGTCGTGTTCGCCAGTTCGAGGATGTAGCGCGAGCCGCCCACCAGTTCGGCGATGCCCTGGGCTTCGAACCACTCGCCGAGCGTGACCGCGTCGGCCGGCATCGACTTGTTCGACAATTCGCCGATGGCGCGAAAGATCAGGGCGTGGTCGCGGCGATAGAAATCGCCCTCGGTGATGCGGTCGGCGACCTTGTCCCAGGCTTCGCTGGACAGCATCAGGCCGCCGAGCACGGCCTGTTCGGCCTCGATCGAGTTGGGCGGCACGCGCAGCGGGTCGATTTTCTTCGCGGCGGGAATGGATTCGGGGCGGGCGGCCATGGGCATCGGCAGAATCGTCGGCAGGGCAGGCATGGTAGTTCCGGCAGCTTGGCAGGCGTTGCGTACAAACCTGTGGATAGCTGGTGGAAATCTCAGGGCCTGCGAATCGTCACTCGCGCCGGCTCGGGACGAGTTGCCGCAAATCCGCGCGCCGCGACCGGTAGTCGGACCCGCTGACTTCGCCTATCATCGCCGGGTCATGTCCGAGACCCGCGCCCTTACCATCCTGTTCGCCGATGTCAGCGGCAGCACCAAGCTGTTCGAGTTGCGCGGCGACGTGGAAGCGCGCGCCATCATCGCGCGCGTGCTGGAAGCCCTGACCGGCATCGCCGGCAACCACGGCGGCAAGGTCATCAAGACCATCGGCGACGAGATCATGTGCACTTTCCCGGGCGCCTTGAACGGCATCCTGGCGGCGGTGGACATGCAGAAGCGCGTGTCGCACGACGCCATCTTCGTGAAGGACAACCTCGGCATCCGCATCGGCCTGCATCATGGCGATGCCCTGGTCGAGGCCGACGACGTCTATGGCGATGCGGTAAACACGGCCGCGCGCATGGCCTCGACCGCCAAGCGCGAACAGATCGTCACCACTGCGACCAGCATCCGCGGCCTGACCAATGTCGGCAGCGTGAAGACGCGCCAGCTCGGCGCGGTGCGCGTGTCCGGCAAGATGGAGCCGATCGAGATCGTCGACGTGATCTGGCAGGAAGACCTGTCGAACGTGACCACGGTGCAGCGCGCGATCCGCCTCGACGACATTCCGGGCGCCGGCGGCGCCAAGCTGACGTTGCGCTACAAGGGCCGGATGTTCGAGCTCAGCGCGAGCTCGCAACCGTTCACGCTCGGCCGCGACCCGAATTCCAGCCTCGTCATCGACGCCGAATGGGTGTCGCGCAACCATGCCTCGATCGAATTCAAGCGCGGCTACTTCATGATCGGCGACCGCAGCACCAATGGCACCTTCGTGCGCCTCGGCGAAGACGAGGAGCTGCGCTTGCACCGCGACGAGATCCATCTGCGCAAGTCCGGCACTGTCAGTCTCGGCCAGGCCGGCTCGATCAATACCGAGCACATTCTCTACTACCAGTGCTCGCCCTGAGAGGGCATCGGTACGTCTGGTCGCGACGCACGCGTCGCTCTTACCGAAGAACGACGCGTCGCCCCCGCAGGAGCGACGCGTGCGTCGGACTCAATCGATCACGAAATCGCCCCGGCAGCCCTTGTCGGCCCATACGCCTCGGCGATCCCAGCCCCAGCTGTAGCCTTCGCGGCAGGCACCCTTGCTGAGCTGGCGATCGAGGCGCGCGCCGCGACGGATGTCGGCCGGGCAATAGGTCCGGCGCTGGTCCTGCGATTCGCAGCGCAGCACGTTGTAGCCGCCGTAGCCCGGTTGACTGCCGTATCCCGGAGACGGGCGGAAGTCGCGGTCGACGCGGAATTCGCCGCGGCAGCCGCCTGAGACATAGATGCCGCGAGGATTGAAGTTCCAGGTGCGGCCGAGGGCACAGGCGCCGCGGCTGAGCTGGCGCTCCAGCGTGACATTGGAGCGACCGACGTCGAACGGGCAGAAGGCCTGGCGCTGATCGACGGATTCGCAGCGAATCAGGTATTCGTCGCCGTCGATGCCCCATTCCGGCTCGCCATAACCCGGCTGGCCGTAGCCGGGCGGGCCGTAGCCGCGACCGCCGACTTCGAATTCGGCGCGGCACCCACGGTCAACCCAGATGTAGCCGCGTTCGTAGCCCCAGGTCTGGCCGGCGATGCAGGCGCCGCGGCTGTGCTGTTCGATCAGTTCGACGCCGCCACGGGTATCCACCGGGCATTGCTGGTAGCGATTGCTGTAGGACTCGCAGCGGATCGAGCCGCCATCGGGGCCGCTGCCGTATCCGGGGTCGTAACCGCCGCCGGAGCTCGGTGCTTCCGAGCCGATCTCGAATTCGGCCGCGCAACCCTCGCTGACCCAGATGCCGTCGCGGCGCGTGCCCCAGGTGCGGCCCTGGACGCAGTAGCCGCGCGACAATTCGCGCACCAGGGTGACGCCATAACGGGTTTCGGCCGGGCAGAAACTTTCCCGTCCGCGCGATTCGCAAACGATCAGGCCATAGGTGGTGCGCTTGGCGCCGACCTGGGGCTGTGCCGAGGCCGGGGCCGCATCGAAGAGCGCGAGCATTCCCACAGCCAACAGTCCTGCCAGTCGCAGGATTCCGTATCGCATCGTCGTTCTCCGGTTGAGGAGACCCGATTGTGCGATGCCGCTGCGGTGGCGGCAATGACGGCGTCGAAGAAACTCAGCGCATGTTCCGCTACCAGACCATGCGCTGAACCGCGCGCAGGCTCAGGCCGCCTGACGCGACGCGCGCTTGCGGTCGTTTTCGGTGAGCGCTTTCTTGCGCAGGCGGATCTGGTTCGGCGTCACTTCGACCAGTTCGTCGTCCTCGATGAACTCCAGCGCCTGTTCCAGCGACATCTTCACCGGCGGCGTCAGCGCCAGCGCGTCGTCCTTGCCGGCGGCGCGGAAGTTGGTCAGCTGCTTCGCGCGCAGGGCGTTGACCGTGAGGTCGTTGTCCTTGGCATGGATGCCGACGATCTGGCCTTCGTAGATTTCCTGCAGCGGCTCGATCAGCAGGCGGCCGCGTTCCTGCATCGCGAACTGCGCATAGGCCGGCGACGGCCCCTGGCCGTTCGAGATCATCACGCCGTTCTGGCGCTTGCCGATCGCGCCTTCGGTCTTCGGGCCGTAATGGTCGAAAACGTGAAAGAGCAGCCCGGTGCCGGCGGTGATGGTGCGGAATTCGGTCTGGAAGCCGATCAGCCCGCGCGCCGGGATCATGTATTCGAGACGCACGCGACCGCGACCATCGGGCTCCATGTTCTTGAGCTGCGCCTTGCGCTCGCCGAGGCGCTGCATGACGCCGCCCTGGAACTGCTCTTCGAGATCGCAGACGAGGTTCTCGAGCGGCTCCATCCACTGGCCGTCGATTTCCTTGATGATCACTTCCGGGCGCGATACCGCGAGTTCGTAACCTTCGCGGCGCATGTTCTCGATCAGGATCGAGAGGTGCAGTTCACCACGCCCCGAGACCTTGAATTTCTCGGCCTCGTCGGTGTCTTCGACGCGCAGCGCGACGTTGTGCATCAGCTCGCGGTTCAGGCGATCGCGCAGCTGGCGACTGGTCAGGAACTTGCCGCCGGAATGTTCCTTGCTGCCGGCGAACGGCGAGTTGTTGACCTGGAAGGTCATGCTGATCGTCGGTTCGTCGACGGTCAGGGCCGGCAAGGCTTCCGGCGTGTCGAGCGCGCACACCGTGTCGGAAATGCCGAGCGCCTCGATGCCGTTGATGGCGATGATGTCGCCGGCTTCGGCTTCCGGCACTTCGCGACGCTCGAGGCCCATGAAGCCCAGCACCTGCAGCACGCGCGCATTGCGCTTCACGCCGTTGCGGTCGACCACGCTGACCGGCGTGTTGGTCTTGATCTTGCCGCGCTGCACGCGGCCGATGCCGATCAGGCCGACGTAGTTGTTGTAGTCGAGCTGGCTGATCCGCATCTGGAACGGGCCGTCGACGTCGACTTTTGGCGCTTCGACGTGCTTGACGATCGCTTCGAACAGCGGATCCATGTTGCCTTCGCGGATGTCCGGGCTCATGCCGGCGTAACCATTCAGGGCCGAAGCGTAGACCGTCGTGAAGTCGAGCTGTTCGTCGGTGGCGCCGAGGCGGTCGAACAGGTCGAACGTGGCGTTCAGCACCCAGTCCGGACGCGCGCCGGGGCGGTCGATCTTGTTGACGACCACGATCGGCTTGAAGCCCATCGCGAAGGCTTTCTGGGTCACGAAGCGGGTCTGCGGCATCGGGCCGTCGAAGGCGTCGACGAGGATCAGCACCGAGTCGACCATCGACAGCACGCGCTCGACTTCGCCGCCGAAGTCGGCATGGCCAGGGGTGTCGACGATGTTGATGCGGTACTCGGTGCCGTCGCGCTTGTCGGTCCAGCGGATCGCGGTGTTCTTCGCGAGAATCGTGATGCCGCGTTCCTTTTCGATGTCGTTCGAATCCATCACGCGGTCGGGCACGATCTGGCGGTCGCTGAGCGTGCCGGACTGGCGCAGCAGGCAGTCGACGAGGGTGGTCTTGCCATGGTCGACATGGGCGACGATGGCGATGTTGCGCAGCTTTTCGATGGACATCGGTGATCCGTTCCGGACGCGAGGTACCGGTGGTTGGCAGGAGGAATCGGGAGGCGCGGGGCGCCGAAAGGCGGCGGAGTATAGCCGAGCCCCGATGACATTCCCGCTCGAATCCCAACGACCCGTTCAGGCATGATCCACGGATGAATCCGAAACTTCGTCCTGTTCTGGCCGCCTTGGCCGCGCTGGCATTCTGCATCGGCTTTGCCAGCGGTCTCGACTGGCGCGCGATGCTGGTGCTCAAGCTGATTCCGGTCTTGCTCGCGCTCGACTGGGTGCGTGCCGCCGGATCTTCCGGGCGATATCGATTCTGGATCGCGCTCGGTCTCGGCCTGTCCCTGCTTGGCGACGCCTTGCTGGCCTTGCCGCAGGACCGCTTCATCGCGGGCCTGGTCGCGTTTCTGCTGGCGCACCTGGCCTACGTGGCCGGGTATCTGACCCGCTCCCGCATGGCCGCAGGGACGTGGCTGCTGATCGCGGCGCTGGCGGTCGCCGGTTTCCTGTCCCTGCTCGACACCCGCGGCCATCTCGGACCGATGCGTCTGCCGGTGTTCGTCTATGCGACGGTGATCGGCGCGATGTTGTGGCGGGCCGGCAGCCTGGCCGCGCTGGACAGTGCGGGGCGATGGGCGCTGATCGGCGCCTTGCTGTTCGTGGCCAGCGACATGGTGCTGGCCTGGAACCGCTTCGTTGCGCCCGATCCGACCCTGCGCTACATCAACATCCTGCTGTACTGGGCTGGGCAGTGGGGCATCGCGGCGTCGGTGGTCCGGCTTCGTGCTTCCGAGGCGACACGGCTATAGTTCGCGACCCGAACGAGGAGCGAACCATGTCCAACCTGCAAGCCCACATCGCCACCACACGCGGCACGATCAAGATCAACCTGTTTCCCGACCAGACGCCCGTCACCGTGGCGAACTTCGTCAACCTGGCGCGCCGCAAGTATTACGACGGTCTGAGTTTCCACCGGGTCATCGCCGACTTCATGATCCAGGGCGGTTGCCCCGAAGGGTCCGGCCGCGGCGGTCCGGGATATCGCTTCGGCGACGAATGCCGCGCCGATCTGCGCCATGACGGCCCCGGCGTGCTGTCGATGGCGAACGCCGGTCCCGGCACCAACGGATCGCAGTTCTTCATCACCCATGGCGCAACGCCGTGGCTGGACGGCAAGCACACCGTGTTCGGCAAGATCGTCGGCGCGGCCGACCAGGCCGTCGTCGATGCCGTGCGCCAGGGCGACAAGATCGAATCGATCACCATCGAAGGCGACTACAGCGCATTGTTCGACAAGGCGCGCCCGCAGCTCGACCAGTGGAACGCGGTGCTGGACAAGCGCTGAGACCATGGGGCCGGGACGCCCGGCGGCGTCCCGGCCACAGCGTCAGTCGCGGATCTGCAGGTCGGCCAGCATGCGGTCCACGTTCTTCGCCTCGCGCGGGTGGTAGAACTCGGCCGGCGCCGAGAACCAGATCAGGTTCAGCTTTTCGCGACGCTCGAAGAAGGTCATGTTGCCGAGATAGTGCAGGCCATTGCCGACGTCGAAGCTCACGTCGAAGCGGAAGGCGGTGAAGTTGCCGATCGTGACCGGATGCAGGTTCGTCGTCTTCACGTTGGCGAGGCCGAGTCCGGTAATGCCGTCGCGCAGCACCGCCTCGATTTCGCCCGCGTCCATGCCCTTGCGGTAGAACGGGCCGTCCGGCCGGCGCTTGGTCGCCTTGGTCGAGCCGAACACGTGGTATTTGTCGCGGATGTTCACCAGCCACAGGATGCGGTTCAACGCGGTGCCGTCGATGGTCCACAACTCGGCGTTGTAGGACTTGTAGCGGGCCCATTCGACCGGCGTGGTGGCGGTGAAGATGCGGGTGACCCGGGTCGGCTCGTTCGGTCGCACGATGCCGGGTGGCGCGCCGCAGGCGGTCAGCAGGGCCAGCAGGCCGACCGCGAGGGCGCGGACGATCCAACGATCAACGATTCGCATGGGCGGCTCCGGTCGCTTCCGAGAGGTAGTGTTCGACCGTCGCGCGGTCGGCGGCGTCGGGTTGCAGCTTCAGGTATTGCCGCCATTCGTTGGCGGCCTGGGCCGGTTGCTGGATGGTGCGGTACATGTAGCCGAGATCGCGGTGCGCGATGGGCGGATAACCCGGCACGCGCATCGCCGCACGGTAGGCGTCGATGGCGCGCTTGTCGTCGCCGCCGGCGCGACGCTTGCGGAACAGTTCGCCGCGGTAGTACTCGACCCAGGCCAGATGGGTGCCGCGCGCGCGTTCCTGCAGGCGATCGAGCAGCACGATCGTTTGCGGGTAGTGACGCCGTCCGAGCTCGTCTTCCAGCCAGCTCGCGAAGAACGGTTCGGTGGCGGTCTGATAGGTCTCCTCGCCGGTACGGCTGCCGGCGTCGACGAAGGCCTCCGCCGCTTCGCGCAGGGTGGTCATGCGTTCTTCGGTGGCGGGGTGGGTGGCGAAGATGCCGGACGGCTTGTTGCGATCGCGGGCATTGTCCTCGGCCAGCAGGCCTTGCCAGAGCAGGGCGCCCTGGTCGGCGCGATAACCGAGCTTGACCGCGCGCTCGAAGCCTTCGGTGTCCGACTCGCGTTCGGCGTCGCGGCTGTACTTGTACAGCGACGCATAGGCGACCAGCTGCGACACGTCGAAGATGTCGTAGGCATCCTGGGTGCCGCTGCGCGCCGCAACCAGTTGCAGGATGCTCAGCGCGTTCATGATGTCCTTGGTGCGCCGCCATTGCTTGATCGAGTGCTGGTGCAGGAAGTGACCGATCTCGTGGCCGAGCACGAACCCGAGTTGCGCCTCGTTTTCCGAGCGCAGCAGCGCGCCCGTCCAGACCTGCATCACGCCATTCGGCGCCATGCTCGCGTTGAAGTACGGGCGTCTCACGATGTAGACGCGGATGTCCCGGCAATAGCTGTCGGCGAGATCGCAAACCAGTTTCTTGACGTAGGCGTTCAGCGCGGGATCGTGGACCAGCAGCGGTGAGCGCTGCAGCGCGAGCTCGGATTCGTCGAGCGCGGTCCACAGCCCTGCTTCGTCGGTGTCTTCCGGCGGGCGTTCGCCGGGCTCCATGTCGCGCAAGGGCTTCTGCGACGCGCAGCCGAACAGCAGGGCGGCGCCTGCCGCCAGGGCAATCAATCGGGGCTTCAGTCTCATAGCGGCAGTCCCTTGAGCAGACGACGGGCGGTTTCGGTGGTGCCTTCCGGGTCGCGCATGTCGCCCATCTGGTCGGTCATCACGTTGAACCAGACGACCTCGCCGGTCCTGAGATCGACCAGGGTGGCGATGCCGCCCTGCGTGCCGCCCTGCAGGATGGCGACCTGGAGCGCGAGTCCGAGCACCATCATCGCGACGCGGCCTGTGCTGGAGTAGGAGTCCTGGATCTGCAGCGTGAGCATGTAGTCCGCACCGGTGATCTTCTGGATCTCCTGCACGCCGGGGCCGACCGTCCAGCTCAGCGGCTTGCGCCGCTTGGTGCCGCGCGTCGGCAGGGGCACGTGCAGGTAGCTATGCTGGAAGATCGTGCCCATCACCGCCATGTTCAGCGCCAGCACCTGACGGATGCGGTGATCGGAGGGCAGGCTCGCTTCCGGATAGTAGTCGGGCGCGAGTCTGGCGTTCTTGCGGGTCAGGAACTCGTTGACCGCCTTCGGGAAGTACTCGCGCGCCTTGCGCGTCCAGTCGGCCTTCGGCTCCAGCATGCCGCTGGCCTGCATCTGGTAGAGCTGGATCGAGGGTTCGACCATGACGATGGTCTTGCCTTCGAGCGTGAACGTGTCCTTGAAGTCGGTCGTGGTGCGCACATGCGACGACTTGCAGGCGCCCAGGGACAGCGCCGCCAGAAGCAGCAAGGCACGGAACAGATGCGGCACGGGCGGTGGAGCTGGGTTCATGGCGGACTCCGCTGGGTCAGGGCTTGATTCTCGGGCAGGCGGTCCATGCCGCAAGTGACTTTCTTCCGGGGTAAGTGCTGCATCGCGGCATGCTAAGCTTCAAAAGTTTCCTGCCCGCGTGCAGGTCCAGTCGTCATCCATCAGCGGGGTTACCGATGTTGAAGCTAGCCGAACGCATGGGCCGCGCGAAGCCCAGCGCCATCATGGTGGTGGCCGAGAAGGCCAAGAAGCTCAAGGCGGAAGGTCGCGACATCATCAGTTTCTCGATCGGCGTGCCGAATTTCCTGCCGGGGGAGCATGTGTATGCCGCCGCGCGTGAAGCGCTCGCCAAGGATTCGGGCAGTTACGGTTCGAATCGCGGTCCGGACGCCCTGCTCGATGCCTTCCTGAAGCATCTTCGTGCCGGCGGCCTCGACGGTTACGAGCGCAGCAACATCGTCTCGGGCGTGGGCGCCAAGCATGTGCTGTACAACGCCATGTATGCACTGCTCGACGAAGGCGACGAAATCCTGATCCCGACGCCGTACTGGACCAGCTACGTCGACATCGCCGACATCCTCGGCGCCAAGGCGACCCTGCTGTACTGCGGCCCGGAGCAGAACTACAAGCTCACGCCGGACCAGTTGCGCGAAGCGCTGAAGTCGAAGCCGAAGGCGATCCTGTTCAACAATCCCTCGAACCCGACCGGCATGGTCTACGACCACGCCGAAGTGCGCGCGCTTGCCGACGTGCTGGTCGACGCGCCGGACACCTGGATCATCTCGGACGACATCTACAACCGCATGATCTTCGACGGTCTCGGTTACGCGCATCTGGTGAAGGCGCGCCCGGAACTGCGCGACCGCACCATCCTGCTCGATTCGATTTCGAAGACCTACGGCATGCCGGGCTGGCGGGTTGGCATGGTGGCCGCGCCGACCATGGTCGCGCAGGCGCTCGTGAACCTGAACTCGAACGCCATCACCAATTTGCCGGAAGTGGTCAACGCCGCCGCCGTGGCCGCGTTCGCGGGTCCGCAGGACGTGCCGGAACAGAAGTGCAGGGAATTCCAGGGCAAGCGCGATCAGGTGCTGGCCGCCTTCGCCGCGATTCCCGGCGTGAACTGCCCGAAGCCGCAGGGCGCGTTCTACGTGTTCCCGGACATTTCCTGTGCGTTCGGCAAGTCGCACAACGGCAAGAACATTTCGAACGACGTCGATTTCTGCAACGCGCTGCTCGACGCCAAGGGCGTCGCCTGCGTGCCCGGGTCGGCCTTCGGCGAGCCGCGCGCCATCCGCATCAGCTATACCTGCCCGACTGCGCAATTGCCCGATGGTCTGAAGCGCATCCAGGATTTTTTTGCTGAAATGTCCTGAGTTCTCCACGTCCTCCCTTTCGACCGCTTTCCAGGAATCGTTGCCATGAAGAAGCCCGTCCGTGTTGCCGTCACCGGTGCTGCCGGCCAGATCGGTTATTCGCTGCTGTATCGAATCGCTTCGGGCGAAATGCTCGGCAAGGACCAGCCGGTCATTCTGCAGATGCTGGAACTGCCGATGGAGAAAGCCCAGGCGGCACTGAAGGGCTGCATGATGGAGCTCGAAGACTGCGCCTTCCCGCTGCTCTCCGGCATGGTCGGCACTGCCGATCCGAAAGAAGCGTTCAAGGACGCCGACGTCGCGCTGCTGGTCGGTGCGCGTCCGCGCGGCCCGGGCATGGAGCGCAAGGACCTGCTGCTCGAAAACGCCAAGATCTTCACCGAGCAGGGCCGCGCGATCAACGAAACCGCGAGCCGCGACATCAAGGTGCTGGTGGTCGGCAATCCGGCCAACACCAATGCCTACATCGCGATGAAATCGGCACCGGACATCGCGAAGAAGAACTTCACCGCGATGCTGCGCCTCGACCACAATCGTGCGCTGAGCCAGCTCGCCGCCAAGGCGAACGTGGCCGTGGCCGACATCGAGAAGCTGATCGTGTGGGGCAATCACTCGCCGACCATGTATCCGGACTACCGCTTCGCGACGGCCGGCGGCAAGTCGCTGAAAGACCTGATCAACGACGAGTCCTGGAACCGCGACACCTTCATTCCGAAGGTCGGCAAGCGCGGCGCCGCGATCATCGAGGCGCGTGGTCTGTCGTCGGCCGCTTCGGCGGCGAACGCCGCCATCGACCATGTCCGCGACTGGGTGCTCGGCACGAACGGCAAGTGGGTCACGATGGGCATTCCGTCGGACGGCAGTTATGGCATTCCGGAAGACGTCATGTATGGCGTGCCGGTGACCTGCGCCAACGGCGAATACACGCGCATCAAGGATCTCGCCGTCGACGACTACAGCCGCGCGATGATGGACAAGACCCTGGCCGAACTCGAAGAAGAGCGCGCCGGCGTCGCCCACCTGCTGTAAGCATTGAAGCGGCCTTCGGGCCGCTTCTTCCATGGAGAACACGATGACGAATTCCGCAGGCGCCAAGTTCCGCGCCGCCCTTGCCGCCGAGAAGCCGCTGCAGGTGATCGGTGCGATCAATGCCAACCATGCGCTGCTCGCGAAGCGGGCAGGGTACAAGGCGATCTATCTGTCTGGCGGCGGTGTCGCCGCGGGCTCGCTCGGCATGCCCGACCTCGGCATCAACACGATGGACGACGTGCTGATCGATTGCCGTCGCATCACCGATGTCTGCGACCTGCCGCTGATGGTCGACATCGACACCGGCTTCGGCCCGAGTGCATTCAACATCGCGCGCACGGTGAAGTCGCTGATCAAGGCCGGTGCCGCGGCCTGCCACATCGAGGACCAGGTCGGTGCCAAGCGTTGCGGTCATCGCCCCGGCAAGGAAATCGTCACGGCCGACGAGATGGTCGATCGCGTCAAGGCCGCGGCCGATGCCAAGACCGATCCCGACTTCTTCCTGATCGCGCGCACCGACGCGATCGCGGTCGACGGTGTCGATGCCGCGATCGAGCGTGCACAGCGCTGCGTCGAGGCCGGTGCCGACGGCATCTTCGCCGAAGCCGCCTACGACCTGCCGACCTACAAGCGCTTCGTCGATGCAGTGAAGG
>JBGASK010000138.1:0-7017 GCA_044229785.1 Ahniellaceae bacterium
GAGGCGGCGGCAGTGCGCCCGTGTTTACTCAACAGCTGCAGGCAAGCACCACGAGCCTGTCGTCCGCAGGTGGTTCGGTCACCTTGTCGTGGACAGTCTCCGGTCAGACCGGCTGCACGGCCTCGTCCAGCGGCGTCAGCGGCTGGAATGGTGGAACGGTCACCAGCCCGACGGCCCTCACGCTGCCCGCCAACACGGGGACCTCTGCGGTGAACTATTCGTTCGGCGTCACTTGCTCCAACGGCAACGGAAGCACCAGCGGCGGCACCGTGTCCGTTTCGGTGGCGGGCACCAGTGGAGGCACGGGAAATCAAGAGTGCTCCTCCCGCCCTGCTCCGGTCGGAATCACCCAGCAGACCACGATGACGAACTACAATCTGGGCGGGACGCTGAACCAGCAGAACAACGAATTCCCGCTGGGCGGCTCGATCAACATCACCGGTTACGTGCCGCTGCTCGGCACCTCGTTCAATCAGCCCAATCAAGTCGCACGCCTGTTCTTGTTCCCCAACAATTACGCCGCGTTGTCGTTCTCCACAACTGGCGTGGCGACGGGAGCAACCGGCCATGTCTCGTGGGAGCAGGTCGCCTCGGGTCTGTTCTCGGCCCAGATCAGCCCCTGTCCCGGGGACTTCGACTGGGTCGTTGATGCCAATTGCAAGGCCAGCGGCATTGCGTCCGCGCTGACCTGGAAAATCGGCACGAAGCCCCAGTCCAATCCGGGTTTCTACTGCTATCTCGATCCCAACAAGACCTACTACCTCAATGTCGTCTCGTCCGACAACGGCACCTGGACCACGAATACGTGCGGCAGCACGTACTGCACGTGGCTCGTCTCGGTTGGAGGAACCTGATGCGGAACTGGCTATTCGGAACTGCCGCTGCGCTGATGTTCGGCGCAGCGGCGGCACAGGGAGTTGCCGAACCGTCGCCGGTGCCGAAGGACGACTACCTGATCGCGCGGCAGGGCAAGTCGGAGATCTGGGCCATCGACGTCGACGCGCATCTCGCGTCGATGCCTGAAAAGGAACGTGCTGCGTTCATCGACAGTCCCAAGCGCATCCAGCAATTGCTGGGACATCTGCTGCTGCGGCGCAATCTCGCGATCGAAGCGAAAGAACTGGGGCTGGACCAGGACCCTGTCGTGCAGCGCGAGCTCCTGCAAGCGGCCGAGGTGGTGTTGATGCGCCATCGCCTCGATGCCATTCGCGAAAACACGCCGGTGCCGGATGTCGAGCAACTCGCGAAGGAAAAATTCCTGAGCAATCGCGAAGCCTACAAGACCAAGGAGAAGGTATCTGTTGCCCACATCCTTCTCGACACGAAGAAGCGCAGCGAGGCGGAAGCGATTGCCCAGCTGACCCAGTGGAGGACAGATGTCGAGGCGGGCAAGGCCACCATGGAAGAATTGGCCAAGGCCAACTCCGAAGACCCCGGTGTAGCCGGCAATAGCGGTGTTTACCAGGACTACGATCCGAATGCCTTTGTGCCGGAGTTTGCGCAAGCGGTGAATGCGCTTGCGGAACCGGGCGATTTGTCCGAACCCGTCAAGACCGAGTTCGGTTATCACCTGATCCAGCTGCGGGCGCGAACGCCCGCCAAGCCCTATGCCTGGGAGGAGATCAAGGACGAACTGGTTGCCGCCGAGCGCGACAACTTCCTCCGCAAGGCGCAAGCGGATCACGTCGAAAAATTGAAGACGTTGCCGATCGAGGCCAGCGAAGAGAGCGTTGCGCCGTTGCGCGAACGCTATGGCACGGTCCAGACGGCGCCTGCAAAGGCGGCGGTCGCTGTCCCTGAAGCAGCGGCTCCCGAGGCCAAGTAGGTCAAGGTCGACGGAACGGGTGGCGCCCCGCGCTGTCCGTTCCCTGGGCGATCAAGGCCGGCAAGGACGCACGCGCATGGAGCTTCACCCATGAAGTCCACCCAGCTCGCGATGGCGCTTCTTGGCAGGGAACTGCGCGAACGCTATCTGAGCACCTTCGCCGGACTCGCCTGGGTGCTGATCACGCCGGTCATGTTGCTGGCGATCTATGCGTTCGTCTTCGTCGAATTGCTCGGCGCGCGTTTCGGCAATCGGGTGGGCGGCGACGTGATCGCCTTTCTGGCGCTCGGCATGTGGCCTTGGCACGCATTCGCGGATTCGCTGGCGAGAGGTACCTCGGCGTTGACCGGCAACGCGGCCCTGATCGGCCAGATCGCGATTCCGCGCGTCTGGCTGGTGCTCGTGCCGACACTCGGGGCTGCGCTCATTCACGCCGCCTCCTTCGTGCTGGTGCTGCTCATTTTGCTGATGATGGGACGCTTGCAAATGGGCCCCGGCGCATTCGTCGCCATGGCGGCCTACGGCCTGATCGTTGCGAACGCGGCCGCGTTGAGCCTGTTGCTTGCGCCGCTCAACGTGTTCTTCCGCGACGTGGGTACGTTGTTGCCGCAGATCCTGACGTTCTGGATGCTGTTGACGCCCATCTTCTTCGACCGAGCCCTGTTGCGTGCCGACCTGGGAGAATGGCTGGCCCTGAATCCCTTGACCGGGCTGGTCGAAGCGTTGCGTGCGGGTTTGCTGCATGGCCAGGTCGACCTCAACACCTTGTACGCGCCGGCGCTGTTCACCCTCGTGCTGACCGCCTGCTCGGCGATCGCCGCCCGCCGCTTCCTCGCGCGCATCGAGGACTTCCTGTGAGCACCGACGTGCTTCTGGAGGTGGTTGGCGTCGGAAAGCGCTACCCCCGCGTGCATCGACGCCTGGACCGCGTGCGTTCGGTGCTGGACGCCGTTCTGAACCGCCCCTACCGCGCGCACGCGCAGATCCTGCAGGACATCGACTTCACGCTGAAGCGCGGCGAGTCGCTCGCCTTGATCGGCGAAAACGGCGCGGGCAAGTCGACCTTGTTGCGCATGATCTGCGGCATCGCCGAACCCAGCGCGGGCCGCGTGAGACTGCGCGGCACGGTCGCGCCCTTGCTCGAGCTCGGCGCCGGCTTTCATCCGGACTACAGCGGTCGCGACAACATCCGCATGAATGCCTTGCTGCTCGGCATGGCGTCGACCGAGATCGACGCCAAGGTGCAGCAGGTCATCGACTTCGCGGAGCTTGGCGATTACATCGACGAACCGGTAAAGCACTATTCGTCCGGCATGAAGGTGCGACTCGGATTCGCAGTGGTCGCGTCGGCGCGGCCGGACCTGCTGATCACCGACGAGGTCCTGGCGGTGGGCGACGAGTCCTTCCAGAAGAAGTGCATCGCCTGGATCGAGGAATACCTGCGCGAGGGCGGCACGCTGCTGCTCGTCAGCCACAGCATGTATCACGTGCAGAAGCTCTGCAAGCATGCGTTGTGGCTGCACCGCGGCCGCGCCGAAGCCTATGGCGATGTCTTCGATGTCACCCAGCGATATCTCGCCTGGCACGAACGCAAGACCGCGCAGCGCCGCGCCGAGGAGCGGCTGACGATGGCGACCGGCGATTACGCCGTGTCTGCCGTCGCGATCAATGGCGAAGACCGGGATACGCCGGTGGTCTTGCCGGCGCAGGCACTTCTGGACGTCGACGTGAGCCTGCACAGCGCCGACGGGCGTCCGCCGGTGCTCGCGGTCGGCATCAAGCGCCATGACGGGACGCCGGTCTATGGCGTATCCAGCGAACTGGACGGCGTGGCGCCGATCCGCGTCGGCGATCAGTCGTATCGCTTCTCGATCCGTTATCCCGAACTCTCCCTGCTTCCCGGCACATACGTCGTGGCCCTGCATGCGATGGACCCGGAAGCGATTCGACTGTTCGATGCCGTCGAGCGGACCATTGTCGTGACCGGGCGCAGTCGGGAGGTCGGGCTGGTGCGACTGCCGCATCAGTGGCATCGCGCGTGACGACCGTCGTCGTCCCGGTCTACGACGCCGCCGAAGCGACCGCGGCTTGTCTGGCGAGGTTGACGCGCTCGATCGCGGCGGATGTCCAGATATTGCTCGTCGACGATGCCTCGCCCGATCCCGCGATCGCGCCGATGCTGGCGCAATTCGCGGCATCGCGGCCGCAGACGCGGGTCGCGTACAACGCCTGCAATCGCGGCTTCGTCGGAACCGTCAACCGCGCCCTGGCCGAGACCGTCGGCGACGTGCTGCTGCTGAATTCCGACACCTTGCCGACTCCGGGTTTCCTCGACCGGATCGAACAATGCGCCGCGGGCGACGGACGCATCGGTTCGGTCACGCCATTTTCGAACAACGCCGAAATCTGTTCGTACCCGGCGTTCTGCAGGCCGAATCCGTTGCCGACGGATCTCGATGCCGTCGCCGCGGCGTTCGCGACCGAGGCCGCCACCGCGCCCATCGAGCTGCCGACCGGCGTCGGCTTCTGCATGTGGTTGCGCCGCGCCGCGATCGATGCCGTCGGCGACTTCGATCAGGCCACGTTCGGTCGCGGCTACGGCGAGGAAAACGACTGGTGCCTGCGGGCCGCGGCGCATGGATGGCGGAACGTGTTGTGTCCGTCCGCGTATGTGGCGCATGTAGGTCATGCGTCGTTTGCGCAGACCGGGGAGAGGGCGGGTGGAGAGAACCTGCGCCGCTTGGTGGCGCGATATCCCCGCTACAATGCGCAGGTTGCCGACTTCATCGCGCACGACCCGCCGGCGGCCATCCGCGCCCGGGTCGCGGCCCGCCTCGGCGTCGCCGCGCCCTGAGCGCGCATCCTCCCCCGCAGCCAAGGAACTCGTTGTGCCAGTCATGCCATTCACCGGTGAGCGCTTCACGCCCGAATGCGTGCGCGAGATCTGGTACGAACACGTGCATCGTTACGCGCTGGCGCGCACGATCGCCGCCGGCAAGCGGGTGCTCGACATCGCCTGCGGCGAAGGTTACGGCTCGGCCATCGTCGCGCCGGTCGCGCGCAGCGTGGTCGGCGTCGATGTCAGCGCCGAGGCGATCGGGCACGCGCGCAGTCGCTACGGCCTGCTGCCCAACCTGAGCTTCCGCGAAGGCGACGCCACCCGCTTCGACGCCGGCGACGATCGCTTCGATCTGGCTCTATCGTTCGAAACGCTGGAGCACGTGGAGGCACAGGACGCGCTCGTCGCCGGCATCGCGGCGTCGCTGGCCGAGGGCGGATGCGCCCTGATCTCGTCTCCGGACAAGGCCGTCTACAGCGATGCCGCCGGCTACCAGAACGAATTCCACGTGCGCGAGTTGTATCGCGACGAATTGATCGCCTTGCTGTCGCGTCACTTCCGTCACGTGCGCCTGTACGGCCAGCGCCTGTTCTTCCACTCGACGATCTGGTCGCTCGAGGTGCCGCGCCAGGCGGCGATCATGCAGACGACGCATGCCGACGGTCGCTACGAGCTCGATGCCTGCGCGCCGCCGATGTATTTCATCGCCGCATGCGCGCAACGCGAGGTCGACCTGCCGAACCTGCCCGGCGTCGCGCTGTTCGCGGACGCGGCCGAATCCGTCTACGACGACTATCGCAACGAAACGCGGCGCAACATCAATGCGCGCGTCGTGCTCGCCGAGCAGGAGCAGGCGCTGGCTGCCCTGAGGACCGAACTGGCCGAGGCCAGGGCGCGCATCCAGACCCTTGAAACCGCCGCAGCGAAACGCACCTCGCCGCGCTTCTGGCCGTTTGGCCGCCCCTGACGGAATGCCTGTCGTGGAATTCAGCTTCGATCTCGATGTGACGCCCAAGCCCAAGTTCGATCCGAACGCGACCATGTTCGCGACCCTGCCGGGTCAGGTCGCCGACCTCGGCAATGGCGAGTGCATTTTCCGCCCGCGTCATGAGGACGTGCCGCACGTGATGACGCATCAGGTGCTGTCGGCGCTGGATCGTTGTCGCGAATTCCGCAGCGCCGACGAACACGTCGAGGCGATCCGCCAGATGATGCCGGGTGCGCCGCTCGACGGCATCCGCCGGGTCTTCAACGGGCTGGTCGAGCGCGGCCTGATCATCGCCGCCGAGGATTTCGCGGCGCGCTACATCGAGGCGGCCGCAGCCGCGCCGGCGCGCGCCGACACGGGTGGCCTGTACATCCGTGCCTGCGATCGTCCGGCGCAGTTGCAGCGTTTGCTCGATTCCCTGCATCGGCACGCGCAGGGCGGCTTTGCGGCGCAGGCGTTGACCGTGGTCGACGATTCCCGGTCGCCGGACGCCGCCGCGGCGCAAGCGCGCCTGCTGCGCGAACATGGCGAGCGCAGCGGCGCGCCGGTGCGGCATGTCGACGCCGCCGCATGGCAACGCATCCAGGACACCTTGTCGGCGGCGGTACCGCAGCATCGCGCGGCGCTCGACGACCTGGTCGGACGCCATCGCGACGGCGTGCCCCGCACCGGGCCGGGTCGCGGCTGGAACCTGGCGCTGCTGCTCGGCGCCGGTCGCCGCATCCTGTTCGGCGACGACGATTTCGTGCTGCCGCTGAAGCTGCATCCGGAGCTGCAGGACGGCGTCGAACTGGACGCGCGCGAGATGACGACGGTGCGCTTCTATACCGAAACCGAGGCCGCGCTGCGTGCCGGCCACGATGCCGACTTCGACCTGCTGCAGTGGCATCTCGACCTCTGCGGTGCGCCGATCGGGCAGGTCTTCGATCATGCGTCGCGTCTGGTTCCGACGCGCGAGCAGTGGCGACATGTCGCGCCCTCGCGATTGACGCGGCTGGTGCCGGAAGCGCGCGTGGTCGCGACGATGAACGGGCATCGCGGCCACAGCGGATCGGTCTCCAGCGACTGGATGTACCTGCTCGACCCGACCAGTTCGCGCGATCTGTATCAGGACCGCAACCGCTACCTGCGCCTGATCGAGGCCGGCAAGGTGTGGATGGGGCCGGATCGGGCGACCACGATGATCTCGACGCCATTCACGCCGTTCGCGCAGGATCTGTCGCGACTGCCGGCTTTCGTGGCGCCGGACGAGCGCGGCGAAGACGGCACCTTCGGCGCCGTGTCGCGCATCCTCGATCCGCACGCCTGGGTCCTGCACTTGCCCACGGCGGTGGGCCATCTGCGCGACAGCGAGCATCGTTTCCT
>JBGASK010000139.1:0-12440 GCA_044229785.1 Ahniellaceae bacterium
GTCAGGTGCGTGCCCGGCGCAGGCAATTCGCTGCCGAATCGATTGGATAGCCAGGGCAGCACGAACAGCAACGGCAGCAAGGTGGCCAGCGAGGGCAGCAGCACGAGTCCGAGGTGACGCAGCGACAGCACCAGGCTGCGCCGCGATGCCGCCAGCAGGGCGTCGAATTCGATGTCGGGGTCGTGCAGGCGTGCGCGCACGCGTCGGGTCAGGCGTTGCACGGCGCGCAGGCGGCGCTGGTTCGACAGACGCGCGTACAGCACCATGCCGAGGTAGCTGACGACGAGACCGTACAGGGTCACGCGCAGCACGTCGGGGACAGCTGCCGCGAGGGTGCGGTCGAGCAGGTCGAACAGCGGCGCGGGCAGATCGAGCCAGCCTGGCGTCATGGCGTCGTCGCCCTGGCATCGCGCACGGCGACGCGACGAATCAGCTCGCCCACGCCGGCGATGCCCGGCACCGGTTCGTCGAGCGGAAACGAAGCGAGCAATACGCCCGGAACCAGTTCGGAGGCGACGCAGTGGTCGCCGCTCCAGAGCTGGCGGTTGTCCTCGATCAGCGCCGCCGGCACGCCGCCCAGCGAGGTTTGCCACGAGGCGCGATAGCCGGCGTTGTAACCGATCACGAGATCGGGCGCGCCTGCGGCGGCTTCGCCCGGATACAGGTCGCTGGCCTTGGACGCGCGCAACACGATCCGCTCGCCGTTCGCCGGGTCCTGCCATTGCGCCATCGCTGCGGCGATGTCATCGAGCAGCGCCGGGGCTTGCCGGGCGTCGACGATGCCGTTGGCCTCCCGCCCCTGACGGTTCAGGAACACGCCGTTCAGCCCGAGCGCATAGGCCCGGGTGCGCGACCAGTCGACATTCGCGAACAGCGGTTCGGATGTGGCGGCGCCGGGTTTGAGCACCAGATCGCCGCGTTCCAGCAGCCAGCGGTTCAAGTGCACGCTGCGGCGATAGTTGGTGAAGCCGTGGTCGCTGAGGATGATCAGCCGATCGCCCGGGCGCATGCGCTTGCGCACCTCGCCGACGATGCGATCGCTTTCGTCGTAGATCCAGCCGATGGCGTTGCGCGCCAGATCGGAGGCTTCCGCATGCAATGGATGCGCCGCGTCGCGGCCGCGCCAGAACATGTGGCTGACACGGTCGGGCTGCACGAAGGTGGCGATGACGATATCGCTGTCGTTCTGGGCGAGGCGGTCGTAAAGCAGGGCTTCGCCCTCGGCGAGCGTGGTGCGCACGCTGTCCAGCCATGCGGCTTCGTCGAGATGCCCCTGGTTCATCGACCAGGTTTCCTCGGGCATGCCGAGCGTGTGGAAGCGGCCGATGCGCGCCGCGATCTGCGCGGCATCGCCGGCAGGGAAACTGATCGGCAGCACCGGGTCGGCCGGATCGGCCTGGATCGGCGTCACGTACAGGCGCACGCGCGGGAACGCGGACACCAGATGCAGGCGCACCATGCCGCGGACCTTGCCGAGACCGAGGAAATGGAAATCCAGCGGCAGCCAGTCCGACCATTGGCCCGGTTCGAGTCGCAGCGCGTGCGCCGCGAATTCGATGTCGACGGCATCGCCGGAGGGCGAAAGCACCAGCGGCAAGGTCATCGGCGCGTCGCTGGTCGGGCTGGCAGGGCCCGGGAAATCGGTCCGAACCTTGCCGTCCTCGCCGGTCTTGACCATCAGGACCCGGCCGCCGGATTCGGCGTCGGCGACGAGATGGTTCGCGATCAGCGTGTACGTGCCCTGGGTACCGAGCAGGTCGGGCACGCCCATGCCGGACAACATGTGCGTGATCGGGTCGGCCGGGTAGGTCACCGGCACGCGCATGACCGCGGTACGCAGGCCATCGGTTTCGGCGCGCAACCAGAACGGTTCGCCCCGGCGGCGCGTGACGAGTGCGCCGTCGCGCAGCGGAATCTGCCAGCCGAACAGGTCCAGCGTTTCCGGCGGCAACTGGGTTGCGATCGAGAACTCCGGTGCATAGCGCTCGGGGTCGCGGTGCAGGAAGTCGAAGACGCCATGTTCGCCCGGTCCGGTCCCGGTCGCGAAACTCGACCACGCGACCGGCGATTGCGGCGGGTCGGTAGTCGCCAGCGACTGCAGATGACCCTGGGTGGCCAGCGCCGAAAAATTCGGCAGGCGTCCCGCGGCGCGCGCCTCGGCCAGCAGGTTCGGGTCGAGACCGTCGAAACCGATCACGATGACGCGATGGTCGGAACCACGCGGCCCCGGCTCGGTCGGGCGATCGCTCCACCACCATGCAGCCATCACCACCAGAACGAAGGTGGCGATCCAGGCAAAACGACGCACGTCAGCCCGCGGCTTGCGACCGCGCAGCGTCGCGGCGTTCGCGACGGCGACGCAGGAAGGCGCGCACGGGCCAGAACAGGATCGCCGACAGCACCACGAAGAATCCGGCCAGCACCGACCACAGCGCAGCCAGGAAACTGACCCCCGAACCCGGACCGTTGTAGGCGGCGGCCGGCATTGCGGAGACGATCAGGAGAAGCAGCGCGAAAACACGACCGGCCATGAACATCGGGAGGATTCCAGACTGAACCTGCCGAAAGTATAGCCATCTCCCGGTGAGCATGGTGGCCTTTTCGATTCAATCGTTTGCGCTGTTGTCCTGTTGCAGGGGCACAAGAATGTCCGTCACAATCGCACCATTGAGTCGCCTTTGTCCCGTGGAGAATCCGATGGTGCGTCGTGCGCTTGCCGTGATGGTTGGTTTGGCCTTGTCCTCCGCGGCGATGGCGGATGTCGTGATGCTTGCGGCCGATGCCGGCAAGGAGGGGCACCGCGTCAAGATCGGCGACAAGACGCAGCGGTCTCTTGCGAAAGCCGACGCAGGACGTGCTCCCGATGCCACGGGTTCGATCGCGCTGACGGACGCGTCCGGCATGGAATATTTCATCAATACCGACATCACGTTCACGACGTCGAGTTCCGCGTCGGGTGCAGCGTCGGAAGCGTCGTACACCCAGGCCGTCAATGCCACGACCCTGAATGGTGGCCTTGTGTCGACGACGCTGAACGATGCCTTTGACGGCTACAACGCCTTGTGCGTGTCGTTCGACGGCGGAACCGGCCCCTGCGCGTCGGGTGGCGGCGGCAAGAATCTCGGTTTCGCCTACACCATGTACAACCAGAACGGCCCAGCCACGCTGGATACCGCTTGCGCCAGTCGTCAGGTGATCCTGCCGACGGAAACGATCGGTGCGTTGAGCGTGCAGCGCAAGGTCTTCGTGCCGGACAACGACGCGTTTGCGCGCTGGCTGAACGTGTTCACCAATACCAGCGGATCCAGCGTCTCGTTCAACATGATCGCGAGCAACAACCTCGGCTCGGATTCGAACACGACGATCGTTTCGTCGTCGTCGGGTGATGCGGCTGCGACGACGGCCGATTTGTGGGTGACGACGTTCCAGAACTTCAGCGGCACGACGTCCTCGGATCCGCGTCTGGGTCATGTGCTCGCGGGCCCGGGTGCGCCGACGCCGGTCTCCGGGATCAATTTCGCCAATGGCGACGACAATCCGTTCTGGTCCTATTCGATGACGCTGGCACCGGGCGAAACGCGCATCATCGCGAACTTCGTGGCCGTGCAGGCGTCGCGTGCCGACGCCAACGCCAAGGCCGCCGAGTTGACCGCGTTCACCGGCAACCAGACGGCGTGCATGACGTCTACCGAACTCGGCCAGGTCGCGAACTTCGTGGCCGGCACGCAGGCGCCGGATGTGCCGGTGCCGGCGACGGATCGCCGTATCCTCGCCGCGCTGGCGGCATTGACGGCGGCGCTGGGCGTGCTGGCGCTGCGCGCGCGTCGCGCCTGATCCCGGTCGTTTCAAGATCGCAAAAGCTCCGCTCCGGCGGAGCTTTTCGTTTGTGGAGCCGATTGATGTTGCAGAACTTTCCGCGAGCGGGCGCCCTGGCTGCACTGGCGCTGCTGTTGCTGCTGACGACCTTGCTGTCGATCCCCGCGGAGTCATCGCGGCCCAACGTCCTGCTGGTGACGATCGATACCTTGCGTGCCGATCGACTCGGCGCCTACGGCTTTGTCCCGGCGCGTACCGAAACGATCGATCGCCTCGCGCGCGAAGGCACGCTGTTCGAGGAGGCGCTGTCCGCCGCACCGATCACGTTGCCGTCGCACAGCACGATCATGACCGGTCTGTTGCCGCCGGCGCATGGGGTGCGCGACAACGGCGCGTATTCTTTGCCGGACCGCGCGCTGACGCTGGCCGAACGTCTCCGGGCCGCGGGTTACGCGACCCAGGCTTTCGTGTCGGCCGTGGTGCTGTCGAAGCGCTACAACATCAACCAGGGCTTCGATCTATACGACGATGCGTTGTGGAGCGAAGAGGATCCGCGGCTGTTCATGATCCGCGAACGCCGTGCATCCGACACGATCGATCATGTCCTGACCTGGTTCGAACAATGGCGATCCGACCGTCGACGTGCGCCGTTTTTCACGTGGGTGCATCTGTTCGATCCGCACCAGCCGCACCAGGCGCCGGGCTGGATCAGCGCCTCCAGTCCGAGCGGCTACGACGCCGAAATCACCTACGCGGACCGGCAGCTCGGACGGCTGATCGATGCCCTGCGCGCGTCGGGCGAACTCGATCGGACACTGGTCGTGCTGACCGCCGACCACGGCGAAAGTCTCGGCGAACACGGCGAGAAGACACACGCGGTCTTCGTCTACCGTGCAACCACCCACGTGCCCTTGATTCTCCGCTACCCAAAACGATTCGCGCCCGACCGGCGGGTCGCGACCCCGGTGCATCACGTCGACATCGCGCCGACGGTCCTGGCAACGCTGGGCATGCCGACGGATCCCGGCCTCCAGGGATTCGACCTGGGCGCTGCGCGATCGCTGCCCGAGCGCGCGTTGTATTCGGAGTCGTTGCTGTCGGAAGTCGGTTTCGGCATGGCGCCGTTGTTCGCGGTGCGCGAACGCAACCATACCTTCATTCGCGCGCCGAAACCGGAGTTGTACGACCTCGCCGTTGATCCCGGAGAAACGCGCAATCTCCACCCTGTGCCGGGGCATCGCGAGCGGGCCGATGCGCTTGATCTGTCCTTGCAGGCATTGCTCGACCGCTCCGGGCAACTGGCGCTCGGTGCGACCCGCAATCCGCTGTCCGAGGAGTCGATCGAGATGCTGCGCTCGCTCGGCTATCTGCAATCGGCCGAGTCTCGTGCCGGCGTGGCCGGCATGGATCCCAAGGACGGCATCCACATCTACAACCAGCTCGAGGCCGCGCGGCATGCGGGGCAGCAGGCCGAGTGGGCGCGTTCCGAGGAGATCGCGCGCGACATTCTGGCCCAGGTGCCTGGCCATGCGTCGGCGCGCGGCGTACTGGCGCTGGCGTTGCTGAATCAGGGGCGGGCCGACGAGGCGCGCGACCAGTATCTGCAGCTGATTGCCCAGAACCCCGCCGAATTCCGCGTGCACGCCATGCTCGGTTCGATCGCCTTGCGCGGCGGCGATCTGGACGTGGCGATACGCCATTATCAGGACGCGCTGGCTGCGGCTCCGAAATTCGTCGAGGCCATGAGCGGCATCGGCCTGGTCGCCATGATGCGCGGCGACGAACCCGAGGCGAAGTCGTGGTTCGACCGCATTCTCGCGATCGATCCCGAGTTTCCCGATGTGCATCGCCTGCTGGGCGATCTGTACTTCGAACAGGAACGATTCGCGGACGCGCGCGCAGCCTATGCCAAGGCCTTGGCGCTGTTTCCGGACGACTACCGCACGCTGATCCAGGCCGCGGCCAGCGCACGTCGTGCCGATGCCGGCGACGAAGCGCGCACCTGGCTGCAGCAGGCAGTGCGTCTGCGTCCGGAACGCTGGGTGGCGCATTACAATCTCGCCTGTCTCGACGCCGTGCAGGGACGCGCCGAGCAGGCGTTTGCAGCCCTGGAGGTCGCGATGGGTCTGGAGCCGGATGTCGTGGGTCTCGTCGCGGCTGACGAAGATTGGAAGCACCTGCGCGACGATGCGCGGTTGAAGGCATTGAGCGCGCGCGCTTCGGAGCATTGACCATGGGCAAGGGCGGCCACGAAGACCCTTGGCGGATTCCCTGGCCTGACCGTTTCGGAGAATGGTGGCAGCGGCGATTTCCCGCCTTGGGGCCATGGCTGGCCGATGTCGAGACCCGCGTTGTCGCGACCGAGCGCGAGTTGCCGTCGCCGGACCGTCCGGTGTTCATCGCCGGTCTCGCCCGCAGCGGCTCGACCATGTTGCTGGAATGGCTGAACGCGATGCCCGGATTCACCGCACACCGGTATTCCGATTTTCCGATGTTGTGGACGCCGTACTGGTGGAACGGGTTGCTGGCGAGGCTTCCTGCCGCCCGGGTCGAGCCCGTGGAGCGCGCGCACCGCGACCGCATCCGTGTCACGCGCGACAGTCCGGAAGCGTTCGAGGAACCGATCTGGTCGCACTTCTTTCCGCACGATCCCGCGGCGGAATCCGATCTCGTCGATCCGCAATCGGCGCACCCGCGCTTCGAGCGCCTGTTCAGTGCGCATCTGGCCAAACTCGTTTGCGCACGCGGCGCGAAGCGTTATGTCGGCAAGGGCAACTACGACACCTTGCGCATGGGTTATCTGGGGCGCGTCTTCCCGGACGCACGATTCATCGTGCCGATACGTCGCCCGCTGGCGCAGGTCGCTTCCCTGTTGAAGCAGGATCGGTTGTATGCGGATGCACCCGTGCGCACGCTGCGGCACATCGCTTCGCGCGGCCATCATGAATTCGGGCCGATGCAGCGACTGATCCGCATCGACGCCGATCAGACCGCTGCCGCGGATGCCGCACGTCGCGCAGGGCGGTTGGCCGATGCCTGGCTGCTGCAATGGCTGGCCGTGTACGGCCAGGTCCGAGACCACGCTGCTGCGCCTGCTCGACGCGGTCGATATCGATGCCTGCGATCGCGCGTCTGCGGAAGCCGCGATCCGCGACGAGTGGGCTGCACGCTTCGTCGCTGCCGATGGTGCGCCGCTTTCTGCCGACAGCGTCGAACCCGCGTTGCTCGCGCAGGCAGAAGCGCTGCATGCCCGGTTGACGTCGCCTGCGTTCGCCCGGTGAGCGAGTGGCCGATCGCGCATCGGCCCGCTAGTCTGGTCGGGTTTTCTTCCGGAGTCGGTCGTGTCGGATTTCGAGGTCCATCTGGCGTCTGTTGCGCGCAGTCTGATCGTGCTGATGTTCTGCTTCGGACAGGCAGGGTGCAGTCCTGATCCCGGCGAGACGCCGACTCCGACCGAGGTGTCGGCGCCTGCGGCAAACCGCCCCGATGTCGTGATGATCACGCTGGACACCACCCGTCGCGACCACATTGGATGTTACGGCCGCACGCCCAGCCTGACGCCGAATATCGATCGTCTGTGCGCACGCGCGCGCCGTTTCGACAATGCCGTCGCGGTTGCGCCGGTGACGCTGCCGGCGCATGCCAGCATGATGACCGGTCGATATCCTCCGGCCCATGGCGCGCGTTACAACGGCGAGACGCAATTGCCCTCGAGCGCGACCACGCTGGCCGAGTTGCTGGCGCAGCAGGGATACGCGACCTCGGCCTTCGTCTCCTCGTTCGTGCTTGATCGCCGATTTGGCCTGGATCAGGGATTTGACGCATATGACGATCGCGTCGATGCATCGGGTTCCGCCTTTGCCGCGACCGGCAATGAGCGCAGTGCACGCGCAACGATCGACGCCGCGCTTGCGGCCTGGTCGCGGCGATCGATCGATCGTCCTCAGTTCCTGTGGGTGCACCTGTTCGATGCGCATGCCCCTTATGCCGCATTGCCCGGGCAGTCGGCGACCGACGCCGAACGTTATGCCGAAGAGATCCGTTCTGTCGACCGGCAACTGGGCCGATTGCTCGACGCTGTCCAATCGACCGGACGCGAACCGCTGGTGACCGTGCTGGCCGATCATGGGGAAAGCCTGGGCGAGCACGGCGAACGCACGCATGGCTTGTTCGTCTACGACGCCACCGTCCGCATTCCTTGGATGATCTCTGGTCCGGGTGCCCGCGTGGGCGCTGACTCGACCCTGGTTTCTCAGGTCGACCTGTTGCCGACGCTGCTCGGCATGCTCGACGTGCCGGTGCCGGCGGGTATCGATGGACGCGATCTCTTCGCGATGCCGCGCGGGAACGGCGATTCGGTCTACGTCGAGACCGTGTTGCCTTACTACGACTTCGCGTTGGCGCCGCTGCACGCCCTGCGTGGGCTGGATCGCAAATACGTGTTCGCGCCGCGCCCGGAGTTCTACCGGCTCGACCGCGATCCGGGCGAGCAGGAAAACCGCTATGGCGAAGATCGCGAGGCCGATGTGCTGGTGCAGCGGCTCGACAGCCTGTTGCTGGATTGGCCGACCGTGGGTCGGGCGGCGTCGCGGGTGGATGATGCCGATGCCGTCGCCCGCCTGCGCTCGCTCGGGTACCTCTCGGGCAGTGATCTGGGCATGGACGGCGGCGATCCGAAGGATGCGGTCGAGGTTGTGCGTGCGCATCAGGATGCAGCGGAAGCGGCTTCCGCCGGTCGCGTCGACGACGCCATCCGCCATCTCGACGACGCCTTGGCGGCGCTGCCGTCGGCGCGGGGCGCGCTCTACCTGCGGGCGCGTCTGCTTGCACAAAAGGGACAACGCGACGCGGCCTTGCGCGACATCGAGCAAGTCAATGCGTCGGTTCCCAGTGCGGATTCGATCCTGCTGCAGGCCCAGTTGCTGGTCTCGGCGGGCCACTACGATCAGGCGAGGCCGCTGATCGATCTGGCCGCGCAACGAGATCCGGGTCACGGCGGCATCCTGATCGTTCGTGGCGACCTGGCAGTCGTGGCAGGCGATCTGGCCGCAGCGCGTCGCCATTACGAACAGGCGCTCGCGCTGGATCCGTCCCGGGTTGGCCGGCAGGCGCAGGCGCGCTTGTCGCGACTGCCGCGCTAGGGATCAATCGGCAAGGTCGTCAGCTCGGGGAACTCGCGGAGCGCCATTGGCCACAGCCGTGGCGCCGCGGCACGCAGTTCTTCTGCGTTTCGCTGCGCTTCGGCGGTGCGCTTGTCTCGCAACTGGACCAACACTGTCGCCAATTGCAGCAACGGGTCGGAGGCTTGCTGCGCGCGCGCTTCGTCCAGCGTTCGCTGCGCCGACGGCGCGTCGCCGTTGCGAAGCTGGTTGAGTGCGAGTCGACCGAACTCGCGGAACGGTGGATCGGTCATGCGGGAGCGTTGCTGCTGGAGTCGCGCCGCATCGGCCCAGAGACGCAGTCGTTCGGCGATCAGCGCTGCGTTGTCGAGCGTGTTCGCGTCGTTTGCGCCTAGCGACAATCCTTGCTGGACCGCGGTCCAGGCCTCGGCCCAATTGCCGAGAGAGGCCAGCGCCGCCGCTTCGTTGGTCCATACTCCAGCGCGTTGCGGCTCCAGCACTTCAAGGATCTGCCATTGGCCGATGGCGTCGGCATGGCGACCTGCCCGCATGAGTGCCTCAGCGAACTTGTATCGGGTCTCGCTGTTGTCCGGATTCAGCGACGAGGCATGTTCCAGCGCAGCAATCGCGCGCGGCAGGTCGCCTTGTTCCAGCAGCAGGCTGCCGAGCAGTTCCTGCACGAAGGCGTTGTCGGGTTCGGCGGCGGCAAATGCGCCAGCTTCGGCCAGAACCTGCGCTGCCGGCAGCGTCCCGATCGTCGATTGCAGCGCCACCAGGCGCCGGTGCGATGCAGCGATTTCCCGAGGGTGTCCGGCGGCTGCGGCGGACGACGACTCGCCGGCGGTGACATAGCCCAGTCCCTGTAGTTGGCGCATTGCTTCCGGGCTGGTCGTCGCATCCGCGGTGGCGATGTCGGTCCGCTGCCAGGCGTCCAATTGCATCGCCGCCGCGCGACGCTCGTGTTCGGCGGCCAGATCGCGAGTCTCGCCCGAATCGCTCGACCATCGGTACAGCTCGACTTCGTCGGGCGTGGCGATCAGTTTCCATTCGCCGTCGCGCAGGCTGCGCAGCGGAAGCTTGCGATAGGCCAATTCGGGATATCGTGTTTCTGCGTATGCGGGCGGAATCTGAAGCGCTCCACCGGACAGCAGCGGCGCAAGATCGACGCCGTCGATATCGGGATCCGGGTCGGCGCCGGCCAAGGCCGCCAGTGTCGGCGCGACGTCGATCAGGCGCGCCGTCTGCGGCAGAGTCTTCCCGTCGAATCGTCCCGGGGCGTACCAGAACATCGGCACCAGCAGGGTCGAGTCGTACAGCAACAATCCGTGGTCGAGCTCATCGTGATCGCCGAGCCCCTCGCCGTGGTCGCCGACGACCACCAGCACGAACGGTCGGCCGCGACGCTGCAGCGCCGACACCACGCGCCCCAATTGCTGCACGACGAAGCTCACTTCGGCGCGATAGGCGTCCCGCAGCGGAGCGTCTCCAGCCTGTCCCGGTGCGGCATAGGGCGAATGGGCGTCGAACAGGTGCAGCCACAGGAACTGTGGTGCCTTGCCGTCACCCAGTTCAGCCAGGGCGCGGTCGGTCGACGCATCGCCGCGACGCTCAAGCAGCGACAGCGACGAGGCCGCCGCCGTCGCCTCAGGCTGGTCATAGACGTCGAATCCGCGCGACAAACCGAATTGACGATCCAGCGGGAAGGCGCTGACCACGGCCGCAGTGCGATAGCCGAGCGCGCCCAGGCGCTCGGCAAGCAGGGGCACGTCGGCCTGCAGCCGTTGTCCGTTGTGATGGACACCGTGGTGGTTGGGATCGAGGCCGGAAAGCAACGAGGCATGCGCAGGCAGGGTCAGCGGGGCCGACGTGGCCGCGGCCCGGAAGCGCGTGCTGGCCGCATGGACCGGACCCAGGACCGGATCGGCCTGGACGACATCGGCGAACACGTCGGCGCGAACCGTGTCCAGACTGACCAGCACAAGATCGGGCGGCGGTTCCGGCGAGCCCTTGCATGCAGCCAAACCCAGTGCCGATACCAGCACCAGCGCCAGCGGCAACATCCAAGTGGAGACGGAGAACGGCAAACGCAACATGGACATGGGGCGGGATCGTGGAACGAATGCCGTTGCGGCGGGTCGAGCCACACGGACAGGTGGTATTCAGCATTGTGTCACGTTATCCTGCAGGGCGGCATAGTGCGGCTGTGCTGTCTCATCCAGTGGCGATCCGGAACGGAATCGCCAAGACATCGTGCTTTTGGGGAATGCGCATGAAGATCAGGGTTGGAAACAAGTTCATTCACGTCGCCGCGGCTGTGTTCGGCGCGCTGGTTGCAGGTCAGGCCTTGGCGGCGGAGAGCTGGGAAGCCTATCTGGATCAGGTCCGCATCAAGCAGGCCATCGCCGATTCGCTGACGCCCGCTCAATTGCAGGAGCGTCGCGAGCGCCTTGCTCGCTGGCTGGAACAGCAGGCCCAGTTGCCGCAGCGTGCGCCGGGTGACACCTGCGCCGTCGCGACCAATGAAGTCAGCACGTTGCCATTCAACCCTGCCGCCGACACCACGGTCGGCCAGGTCGACAATTACGATCTTCCGGCAGACACCACCAACCCGACCTGCGCGGCACCGACGACCTGTACCGGCACAGGCACGGCGGGATCGTTGCCGCGCGGTGCCATCTACACGGGTACCGGCACCGGTCCGGACCGCGCCTACAAGATCCGCACCAATGTCGCCTGCACGCTGAACGTGACGATCGATCCGACCAGTACCCAAGACTTGGCGGCCATCGTTTACCAGACCCAGTGCTCCAGCAATCTCGCCGATTGCGGTTGCGTCAGCGACGCCGGCGTCGGTGGCGCGACGGAAACGATTTCGTTGACGACAGTTGCGGGCACGGATTATTTCGTGGTCGCCGACGGCTATTCGACCGGTGCCACGCCCCCGGGCCCGTCGGGTCCGTTCACGTTGTCGATCACCGAAACCTCGGCCACCGGTTGCCAGTTGGTCGGCGCGGCTTCGGCCGACCTGTCCATCACCAAGACCGACGGCGTGACCTCCGTGAATGCAGGCGGCACCGCGACCTACACGATCGTGGCAAGCAATGCCGGACCCGATGCGGTCAATGGCGCGACGGTTGCGGACACGTTTCCGGCAGCATGCACCAGCGTGAGCTGGACCTGCACGGGCGCGGGCGGCGGCACCTGCACGGCCAACGGCAGCGGCAACATCAGCGACACGGTGAACCTGCCGAGCGGCGGCAGCGTCACCTATACCGCGGCCTGCGCGGTGTCGTCGGGCGCGAGCGGTTCGCTGGCCAACACGGCGACGGTTGCAGGCATCGGTGGTGTGGCCGAGGTCAATCCGGCCAACAACTCGGCGACCGACACGGACACGATCAATTCGATCGCGGCGCCGCAGTTCACGTACACGCCGGCGGCGGGCAGCGCGGTGAACTTCACCGGCGGCACGCTGGAAGGTTCGACGGGCAGCGCCTCGATCGCGGT
>JBGASK010000028.1:0-28991 GCA_044229785.1 Ahniellaceae bacterium
GGCTCCGCCCCGCGATCCTTTCAGCCCAACTTCGCGCGCTGCGAGCGCAAGCCGTCAAGTTGAGTGGTCCACTCGGCGTGACGCGCCCGCTCCTGCTCGACCACGGCGGCGGGTGCATTGGCGACGAAGGTCTCGCTGGCGAGCTTGCCCTGGCACTTCCTGATCTCGCCCTCGACGCGCGCGATCTCGCGGTCGAGGCGCTTCTTCTCGGCGTCGAGGTCGATCAGGCCGGCGAGCGGAATCAGCACGCGCAGGGAACCGACAATGGCCGTCGCCGACGCGGGCTCCTCTTCGCCTGCATCAAGGAAGCGCAGCGATTCGGTCTTCGCAAGGAACGCGATCTGCGCGCCGAATTTCGCGACGCGGCGCGCATCGTCGCCATCGCCGCCGGCGAACAGCATCGGAATCGCCCTGCCCGGCGCGATGTTCATCTCGCCACGAATGCGGCGCACGCCCATCAGCACGTCCTTGAGCCACTGCACTTCGGCAGCCGCAGTCGGATCGACGGTGATGTCGGCAGCCTGCGGGTAACGCCGGGTCGCGATGAACTGGCCAGCGGCGATGCCGAGCTTCGGCGACACGTGTTGCCAGATCTCTTCGGTCACGAAGGGGATCAGCGGATGCAGCGCGCGCAACACGGTTTCGAGCACGTACAGCAGCGTGTGGCGTGTCGAGTTCGCGGCCTCGACATCGTCGCCGCTCAGCGCCGGCTTCGCCAATTCCAGGAACCAGTCGCAGTATTCGTTCCAGGTGAATTCGTACAACGCCTGCGACGCGAGATCGAAGCGGTAGTCGGCCAGCTGCGCATGCACGGTGTCGATGGTCGCGGCGAGGCGAGACAGGATCCAGCGTTCGGGTTCGGTCTTCGCGGGCGGCATCGCGCCTGAAGGCGCTCCAACAGTGAAGGACTCGGTGTTCATCAGCACGAAGCGCGCGGCGTTCCAGAGCTTGTTGCAGAAGTTCTTGTAACCCTCGCAACGATTGAAGTCGAACTTGATGTCGCGGCCATGCGAGGCGAGCGACGCGAAGGTGAAGCGCAGCGCGTCGGCGCCGACGGCGGTGATGCCGTTCGGGAATTCCTTGCGTGTGGCCTTTTCGATCTTCTCGGCCATCTGCGGCTGCATCAGCCCGCCCGTGCGCTTGGCGACCAGGTCGTCGAGGGTGATGCCGTCGATGAGATCCAGCGGATCGAGGATGTTGCCCTTCGACTTGGACATCTTCTGGCCGTCCTTGTCGCGCACGAGCCCCGTGATGTAGACGTGCTTGAACGGCACCTGCCCGGTGAAGTGGTCGGTCATCATGATCATCCGGGCGACCCAGAAGAAGATGATGTCGAAGCCGGTGACCAGGACCGAGGTCGGCAGGAAGGTGTCGAAGCCGTATTGCTTCATCGCGTCGGCATCGGGCCAGCCCAGGGTCGAATGCGACCACAGCGCCGACGAGAACCAGGTTTCGAGCACGTCGTCGTCGCGACTCAGTTCGCCGCGATAACCCGCGGCTTCGGCCTGCGCCTTCGCGGCCGCTTCGTCGCGCGCGACGAAGATTTCGCCGCCGGCGCCGTACCAGGCCGGGATGCGGTGGCCCCACCAGAGCTGGCGCGAGATGCACCAGTCCTGGATGTTGCCGAGCCAGTGGCGGTAGGTGTTGATCCAGTTCTCGGGCACGAACTTGACGCTGCCGTTCTCCACCAGTTCGAGGCCACGCGCCGCGAGTCCGTCCATCTTCACGAACCACTGGTAGGTGAGATAGGGCTCGATCACCTGGCCGGTGCGGTCGCCGCGCGGCACCTGCAGCTTGTGCGGCTTTTCCTCGACCAGCAATTCGAGCGCGGCCAGGTCGGCCAGCACCTGCTTGCGCGCGACGTAGCGATCCAGCCCGCGATACTTCTCGGGCGCGACGTCGTTGATGGTCGCCGTGGGCGTGAAGATGTTGATCATCGGCAGGTTGTGGCGCCTGCCGATTTCGTAGTCGTTGAAGTCGTGCGCCGGGGTGATCTTGACGCAGCCGGTGCCGAAGTCCTTGTCGACATAGGCGTCGGCGATGATCGGAATCTCGCGCTCGGTCAGCGGCAGCTTCAGCCTCTTGCCGATCAACGCGGCGTAACGCTCGTCTTCCGGATGCACGGCCACGGCGACGTCGCCGAGCATGGTTTCCGGACGCGTCGTCGCGACCACCAGCTGGCCCGAACCATCAGCCAGTGGATACGCGATCGACCACAACTTGCCGTTCTCTTCCTCGCTGACGACTTCCAGATCGGAAATCGCGGTCAGCAGCACCGGATCCCAGTTCACGAGCCGCTGGCCGCGATAGATCAGGCCCTGCGCATGCAACTGCACGAAGGTTTCGACGACCGCTTTCGACAAGCCTTCGTCCATCGTGAAGCGTTCGCGCGACCAGTCGCCGGACACGCCCATGCGCCGCATCTGGCGACTGATCGTGCTGCCGGATTCTTCCTTCCACTGCCACACGCGTTCGACGAACTGTTCGCGGCCGAGCGCGTTGCGGGTCTGGCCCTCGCGTTCGAGCAGACGCGACACCACCATCTCGGTCGCGATGCCGGCGTGGTCGGTGCCGAGTTGCCACAGCGTGCGCTTGCCGCACATGCGCTGGTAACGGATCAGCGTGTCCATGATGGTGTGCTGGAACGCGTGGCCCATGTGCAGGGTGCCGGTCACGTTCGGCGGCGGCAGCATGATCGTGTACGGCTCGCCCTCGCCTTGCGGCGCGAAGCAGCCGCTGGCTTCCCATTGCGGATACCAGCGCGACTCGATGTCCCTGGGATCGAAGCTCTTGTCCATGCATGACTCCACGACGCCGCGGCCGAACCGCAGCGATTGATACGAAGGAATGAGGCCGCAAGACCGCGGCCGAAGGCCGACTAGGCTAGCACGGACGCGTGGTGCAGCCGGTCGAACCGGCGGCGGAACGGCCTTCCGCGGGGAAGTGGTGGACACGGCGGATGCGCGCGCCATCGAATTCGTAGACCGCGACGGCCTGCTGTTCGCGCGGTCCCTGGGCGCCTTGCCACCAGGCGAGTTCCAGCGTCACCACGCGCTCGGGTCCGGCCATGACCTGTTCGATGCGCGAACGGCAGCTCGGGCAACCCTGGAAATATTCGCCCATCTCGGACATCAATTCGGCGCGGCCGATCGATTCGACGGTGATGCTGCGCCCGTCGACGCTGAACCGCTCGATGTGCGGACTCGCAAGCGCGGCCATGCGCGTGGCGTCATGTGCATTGAAGGCGGCGACGAAGGCACGCACCGCGTCGATGCGCGTGTCGACCGCGTCGGCCGGCGGCTGGATGCGCCCGCTGCTTGCGCAAGCCGCAAGGACCAGCATCATTGCGAACGCGGGAAAACGGCACATGCATCACCTCAATTGCGGCTGTTGTCGCTGTTGCGGCGCACGCCGGCGATGACGAAGCGGTGCGATTCGCCGAAACGCTGGATGTGATGGCCGAGCGCGTGCGCGCGCTCGACGAAATGATCGTAGTTTTCGGGGCGGATCAGGAACAGGCGCTTGCCTTCCGCCTGGAGAAATTCGTTTTCGAGCGTGTCGTCGTAACGCACGCCCGGGTTGTCGTACAGACCGACCCATTCGGTCGGGCAATCGAGATAGAAGCCCAGGCCGTAGCGCGGCGATTCGTCGATGAACACGACCTCTTTCGGCGTGTACGGCACCATCTTGTCGATGACCCTGGCGAAGTGGCGCATGTCCTTGTTGTTCCTGAGATGGGCCGACCCGGCCTTCATCAGGACCAGCACCACCGCAACCACCGGGATCCACCACAGGCGCCGGGCCAGGCGCGCCGGTTCCTGCAGCCAGCCGCGCGCGACGGCCACGGCGATCGCCGGAAACAGCGGCAGCAGGTACAGCGGCAGACGCGAGCGCGCGAGCATGAAGACGATCAGCGGCAGCACGATCCAGAGCGCGAGGAACTTCGTCTCCGGCGCCAGTTGCGACCAGCCGGCCCGGGTGCGCGGGAACGACACGATGCGACGCCAGACCGTCGGCAGCCACGGCAACGTGCCGAGCAGCAGGGTGAATCCGTAGACGTAGAAGCCGCCCCACCACTGCGGAAAACGGCCGTGCTCGGAAGACGCCACGCGCGCAACCACTTCCTCTTCGATCAGATAGGTCATCAGGCCGGGATTGCGCAGCACCACCGCGACGTACCAGCTCAGGCCGATCACCGCGAACGCGAGCAATGCGCGCGGATCGAACAACTGGCGGGTGCGGTGCTGCGGCTGGATCGCGTCGAACGCCAGGATCGCGGCCAGCGGCAGCAGCCCGGGCGGTCCCTTGGTCACGAAGGCCAGCCCGAACCCGGACCACATCAGCACGATCCACGGCCAGGCGCGATGATCCTCGCGCAACGGCCAGCGCGCACCGACGTAGCCGAAGACCGCCAGCGTGGTCATCAGGGTCAGCAGCGTATCGGTGGTGACGAGGTTGGCGGCGAAGAAGGACAGCGCCGTGGTCGCGTGGATCGCCGCCGGCAAGCCGGGCAAGGCCGGCGTCAGGCGTCGGCCGATGCCGAACAACAGGCCGACCGTCAACGCGAACGCCAGCGCATAGGGCGCGCGCACGGCCCATTCGTTGCGGCCGAACTGGCCGACGCTCGACGCGATCGCCCAGTAGGTCAGCGGCGGCTTGGTCGGATGGATGTGGTGGGCATGGCGGCGCGGGGTGATGTAGTCGCCGGAACGCAGCATCTCCATCGCGACCTGGGTGTATCGGCCCTCGTCGGTTTCCCACAAGCCGCGCGAGCCCTGGAAGGCAAACCCGAGGGCCAGCGCACAGGCGAAGGTCAGCCAGAACGAGCGCAACACGCGCAGCAGCCCGGGGGCAGCGTTTGCGTGCGGCTGCACGTCAAGCGGTATCGACGACATTCGGGGATCCCTGTGATTGCGGCCAAACTAGCGCAGCCGATGATAAGGCGGCGTTACGACTCCGGTCGCCTGCGGTAAACGAAGGTCAGCGCCATTCGGCCAGCAACGCGCGGGCAGCGCGCACGAGACGGTGCTCGGGGGCGTATTCGGCCGTCAGGCGCGCCAGCCCGGCCTCGACATCGGCGCGCGCGGCGACCTTGTCGCCCGCCCGTGCGCGCAATCGGCCACGCGCCACCAGCGCCTCGCCGATCATCGCGTGCGCCGCATCTTCGCGTTCGAGCACGTCCATCGCACGCTGCAGCCGCGGCAGGGACTGCGGATCGACGCGTCCGGCATCGAGCGCGATGCCGGTGGCGAGCACCACGTTCTCGGCATACCCGCTGTGGTCTTCGCCGTACATCGACTTCAGCGCCGCGGCGGCGCGCCCGCTTTCCGCGATGGCCTCGACATAGCGGCCGTTCGCGGCGTAGGCCAGCGCCAGCCGTTCGGCCGCATAGGCGATTTCGGCCTGACCGATCCCCGGCAGCGTCGTCAGCAACTTCGCATTCTCTTCGAGCTCGGCCGTGCCGCGCGCCAGATCGCCGGCCTCGATGCGCGCCTCGCCGAGGCTGGTGCGCGCACTCAGGGTGAAGGCGTTCTGCGGCCCCAGCGTACGTGCATAGACCTCCACGGCATGCTCGTAGTGCGGAATCGCCTGCGCTGCCTGTCCCCGCGCGAGCGCGAGCCGTCCCTTGAAGACCAGCACCTGGCCAAGCTCCGGCGACCCGAGCGGGCGGAATATCTGCTCGGCTTCGTCGAGCGCGGCCGCGGCCTCGTCGTATCGGCGCATGCGCCGCAACAGATCGCCGAGCCGCATCGCGGACTGGCCGATCACCGGATGGGCCGCGCCGACGCTGGCGCGGGCCGCCGCAATCGCGTCGGCGTACAGGGGCAAGGCCTCGGCATAGCGGCGTTGCCGGCGCATCAGATCGGCGAGCATCACGCGCGGATAGACCGTCTGCACATGGTCGACGCCGGAGCGCGCGACATAGCCGTCGAGCGCGCGCCGCAGACTGACTTCGGCTTCGTCGAGCCGATCGAGCTGTTCCAGCACGACCCCGAGGTTGTAGTGCCGCCGCAGGGTTTCGAGATGATCGGGACCGTAGCGGGTTTCGTGCACCGCGAGCGCATGCCGCGCCAGCGTCAGCGCCGCCTCGGGCTGGCCCTGCTCGAGACGCAGCCGCACCAGGCGCATTTCCGCGCGTGCGGTGCGGATGTCGTCGGGGCCGGCGAGTTCGCGCAGCAACTGCACGGCGCGTTCGATGGCGGCGAGCGCCGGCTCGCGCTGACCGAGCGCCAGATCGACGCCGCCGAGTTCGCCGAGGGCGACCGCATAACCGATCGAGCGTTCGCCGTCGGTTTCGCGGCGCCATTCCATCACCTGCGCGAAATGGGCGCGCGCCGGCTTCAGGTCGCCGAGATTGGACTGGATCTGCGCGAGATCGCCGACGATGTCGGCGGCCAGACGCGGGTCCGCGGCGAAATCCTGGCCGGCCTGGTCCAGGCCCTGGGCCACCAGTTCGGCCGCGGTGCGTGCCTTGGCGCGCGCGCGATCCAGCGGATCCTGTTCGCGGAACAGCGACAGCGTGAAGTCCTTGATGGTCTCCGCGCGGCGCAATTGCGCCTGCGCCGCCGCAGCCTGTTGTCGCGCCTCGCGCGCTTGCCACACGGCCACCATCAGCGCGACGACGATGCCGGCCAGCGACAGCAGGCCCGCCGCGACGCCGCCGCGATGGCGCCGGATGAACTTGCCGACGCGATACCCGAAGGTGTCCGGTCGCGCCGAAATCGGGCGGCCGTCGAGAAAGCGCTGCAGATCGTCGGCCAGTGCGTGCGCCGATGGATAGCGCCGTTGCGGTTCCGGGTGCAGGGCCTTGAGCACGAGGGTGTCGAGGTCGCCGACGAGGTCGCGCGCCGTCGTTTGCGTCTGCGCGTTGCGCTGGCGCGCCAGCAGTTTGCTCGGCGCACACGGCGACCGATCGCCGGTCGCATCGCTCGCGAACCTGGGCAGATCGCCGGTCAGCAGTTCGTGCAGGATCACGCCGAGCGCATAGATGTCGACCGCCGTGCCCACCGGCTCGCCGCGATGCTGTTCGGGGGCGGCATACGCCGGCGTCAGCACGCGCACGCCGGCCTGGGTGCGCAAGGCCTCGTGCTCGTCGCCATCGAGCAGCTTGGCGATGCCGAAATCGAGCAGCTTGACCGATCCGTCGGCCTGCACCAGCACGTTCGACGGCTTCAGGTCGCGATGCACGACCAGTTGCCGGTGTGCGGCATCGACCGCGTCGCAGACCGCGATGAGCAGACGCAGACGCGCGGCCAGGGGCAGTTTCAGTCGTCGTGCATGATCGGTCAGACTCTCGCCGGGCACGTACTCCATGACCAGATACGGCGCGCCGTCCGGGTCGCTGCCGCCGTCGATCAGGCGCGCGATGCCGGGGTGATCGAGTCGCGCGAGGATGCGCCGCTCCTGCGCGAAACGCGCGAGCAGGTCTTCGCTGTCGAGGCCGCGGCGCAACAGCTTGATCGCGACCGTCTGATGAAAGGCCGCCGTGCTGCGTTCGGCGCGATAGACATCGCCCATGCCGCCGCGGCCGACGCATTCGAGCAGTCGGTAGGCGCCGACGGTCTGGCCGCTGCGGTCCAGCGCCGCTGCGGCGGCGCGCTCTGCAGCCATGGCCGCCGCCGGTCCGGTCCGATCGAGCAGGCCGCTGTCCGCATCGGCCGCAAGCAGCGCCCGCACCTCGTCGGCCAGCCCGGCAGAGGCCTGCGCCAGCGCAGCCAGCGCTTCTTCCCGCTCGGTCGCGCCCAGTTCGGCGACACGCTCGAACTCGCGCAGCGCACGCGCCCGATCCGCGGATTCAGGCGTCATGGCCGGCCGCGCCCAGTTGCCGGTGCAGGAAGGCCCGCGCCGTGCGCCAGCGCCGCTTCAGCGTGCGCTCGGAGACGCCCAGCAGCGGCGCGATCTGCTCCAGCGGCAGACCGGCGAAATACCTCAGCTCGACCAATTGCACGGCCTCGGGATCGATGCCTTCCAGATCACCCAGTGCGCGGTCGAGGTCGAGCAGGCGACCATCGTCGAGGTTCGGCCCGGCCACCTCGAGCAGGCCGTCGAGCGCGGTGATGTCGAGCCCGCCGCCGCGTTTTTCGGCTTGCTGGCGGCGCAGGCGATCGATGGCGATCTGGCGCATCGCCCGTGCCGCCAGCGCGAAGAAATGCGCGCGCGAACTCGTCTCGAGCTGTTCCGCGCGCACCAGTCGCAACCAGCAATCGTGGACCAGCGAAGTAGTCCGCATCGGCGTGCCCGGCAACACCTGGCGTGCGGCGATGGCGTGCAGGTCCCGGTAGATGCGCGCGAACACGCGCTCGCCCGCCGCGCGATCGCCGGCGAACGCCTGCCCCAGCCATTCCGTGATGTCGCCCATGCGTGTCGTCCTCGCCGCCGGCGAGTTTCGCATGGGTCGGCACGACAAACGCGGCGAGCTCCAAGCGCCCGAAGGCCCGTGAAGTCATGTCGTCCACGACGCGGCATCGCCGGCCTGCGGGCCGGGATGTCCGCTTCGCCGCGATTCCTGCGTACCCCAGTCCGGAACCCCGGGTCGGCTCGCGTTGCTTCCCCCTGTCTCTGCACGCCCTCGCCGGCCCGGGGTTCATCCCACTCAAGGAGAGATTCGATGAAGACGCAAACGGTCCAACGGGTGCAATCGAGCTTCGCTCAGGTCGCCGCCATCGCCGACACGGCGGCGGCGCTGTTCTACGACCACCTGTTCCGCCGCGACCCCTCGCTGCGTCCGCTGTTCCGCGGCGAACTGCAGGCGCAAGGCGCGAAACTGATGCAGATGATCGCGGTGGCGGTGAACCGCCTCGGCAATCCCGAGACGCTGGTGCCGGTGCTCGAGAACATGGGGCGGCGCCACGCCGGATACGGTGTCGTCGATGCGCACTACGACACCGTCGGGGCCGCCCTGATCGACACCCTGGCCGCCGGCCTTGGCGACGCGTTCACGCCCGATGTCCGCGCCGCCTGGGTCGAGGTCTACGGTTTCATCGCCGCGACGATGCAGCGCGCCGCCGCGGATTCGGCACTGGCGGCCTGACCGGCGCCGAGCCGGACCTGCCCGCGCCGCGCCATCCGGCAGCCGTGCCCGAACCGCTAGACTGCGCGTTCATTTTCGTTCGCCCCGGAGCGCGCCATGACCATGCAATATCCCGAGCAGATCTGGTTCAACGGCAAGATCATGCCGTGGCGCGACGCCACCGTGCACGTGATGGCGCACGCGATCCACTACGGCTCGTCGGTGTTCGAAGGCATCCGCGCCTATGACACGCCGGAAGGCGCTGCGGTGTTCCGCCTGACCGATCACCTGAAGCGCCTGTACATGTCGGCGAAGATCTACGACATGCCGATCCCGTACACGCTGGACGAGCTGATCCAGGGCACGCGCGACGTGATCAAGGCCAACGGCCTCGGCAAGTGTTACATCCGCCCGGTCGCGTTCCGCGGCCTGGGCGGCTTCGGTCTGTCGGCGGACTGCCCGACCGATGTCGCGATCGCGGCGTGGCCGATGGGCGAATACCTCGGCCATGCGGTGACGGAAACCGGCATCGACGCGATGGTGTCGAGCTGGCAGCGGTTCGCGCCGAACACGATCCCGGCCGGGGCCAAGGCCGGCGGCAACTACCTCAGCGGCCAGCTGATCGCCCGCGAAGCGCGCCGCCTCGGCTTCGGCGAGGGCATCGCGCTCGCCAGCACCGGCCTGCTCTCGGAAGGCGCGGGCGAAAACCTGTTCCTCGTGATGAACGGCGAACTGCACACCACGCCGGTGTCGGCCGCGCTGCTCAACGGCATCACCCGCAACACCATCATCAGTCTCGCGAAGGCCGCGGGCATGAGCGTGATCGAACGCGACATCCCGCGCGAATATCTCTATCTCTGCGACGAGCTGTTCATGTGCGGCACCGCCGCCGAGATCACGCCGATCAAGACCGTCGACGGCAAGGCAGTCGGCAGCGGCCAACGCGGCCCGATCACGGCGCAGATCCAGAAACTCTATTTCGACCTCGTCGGCGGCCGCTCGCCCGATCCGCACGGCTGGCGCGAGAGGGTGTGATCGCAAACCGGCCCGCGCTCGACCCAAGCGCGGGCCGATCCGTCAGCCGACGCTTGAGCTGACCAGCTCTTCGTCGTTCGGCGGCTCGAAACGCGCCTCCATGACGTCGAACATCGCCGGCGTGACTTCGAACGCAAAGGTCTCGCCACGCTCGAGGTTGCGGGCGACCACGCGTTCACGCCGCAATGCCGGCGGCGCGTCGACGAAATGCAGCTGCGCGACGTGACCTGCGGCCTGCGCCTGCTCGCGCAGGTCGCGACGATGCCGCGCCTGCATCAGGCCGAGGTCGAGCACGACGTCGCGACCGGTTGCGGCGATGTCCATGGCGCTGGCCCAGATGCGTCGTTCGCAACGCTGCACGCGCGCCATGATCCAGGCGAGATCCATCGGCGGCGGCAGGTCGGGCAGGAACAGCTGCGCCATCCATTCGTCGATCGAGAAGCGCACGCCGCCGACGCGCGCGGCCAGCGCACGCGCATGCGTGGTCTTGCCCGCGCCCTGCGGGCCGAACACCAGATGCACCGTACTCATGCCGATGCCGCTGCGGAAGGTTCGAACACGGCACCGTCGACCACGACCTGGGTGCCGTAACGCCGCAGCGTCACCGCGTCGCCCAGTGCGGCGCGCGCCTCGGCCTCGTTCGAAAACCAGACGTTGAGTCCGGCCGCAACATGCTCGGACAGATGCCAGGGCGCGATGGCATCGAGCGCCAGCGTCGGCAGCACCGCACGATAGCCCTCCCAACCGGCATGGCCGGCTTCGATGGCCAGCATGCGCAGGACGTGCTTGCGCTGCAGCGATGCGCGCGCGCGATACAGGCCGACAACCGAGAGTTCGGGGAACACGCCGACGGCATGGATGCGCCGGATCACGGGCATGGCCGCGGCGACCGACGACGAGCGCGCGGCACGGTGCAGGCGACGCGCGTGGTGCAGCACGCGATCCAGCGTGTCGGCGGTCGCGGAAGTTTCGGGAAAAACCGGGCGAGCCCCGGAAACGAACAATGCAGATGCAAGGGAATGCATACCAACTCCAGTAACGGATTGGCCGATCTCGCCGGTGGCCAGGAGGGTATGCAAGCGGATGGCTTGCGATGCAGGTGCGGCGGCTTTCGCGAGGCGGGCGTCCTGACAGCCCGGCGCGCAGCCTAGCAGGCCAGCGCCCGGCCCGCGCCACGCGGTGTACCTTCGTACAGTGTGCGGACAGCCAGCGCGGGGCGACACTGGGCGCTGCCATCGCCCGGAGCCGGCATGTCGTTCCTCGTCGTTCTTGCCGCACTGAGTTTCCTGATGTGGGTCGCCTATCGCGGCCACAGCGTCATCCTGTTCGCGCCGGTGGCCGCCCTCGGCGCGGTGCTGCTGACCGACCCGGCCCTGGTCGCGCCGATGTTCACCGGCCTGTTCATGGAAAAGACCGCCGGATTCCTGAAGCTGTATTTCCCGGTCTTCCTGCTCGGCGCGGTATTCGGGAAGCTGATCGAACTCTCGGGCTTCTCGAAATCGATCGTCACCGCCGCCATCCGCGTCTTCGGCAAGCAACGCGCCATGCTCTCCATCGTCGCAGTCAGCGCCTTGCTGACGTACGGCGGCGTGTCGCTGTTCGTCGTGGTGTTCGCGGTGTATCCGTTCGCGGCGGAATTGTTCCGTCAGGCCGACATCCCGAAACGCCTGATCCCGGGCACGATCGCACTGGGCGCCTTCACCTTCACGATGGACGCCCTGCCCGGCACGCCGCAGATCCAGAACATCATCCCGACCTCGTTCTTCGGCACCAACGCCTGGGCCGCGCCGTGGCTGGGCGTGGTCGGCGCGATCTTCATCCTCGCGCTCGGGCTGAGTTATCTCGAATGGCGCCGTCGCGCCGCGCTGGCGAGAGGCGAAGGTTACGGCAGCGGCCACGGCAACGAACCCGCACCGTTTGCCGGCGAACACCTGCCGAATCCGTTCGTTGCCGTGCTGCCGCTGCTGCTCGTCGCTCTCGGCAACAAGTGGTTCACCGGCGCGATCCCCGAGCTCTACGGCCAATCGCACAGCTTCGATCCCGCGGTCATCGGCTCGGCCGCGCCCGTGGTGCAGGAAGTGGCCAAGGTCTCGGCGATCTGGGCGGTGCAGGCGGCACTGCTGGTCGGCATCGTCGGCGTCGTTGCACTGGCGTGGAAGCCGGTGATGGCCGCGTTCGCAGAAGGCACCAGGTCGGCCATCGGCGGCGCCTTGCTGGCGTCGATGAACACGGCCTCGGAATACGGCTTCGGCGCCGTCATCGCGGCCCTGCCCGGCTTCCTCGTTGTTGCGAATGCGTTGAGCGCGATCCCAAATCCGCTGGTCAACGAAGCGGTCAGCGTCACCGCATTGGCCGGCATCACCGGCAGCGCCTCGGGCGGCATGAGCATCGCGCTCGCGGCCATGGCCGAGACCTTCATCGCCAACGCGAATGCCGCCGGCATTCCGATGGACGTCCTGCATCGCGTCGCCGCGATGGCCTCGGGCGGCATGGACACGCTGCCGCACAACGGCGCCGTCATCACCCTGCTCGCCGTCACCGGCCTGACCCATCGCCAGTCCTACGGCGACATCTTCGCGATCACGCTCGTCAAGACTTGCGCCGTCTTCGTCGTCATCGCCGTGCACCTCGCGACCGGACTGGTGTAGGACCTACACCACCGCCCAGCGCCGCAGCAGGTTGTGATAGACGCCGGTGAGGGCGACGATGTCGTGGTCGTCCGGCGCCGTGCGCGCCGACAGCGACTGGATGCTGCGGTCGAGGTCGTGCAGCAGGGTGCGGGCGGCTTCGTCGCGGACCATGCTCTGGATCCAGAAGAAGGCGCAGACGCGTTCGCCGCGTGTGACCGGCGTGACCTCGTGCAGACTGCTCGACGGATACAGCACCATCGATCCGGCCGGCAATTTCACCGCCTGCGCGCCGAATGGCGTTTCGATGCGCAGCTCGCCGCCGTCGTAGTCGTCGGGATCGGTCAGGAACAGGGTGACGGAGAGGTCGCTGCGCAGCGTCAGGTTCGCGTCGGCCATCCGCATGATGGCGCTGTCGACATGCACGCCGAAACGACCGCCGCCGGAATACCGATTGAACTTCGGCGGATGGATGCGCTCCGGCAACGCCGCCGACAGAAAGCCCGGATGCGTGCCGAGGCGGCGCAGAATGGTGTTGCCGAGCTCGATGGCCTGGGCAGACCGATCGTCCAGTTGCCGGTTGAACTTGACCGCGCGCGACAGCGTGCCGGCGTTGACCACGCCATCGACCCAGTCGGCGCTCGCCAGCGCCGTGCGGAAGCGTTGCACGGTGGCCGCATCGAGCACTTCATCGAAAGTCAGCAGCATGGCGTCAGAACTCGGCGCTGAAGCCGAGCTGCGCGCTGCGGGCATCGCCGATGTACGTGAATGCGCCGCTGCGGTAGGCCGCCAGGTAGTAGTTCTTGTCGAACAGGTTGCCGATGTTCAGGCGTGCCTTGAGGGTTTCGGTGAACGCATAGTTCGCGAACGCGTCGAACACGGTGTAGGACGGCACACGGTACGAATAGGCGCCGGTGGCGGCGTCGAACGCCGCGGCCGTGTCGGGCTGGCCCGCGTACATCTCGCTCGAATAGGTCGCGCCCGCACCGAACGAGAACTTCGGCGTGATCTGGTAGCGCAACTGCAGGTGCGCGCTGTCGTCGGCGAAATTGCTGAGCGTCTTGCCGATCTGGTTCGCCGTGAAGGCTTCCAGCACCTCGGCCTCCATGAAGCTGGCCGAAAACTGGCCGCTGAGCTTGTCGGTGAGATTGCCGACCGCGCCGAACTCGATGCCGCGCACGCGATTTTTTCCGGTGTTCAGCGTGCCCAGGGTTTCGTAGGCGCTGCCGACGCTCTCCATCACGTCGTCCTTGCCGATCTGGAACACGGCAGCGCTGAGCAACAGGCGTTCGTCGAACAGATTCCACTTGGTGCCGAGCTCGATGTTCTCGACGGTTTCCGGCTTGCTCAACACGACCTGGTCGGCGGTGCCGCACAAACCACCGTAGCCGCAACTGCCGCCGACATCGGACTCGCCGCCATTGATGTCGCTCGCGGTTGCGTAGCTGACATAGACATTGGCGACCTCGTTCAGGTCGTAGACGAGGCCGGCATTGCCGTTCCACAGCGCATCCGAATAGGCGTAGACGGTTTCGACGCCGGCATTGCTGCGCAACCGGTTGCGATAGTCGAAGTCGTCACGGCGCAAGCCGATGCTCAGATGCCAGCGTTCGCCGAGGTCGACCGTGTCCAGGACATACAGGGACAGCGTGTCGATCGCGTAGTCGGCGTCATAGGCGCCGCGCACGATGCCGCGATCCATCAGCGCCGACAGATTCGCGACCGGCTGTCCGTCCGGACCGAGCATGCAGAAGTTCGCCGTGCCGGCGCCACCGCCGGTGAGGCAGTTGCGCACGCCGTTGTTGGTGACGACGTAGTTGCCGTTGAGCACGCCATGATCGGTGTATTCGGCGCCGATCACGAGGTCGTGATTCAGTCCGCCGAGGTCGCCTTCCCAGAGCGCGTTCAACTGGTCGGCGAAGTAGTCGACTTCCTGCCAGCCCTGGTGCGTGCTCAGCGTGATCGTGGCGGCGTTCGGCGCCTGCGGATCATTGGCGTTGCGCGCGCCGCCGCGGGCGCCGGTGAGCACGTAGCCGTTGTCGGTGCTGCCGCTGCGCATGGCGTTTTCGATGCGCCAGTCGCCGAGGTCTGCGCCGACGCGCAGGGTGCCGATGCCGACGCGCGATTCGAGAAAGTCTTCGTCCTGCTGATAGACCGGCAGATCGGCGACCGGGCGCCCGCCGCCAGGCACGATGTAGGTGCCGAGATCGGCTGCACCGGACGCGTCCAGGAAATAGTAGTCGCCGCTGACGTCGATGCGATCGCTCGCCTTCAGGTGCAGCGACAGCGCCGCGCCTTCGCGCTCGCGCTCGGACGCCGAACGGTCCGGCACTTCTTCGAATGCATGCAGCAGGTTCGCACGCACCGCGACGCGCTCGCCGAGCGGCAGGTTGCTGTCGAGCGTCACGCGCCGATGGGCGTCCGTGCCCACACCGGCCTCGACTTCGGTGAAGTCGTAGTCGCCGCTGGCCTGCTTGGTGATGCTGTTGATGGTGCCGCCCGATGCGCCGCGACCGGCATAGGTCGAGTTCGGCCCCTTGGCGATTTCCACTTGTTCGACCGCGAAGCTTTCGCGCACGGTCATGCCGGGGTCGCGCAAGCCGTCGATGAACACATCGCTGCGCGCTTCCTGGCCGCGGATCACGTAACGGTCGCCGAAGGCATTGCCGTTTTCGCCGGTGCCGATGGTGATGCCGGGCTGCGCGCCGACGATGTCGCGCAGATCGGAATTCCCGGACTCCTTGATCTGCGCCTGCGTCACGATGCTGATCGTGCCGGGCGTGTCCGCGATGTCCCGGGTACGACGGCGATCGCCCGAGCTCTTCGCCTTGTACGGGGCGTTCTTCTCGGCGTAGGGATTGCTGTCCGCCGCACGGTCTTCGACGTTCAGGGTGTCGAGTTCGACCGACGTTTCCTCGGTCGCCGACGCGTCCTGCGCCATGGCCGGGCCCGCAACCAGTGCGGCACCGATGCCGAGTGCCAGCAAACGTGCGCCGGGGGACGGCAGGTCGCGCAGGCTGAGGGGACGAAGGACAGCGGCGGAACGTCGGGTCATGGGGGAAACCTTCAATCGGTGATGAGGGAGAAATCGATGGGCAGGGTGACGCTCAGGCGGTTGCGTTCGAGCGCCTTCGGAAATTTCGGCATCGGATCGGCACGACGCAGCACGTCCAGCGCGGCCTGGTCGAGCAGTTCGGCGCCGGCACTGCGATGCACCTCGGCACTGAGCAGACGGCCGTCGCGATCGATCGCGAAACGCACCTGCACCACGCCTTCGAGCTTGTGTTTCTTCGCTTCGGCCGGGTACAGGCGATGGCGCGCCAGCCAGGCCATCAACTCGCGCAGGTACTGCGACTGGGCGCGTCGGCCACGTGCGCCGAGCGGACGTTCGGGGGCCGGCGCGGGCGTCGCTGCTTCGTGCGCCGGCGTTGCGGGCGTCGCGTTCGCCGGTGGTGCTTCGGCGACCGGTTCGGCGGGGTCTGCATGCGTGGCGACCGGTTCCGACGCCGGCATCGGCGCGGACGGTTCGGGCACGACGGGCGTTCGCGTGCGCGCTGGCGCAACCGGCGCCGGCTTCGCTTCGACCATCGGAGCCGGTGGCGGCGCCACCACGGGCGCGATGTCGGGCGCAGGCGTCAGGAATTCGATCTCCAGCGCGTCGACCTCGGATTCGCCGAAGGCGATCGGCACGTTCGGCGCGGCCGCTCCGATCAGCAATGTCAGCGCCGCGATGTGCAGCCCGATACTCGTCGCCACACCCGCGACGCGCCCCCCGTTCAGGCCGCGGGCCTCGATCGCGCCCTTGCGCACCCAGGACGCCAGCGCCGCGGCCGGGTCGGTCTCGTCGCGCTCGGCCGACCGTCCGGCGCCTTGCAGGGCACCCGGATCGACATGGAGACAGAGATGGAGCAAGGGACTCGCCGGCATGGCTACGTTCGCAAAGACGAATGCGATTGAATCGTATTTACATCATCAGGTCAAGGATCGGATGCGCCTGCCGCATGCCGCGATCAGGGCGAATGCCGAGGGATGTCGATCAGACGAAACGCAAGGTCGCAACGGCGCCGCGGGTGTCGCCCGGGGCCAGACTGACGCGCCAGCCGTAGAGGTCGCAGAGTCGCTTGACGATGGCGAGGCCCAGGCCGGCGCCCTTGCCGCCGGCACCGTCGCCGCGCACGCCGTTCGCTTCGACGACGACGCGGATCTCGCCCTCCGGCGTGTACCGAATGGCATTGCCGACCAGATTCGACAGCGCCACCGACAACACCGCCGACGGCGCGCCGACGGACACCGGTTCGCTGTCCTGGCGCACGATCTTCACGTCCAGCGGCTTGCCGCCGATCTGTGCGCGCTGCGTTTCGACGACCTGTTCGACCACGGCGACGACGTCGGTGGCCTCGGCATGCGCCGGTGCCTGGCGTTCATTGCGCGAGAGCAGCAGCAATGCCTCGATCAGCTCGTTCGACTGCCGCGCCGCCCGGTCGATGCGCAACAGGCGCTGCCGCGTCTTCTCGGGCAGGTCGTTCTGCGCCAGCAGCAGTTCGGCGGCGCCGCGAATCACCGCGATCGGCGTGCGCAGTTCGTGCGACACGTCGGCGTTGAATTCGCGGTCGCGGATCACGAGTTCGGTCAGCTTGGACGAATAGTCGTCGAGCGTGGCGGCGAGCTGGCCGACTTCATCGTTGGCGAAATGCGGCGCCAGCGCCTCGGGACCGCCGCCCTTGCCGAATTGCGACAGGCGCGCGGCCAGATCGGCCACCGGCCGCATCACCCGCGACGCCGACCAGAACGCGATCAGGGCCGACAAACCCGCGAACACGAACACGACGACGACCAGGCCCCAGGTCAGGCGATTGCGCAGGCGCAATTCGTGCGAAATGTCGTACTGCAGGAAGTACCAGGTGCTGCCGGTCTTGCGTACCGCCAGCTTGTAGGCCACCGGCCCGCCGCTCTGGGCATCGTCGGTGATCGTGTACACGCCGTCGGCCAGATCGCGCCATTTCAACGGGACGTTCGCGCGCTTGCGTTCGGAAAACGAAAAACCCTCGATGCGCGAGAACGCCGGCTGTGCGTTCGGATCGCGCTCGAGTGCGCGCGCATGATTCTCCAGTTCGAAACTGAGCTGTCGCCCGATCAACTGGTCTTCGAGATACCCGCGCAGCAGCACTGCCGACAGAGCGAACGCAGCCGTCAGCAGACTGCCGAACAGGAAGAACGACAGGATGATGCGGCTTCTAAGCCGGCGTTGATACCGCATCCGGATCGCTCAGGCTGTAACCGATGCCGTGTCGGGTGTGGATCAGCGCCTTGCCGAACGGCTTGTCGATCGCCGCACGCAGACCGTGGATATGGACGCGCAACGAATCGCTGTCGGGCAATTCCTCGCCCCAGACGCGCAGTTCGAGTTCGCGCCGAGTCACCACCGACGGCGACGATTCCATCAGGCACTGCAGCAGCTTCAGGCCGATCGGATTCAGCGTGATGGCCTTGCCGGCGCGGCTGATCTGCAAGGTGTCGAGATTGAAGTTGAGGTCGCCGACAGCGAGCAATCGCGTGCTCGGCGCGCGACCGCGCTTGCCGAGCACGTTGATGCGCGCCTCGATCTCCTGCAGCGCGAACGGCTTGACCATGTAGTCGTCGGCGCCGCTGTCGAAGCCGGCGAGTTTCTGGTCGAGCGCATCGCGTGCGGTCAGCATCAGCACCGGAGTGTGCCGGTGCGATTCGGCGCGCAGACGCTTGCAGACCTGAAGTCCGTCCATGCCCGGCAGGGTCAGGTCGAGAATGATCACGTCGAACGGCTCGCTCATCGCCATGTGCAGGCCGCGAATGCCGTCGGCGGCGAAGTCGACGACGTGACCGCGGTCGGCAAGATAGTCGCCGAGGTTGGCGGCAAGGTCGGAATTGTCTTCGATGACGAGGATGTGCATGGGCGAAGAATAGGTGTGTGGCGACGCAATCCGGAAGAGGCGCACCAAAGAAAAAGCCCGAGGAGGTTCTGAGAACCGCCTCGGGCTCAAGCTACTGCCCCGATTACCGTAATCTGCTCGCCATCCGAAAGGAAGGAGTGTGTGCAGGTCTTGGTGAAGCCATCCTAGGCGCAACGGGATTAAATCGATGTTAAGCGCGCGACGATCGATTCGATCGCGGTTTTCCCGTCTTTTTCATGGACTTGGGGATCGATGTCGAATCTGTTCGTGCGACCTGAGGCCGCGCCTTCGATGACGGCGAGCGGCGACGTTCAGCGCGCGTTTCGGCTTGCCGCACGCGCCGCTCCAGATAGGCCACGATCTCGCCGGCCACATCGACGCCGGTCGCGGCTTCGATGCCTTCGAGGCCGGGCGACGAGTTCACCTCGAGCACCAGCGGCCCGCGCTTCGAACGCAACAGATCGACGCCGGCGATGCCGAGCCCCATCACCGCCGCGGCGCGGATCGCGGTGTCGGTCTCTTCGGCCGTCAGCCGTGTCGCCTCGGCGGTGCCGCCGCGATGCAGGTTCGAGCGGAATTCGCCGGCCTTGGCCTGGCGACGCATCGCCGCGATGACCTTGCCGCCGACGACGAAGCAGCGCACGTCCGCGCCTTTGGCCTCGCCGATGAATTCCTGCACCAGGAAATTCGCGTAGAGGCCGCGAAAGGCCTCGATGACCGAGCGCGACCCGGTGAGTTTCTCGGCCAGCACCACGCCCTGCCCCTGCGCGCCTTCGACCAGCTTGATCACGTGCGGCGGCTTGCCGAGCATGGCGAGCAGGTCGCCGGTGTCGTCCGGGTTGTCGCCGAACACGGTACCGGGCAGGCCGAGCCCCTGCTGCGCGAGCAATTGCAGGCAATGCAGCTTGTCGCGCGCACGCACCACGGCGTCGGCACGGTTGGGCGTGAAGACGCCCATCATCTCGAACTGACGCAGCACGGCCGTGCCGTAGCGCGTGACCGACGCGCCGATGCGCGGGATCACCGCATCCATCGGCGCCAGTTCCTTGCCCTTGTAGTGCATGTCGAAGCGGCCCGGATCGATGCGCATGTAGCAGCGCAGCGGGTCGAGCACGCGCACGGTGTGGTGGCGCGCGCGCGCCGCCTCGATCAGTCGATGCGTCGAATACAGACGGCTGTTGCGCGAGAGGATCGCGATCTTCATGGTTGCGGCTCCGACGTGCGGCGGGTCTTGCGTGTGCGCTCGCCGAGCACGAAGGAACGCGCCGGATCGACGACGATGCGCCCGGCCAGCGCCGTGCGCCCGAGCAGCATCGGAAACATCATGCCATGGCGATTGGTCAGGTTCGTTTCGATGTCGAAACGATCGCCGCCGAGGCGGATGCGGGTACGGATGAACGGACGCAATTCCGAACGCCCGCCGGAATCGGTCACCTTGCGCCGGTCCGACAGCGGCGCTTCGAACCAGCGCGCGCGCCGTCCCGAACGGGTCTTCGCGTCGAGCGCGAAACGCACCCAGGTGACGCCGTCGCGGTCGAATTCCTCGATCGCCTCGACGTGCAGGCTGGACGAGCGCGCCCCGGTGTCGAGCTTGGCCTTGATCGAGCGCACGCCGAAATCCGGCAGCGCCAGCCATTCGCGCCAGCCGAGCACGTGCGGCAACGCTGCTTTCCGTGTTTCCGTCTCCGTCACGACTTCGCCTGCGTCCACCGGGGCCGGCACCTTCGCGCGGCGTGCGGCCAACGTCAATGCCGACCGCGGCGTGATCCACGTCAACGTGGCCGCACGTCGCCCTTGAACGCCCGCGCCGCTTGATCCATGGTGATCGGGAGGGGTAGATCCATGCGGTCGGAAAGCCAGTCGCAGCATCCGCTGAACGAACGTCTGCGCGCCCGCGCGGCGCAGTGGTCGCCGATCCTGTTCGGATTCGATCTCGCGCCCGGCGAACGCCGAGAACAGCAGCGCGTGTTGCGCGGGCGGCTGGCGAGCATGGCCTGGATCGTCGCGATCGGCGTGCTGGCCTGGATTCCGGTGGACCTGCAGACCTTGCCGACGCCGGCAGCCTCGCATGTCCTGAGCCTGCGCCTGATCCTGGCGATCCTGCTCGTCCTGATCGCCCGGATGCAGCGCGGCGAGCGACGCTGGCCGCCCGTGTTCGCGCTGGCGGCCTTCATCGCCGCGCAAGCCCTGGGCTTCGCCTGGATGGAGGCGAATATCCCGGCCGATGCACCACCGCTGCTGCGCATCGGTTACGGCCTGTTTCCGTTTGTCGTGGCGGCGCAGATCGCGGTGTTCCCGCTGCCCTTGCTGGTCTCGCTGCTGCTGTCCCTGCCGGCGCTCGGGCTGTTGCTGCTGCCGGCGTGGCAAGGCCCGTTCGCGCCGGAGATGTCGTTGTACGGCGGCGTCTGGCTGCTGCTGCTGATCGTGCTGATTTCGGCCTGGGCCGGCATGTCGCAGCTGTCGCTGCTGCTCGATCTGCTGCGCGCGCGCAACGACGCCGCGCACGACGGCCTGACCGGGCTCGCCAACCGGCGCAGCGCGATGGCGCGCCTGGAAGCGGAAATCGCGCAGGCGCATCGGCATGGCCAGCCGCTGAGCCTGCTGACGCTCGACCTCGACCACTTCAAGCGCATCAACGACGCTTACGGCCACGCCGCCGGCGACCGCGTGCTGACCGAGTTCGCCACGGTCCTGCGCGAGAGCCTGCGCCTCGGCGATGTCGGCGCGCGCATCGGCGGCGAGGAATTCATCGCCCTGCTGCCGCACACCGACGCGCTCGCGGCGCTGCAGGTAGCGGAACGCATCCGCGAGCAATGCGAAGCGCGCCGGATCGCGAACGACGAGGGCGCCGCGATCCGCTTCACCATCAGCATCGGCCTGTCCGAGCTCGCCGCAGACGAAGCCGCCGCGCATCTGCTCGCACGCGCCGACCGCGCGCTCTATCGCGCCAAGAATTCGGGGCGGAACCGCGTGGTCGCGGACGGTCTGGAGCGGGTGATGGGAATCGAACCCACGTCTTGAGCTTGGGAAGCTCAGGTCCTGCCATTGAACGACACCCGCGTCGCGGCTGGATCATCCGACAAGGCCGGCGGCGGCGCAACGGCTTGGCGGCGCGGGCGTCCGTCGACAGAATGGGGGCATGCGCCGTCTGTCCCGAGTCTTCCTCCTGCTGTGTGTCGCCCTGCCCGCTGCGGCGGCCGAGTGGTCCACCGTGGTCAGTCCGCGCGGCCAGCTGTTCCCGTCGTTGATCCTCGCGACCGCGAACATGCCGGTGCCGGAACGCACGGCATCGACCGTGATCGGCGACCCCGGCGGCCTGATCGGCGTGCGCGTGCGCGCCGAACGCGACAACCAGCCGGTGCGCGTGGCGATCAAGCTGCCGGGGTGGCTGCGCGACACCTCGATGGACGTGCGCCTGGCCAAGGCCGGCAAGTGGTATTCGCTGTATCCGGTGATGGAATGGGAATTCGCCCTGCTGCGCGACTTCGATCGGTCGGCGCCCGAAACCATCCGCTTCGAATTGCAGCTCGACGACCAGGCGATCGAACGCAAGGCCGAACGCGTGCGCCTGCGCTCGATCAACGAGGCACCCTATTTCGTCAAGGACCCCAAGCATCCGACCAATCTGGCCTGGATGTTCGCGGCCTATGTCGACGAGGACCATCCGCAGGTGCGGCGCATTCTGAGCGACGCGCTCAAGGGCGGCACCGTGGACCGCTTCGACGGCTACCAGTCGCGCGACCCGAAGCGGGCGATGAAACAGGTCTATGCGATCTGGCGCACGCTGCGCGGTCGCGGCATTCGCTACAGCTCGATCGCGCGCACCGGCAACGGCCAGTCCGACGTGTTGTCGCAGAACGTGCGCTTCATCGACGAAAGCTGGGGCAATGCCGAAGCGAACTGCGTCGACGGCACCGTGCTGCTGGCCGCGGCGCTGCGCAAGATCGACCTGAACCCGGCACTGGTGATGGTGCCGGGCCACATGTTCCTCGCCTTCGAACTGAGCCCGGGCGGCGAACGCAGCTATCTCGAAACCACGCTGATCGGCGACGGACTGCCAGCCAAGGGCGGCGAATCCGACGCGGCCGCATTCGCGAACTTTCGCCGCGCCAGCGAACGCGGCCACGCCCAGTTCCAGAAATCGCGCGCGCACTTCGGCGACCAGGCCGCGCCCGAGTACCAGATCATCGACATCGGCGCTGCCCGCGACATGGGCGTGGTGCCGATCGGCGCGCGACGATAGGCGCCGGCGCATGCGAACGACGCGCTTGCTGCCGACCGTGACGCTGGCGCTGCTGGCGTCGTCGATGGTCCACGCGGCTTGCCCCAAGGCGGTGTTCTTCGATCTCGGCGATACCCTGGTGCAATCGGGACCGGGCGGCCTGTTCGCGGTCAAGCCCGGCGCGCAGGAAACGGTGGATGCGCTCAAGGCGCAGGGCACGCGGGTCGGCGTCATTACCAATGTGCCGGCGGGTTTCACGCGTGCGCAGCTGAATGCCTTGATGGCCGACCCGTCCTTCCTCGACGAATTCGAAGTGGTGCTGATGTCGTCCGAGGCGCCCGCCGCCAAGCCCAATCCCGCGATCTACGCGCACGCACACGGGCTGCTGGCGAACGCGCCGCCCATCGGCGACGTCGCCTTCGTCGGCGAGACCATCGGCGAAATCGCGAATGCCGCGGTCGCGCCGAGCAGCGGCGCGCGCGCGGTCGGCATGATCGGCATCCACCTCTCGAGCGCCGCGCCCGATGCGCGCGCCGACTTCACGATTCCACCGAACCAGTTGCCGCAACTCGTGTCCCTGGTCCAGAACCAGTGCCGACTGCACGCGGATGGTTTCGAGGCGGCAGCGAGGACCACGATCGGGTCGATCGCCGCGATGCCCTCGGATCAGCGCGCCACCCCGCGCTCGACCTCGGTGAGCGCGACCTTGTCGCGGAGATAGGCGGGCAGCGCGAATTCGGGAGCGACGCCGTGGCCGCGTTGCCAGCGCGAGACCGCGAGCTGGGCGATGCGGGAGGCGCGCGGGTAGCGTTCGCCGTCGGCAAATTCGGGCGCACCGATGCGCGGCGCCCAGTAGTCGGGATACGCGCTCCAGCCGGTGCCGATCACGCCCCAGCGTTCGGCGCGCGCCAGCGGCACGCTGTGCGCCGGACCGACACATTCGTCGCCGACCAGCTGCACGCCGTGTTGCGCGTCGAAGCGGTAACAGCCGGCGTAGACCTCGCCCATGCGGGCGTCGATGGTCGCCAGCACGGTCAGGGTCGGATCGACGTCGATCACTTCGGCGGCGAGTGCGGCCAGCGACGAGATCGGCAGCACCGGCACGTCCAGCCCGAGCGCGATGCCCTGCGCGACCGAAATGCCGAGTCGCACGCCGGTGAATGCGCCCGGGCCGCGCCCGACCGCGATCGCGCCGATCTTCGACTTCGCGATGCCGGCCTCGGCCAGCACCTCGTCGATCATCGGCAACACGAGCTGCGCCTGCCGCTTCGGCGCGATCTCGAAGCGTTCGTAACATTCGGCCGCGCGCAGCAAGGCCACGGACACGGCTTCGGTCGAAGTATCGAGGGACAGCAACCAGGTGCTCATGACGCTTGCTCCGCCGCGGTCGGCAGTTCGGGGGGAACGGGTGCGCCGAACGCGTACCAGTCGATGCGGCGCGTGAGATACATGGTCGCGGCGATCAGGGCAAGCACGAGGCCGCTGCCGGCGAGCAGGGCGTAGTCTTCGGCGCCGACCAGCACGTACAGGGTGGCGTACAGCAGGGCCAGCCACAGCGCGATCAAGGCGCCGTGCCGCGGCTTGCGCAGCACGGCGGCGGCGTAGCCGGCGATCATCGCGATCAGCACCAGCGCGGCCATCAGGTAGGCGATGCCGAAGCGCAGATGTTCCGACGCGGCCAGCAGCACCAGGAAGAAGGTCGCGAGGGCGGCGCCGACGAGCAGGTACTGCACCGGATGCAATCGCAGTTTCGCCAGCGTCTCGAACAGGAAGAACACCCCGAAGCTGAGCGCGATGACGAGCAGGCCGTATTTCAGCGTGCGTTCGTTGCGCTGGTAGACATCGCCGGGCTCGTAGAGGCCGACGCCGAAGGCCTGGGCCGACATCTGCGCGGCATCGACCTCGCCGCCGGCGAACACGGCCGGCAGGTTGCGATTGAATTCCAGCACCTGCCAGGCCGCTTCGGACGCGTTCGCATCGATGCGCGACCGCGTCGGCGAGAATGCGCCGGAGAAATTCGGATCCGGCCACGGCGCCCGCAGGTGCGCACGATAGTCGCGCGCCAGCGGCAGCCAGTCGAAGCGGCGCGAACCGGCAAGGCCGAGCTGCAACTGGCCGACGACGGGGGTGTCGCGCTGCGCCAGATCGACGCGGGCGAGGCGGAACATCGACAGGCTGCCGGGACCTTCACCCAGCGACTCGGTCCGGGCCGCTTCGACATCGTCGAAGTCGGGCGCGATGCGCCGCAACCCGCGCGGATCGGCGACGCCGAACACGAGTTCGGCCTGCGACCACGCGACCTCGCCATCGAATGCGGCCAGGGCCGCGCGCGGCTGCGCGAACGTGGTCGCCAGCGTGACCTCGGCCTGGTAGACCGGCAGCTCGAAGATGCCGCGACGGCGACGATCGATGGTCAGCACGGCCTCGGCATCGACCCGATCCGGCATCAGGTAGCGCCAATAGCGATGCGGCACCACGACGCCGTCGCTGCGCGTTTCGCGCACCTCCACCGGCACGCGGAGCAAGGGCGCGCCGACCCGCTGCGCATCGCCGTAACTCGCCGCCAGGGCCTGTTCGGCCTCGCCGCGCCGGCCTTCGCGCTCGCGCCGCAAATCGTCGAGCATCGACAGCGGAATCGCCATCAGCAGCGCGAGAAAGCCGACGCCGAGCAGCTTCAGCGTGGCGGATCGATGGAAAGCCGGGCGTTGCAGGGACATCGGACATCTCCGTTCGGGGTGTCCAGAGCAGACACCCGCCAGCTGTCCGGATCGGGCGCGAAAATGACCGAACGGGCGCCGCTGCGGCCCGCTTGCGGGCAGTACATCAATAGATGATATCAATTGAATTCATCTCAAAATTCGATTTCGTGAATCGATAAGATTGCTCTATGGTATGCGCCAGATCGATTCACCCAAGCCCATCCCGCCACTCAAGGAGATTTTCATGTCCCTCATCAACACCGCCGTGCAGCCGTTCAAGACCACCGCCTTCCACGCCGGCGAATTCGTCCAGGTCAGCGATGCGTCGCTGAAGGGCAAGTGGTCGGTGCTCGTGTTCATGCCGGCCGCCTTCACCTTCAACTGCCCGACCGAAGTCGAGGACGCGGCCGAGCATTACGCCGAGTTCCAGAAGCTGGGCGCCGAGGTCTACATCGTCACCACCGACACGCATTTCTCGCACAAGGTGTGGCACGAGACCTCGCCGGCCGTGGGCAAGGCGCAGTTCCCGCTGGTCGGCGACCCGACGCACACGCTGACGCGCGCCTTCGGCGTGCATATCGATGCGGAAGGCCTGGCCCTGCGCGGCACCTTCGTGATCAACCCCGACGGCGTCATCAAGACCGCCGAGATCCACGACAACGCCATTGCTCGCGACATGAAGGAAACCCTGCGCAAGCTCAAGGCCGCGCAGTTCGTCGCCAACAACCCGGGCCAGGTCTGCCCGGCCAAGTGGCAGGAAGGCGCCAAGACCATCGCGCCCTCGCTGGACCTGGTCGGCAAGATCTAAGCCCACGCCCGGCGCCCTCCTCTCCCTGCATTGCGGGGAGAGGAGTCCGGGTGGCGGCGGCTTGCAGCAAGGGCCTTGCGAGGCCGGTGCTGCAAGCGTCCGCAGACGCGAAGCCCTCACACACAGGAGTCGTTCCCATGCTCGACGCCCAACTCAAGACGCAATTGCAGGGCTACCTGCAGAAGCTGGTGCAACCGATCGAACTGGTCGCCACGCTCGGCGCGGACGGGAAGTCGGCCGAACTGCGCGAACTGCTGGAAGAAATCGCGTCCCTGTCCGACCGGATCGCGTTCCGCGACGGCGGCGATGCCGCACGTACGCCCTCGTTCGAGATCCGCCGTGTCGGCAGCGACGTCGCCGTCGCCTTCGCCGGCATTCCGCTCGGCCATGAGTTCACCTCGCTGGTCCTGGCCCTGCTGCAGGTCGGCGGGCATCCATCCAGGGAAGCGCCGGAGCTGATCGCGCAAATCCGGCAGCTCGACGGCGACTTCCGGTTCGAAACCTATTTCTCGCTGTCCTGCCACAACTGTCCGGACGTGGTGCAGGCGCTGAACCTGATGAGCGTGCTGAATCCGAAGATCCGCCACGTCGCGATCGACGGCGCGCTGTTCCCGGAAGAAGCCGAGTCGCGCCAGATCATGGCGGTGCCGGCGGTGCTGCTGAACGGCCAGATGTTCGGCGCCGGACGCATGGATCTGGCCCAGATCGTGGCCAAGCTCGATACCGGTGCGGCCGCGCGTGCGGCCGAGCAGATCCAGGCCAAGGCGCCGTTCGACCTGCTCGTGATCGGCGGCGGACCCGCCGGCGCGGCGGCCGCGATCTACGCGGCGCGCAAGGGCATTCGCACCGGCATCGCGGCCGAACGTTTCGGCGGCCAGGTGCTGGACACGATGGGCATCGAGAACTTCATCTCGGTGAAGGCGACCGAAGGACCGAAGCTCGCGACCGCGCTGGAACAGCATGTGCGCGAATACGACGTGGACATCATGAACCAGCAGCGCGCCACCCAGCTGCTGCCGGCCGGCGCCGATGGCCTGATCGAGGTGAAGCTCGACAACGGCGCGTCGCTGAAATCGAAGTCGGTGGTCCTGTCGACCGGCGCGCGCTGGCGTGCGATGAACGTGCCGGGCGAGGCCGAGTACCGCAACAAGGGCGTGGCCTATTGCCCGCACTGCGACGGCCCGCTGTTCAAGGGCAAGCGGGTGGCCGTGATCGGCGGCGGCAATTCCGGCGTCGAGGCGGCGATCGACCTGGCCGGCCTCGTCAGCCACGTCACCCTGATCGAGTTCGACGGCAGGCTGCGCGCCGACGACGTGCTGCAACGCAAGCTGCGCAGCCTGCCGAATGTCACCGTGCTGGTGAGCGCCCAGACCACCGAGGTGCTCGGCGACGGTCACAAGGTGACCGGCCTGACCTACAAGGACCGAGGCACCGGCGACATGCATCGGGTCGCGCTCGAAGGCATCTTCGTGCAGATCGGCCTGCTGCCGAACACGGAATGGCTGAAGGGCACGCTGGCCCTGTCGCCGCGCGGCGAGATCGTCATCGATGCGCATGGTGCGACTTCACTGCAGGGCGTCTATGCGGCTGGCGATGCGACGACGGTGCCGTACAAGCAGATCATCATCGCGATGGGCGCCGGCGCCACCGCGGCGCTGGGCGCCTTCGACCACATGATGCGCCAGTCGGCGCCGAGCGACACCCACGTCAGCGCCGCGGCCTGAGTCCGCACGCGCCGCCCCCGGGAGGCCACGATGAACCTGCGCGACCTGCGTTACCTCGTGGCCCTGGCCGACCTGCGCCATTTCGGTCGGGCCGCGGAAGCCTGCTTCGTCAGCCAGCCGACCCTGTCGACGCAGCTGAAGAAGCTGGAAGAGGAACTCGACGTGGCGCTGATCGAGCGCACCTCGCGCCACGTGATGCTGACCGACGTCGGCCGCGAGATCGCCGAGCGCGCGCGCGGTGCTGCGCGAGGCCGACCAGATCAGGGAACTGGCGAAGCGCACGCGCGATCCGGAAGCCGGCACAGTGCGCCTCGGGGTGTTCCCGACGCTCGGTCCCTACCTGCTGCCGCACGTGGTGCCGCGGGTGCGCGCGCGTTTTCCGCAGCTCACCTTGCTGCTGACGGAAGACAAGACCGAAAGCCTGCTGCACGGCCTGCGCAACGGCAAGCTGGATGCGGCCATCCTGGCGATGCCGATCCACGACGCGCAGCTCGCCCACGCCGACCTGTTCGAGGAAGATTTCCTGCTCGCATTGCCGGCCGGACATGCGCTCGGCAAGCGCAAGCGCATCGACGTGGCCGATCTCGCGCAGAACGAGTTGCTGCTGCTCGAAGACGGCCATTGCCTGCGCGATCAGGCGCTGGACGTGTGCCAGACCGCCGGCGCCGTCGAGAGTCGCGGCTTCCGCGCCACCAGCCTGGAAACCCTGCGCGCCATGGTCGCCTCCGGCGTCGGCATCACCCTGCTGCCCGCTCTCTCGGTCGCGCCGCCGGTGCCGCCCAGCGAACACCTGCAACTGGTGCGCTTCAGCGGCCCCGCCCCGCACCGCCGCATCGCCCTCTTCTGGCGCCGCAGCTCCGCCCTCGGCCCCTTCCTCGAACGCCTCGCCCGCGAACTCGCCGCCGTCCCCAAGTCCGCACTGACTGCGCACAAGTAGCC
>JBGASK010000140.1:0-6756 GCA_044229785.1 Ahniellaceae bacterium
CTCGCGGTATTCGCGCAGCTGGTGGAACTCGGTGCCGTCGCCGCGGCGTCGCCGCAGATGCGCGCCGAGCACCTGACTGGCCTGGTCGGCGCCGAACAGCGCCAGCCGTTTCAGCGGCGCGAAGTCCGGATACACCTTCACCGTCGCGGCCGCGTCGACGAGGCGTTTCTGCGTCCACAGCCGCAGCGGCGAATGCAGGCGCAGTTGCACCGCCGCGAAGTCGTACTGGCCGCGTTCGTGAGCGGTCGCGTGATAGTCGAAGCGCGTGCTTGCCTGCGCTTTCAGATCGAGCCGACGCGGCAGGCCGTCGATGCTGAAGGCCGGCGGGTGGCCATCGTGCACGTCGACGCGCAGGCCGCGCGCATCGGCCGGATGCAGGCGCAGCCCGATCTCGCGGCGCACGCCGAGCGGCAGGATGGCCGCGACCTCGCGCACCGCGGTCGGCGTGCGCAGGCGCCGCAATGCGAAGGCATCGAGCAGCGCCAGCGTCGCCAGCAGCACCGATGCGAACAGCAACGCGGTACGCGGCCACAGGCCGAACGCCACCGCCAGGCCGAGCGCGGCCAGCAGCAGGACACCGGCGATCAGCGCCGGAGCCGGCCTCATCGGCGCGGTGCCTCGACCTTCAGCAACAGCGCATCCAGGACCTGGTCGACGCGGCGGCCCTCGATCTGCATTTCCGGCGCCAGCGCGATGCGATGCCGCAGCGCCGGGCGCGCGATCTGCACGACATCGTCCGGCGTCACGAAATCGCGGCCGTCGAGCACCGCCTGCGCACGCGCCGCGCGCACCAGGGCAAGGCTGCCGCGCGGGCCGGCACCCATCGCGATGCCCGGCCAGTTGCGGGTGGCGCGCACGATGCGCACCGCGTAGTCGAGCACGACCGGGTCGATCGCGATCGCCGCCGTCGCCGCCTGCATCGCCACCACGTCGGCCGGCTGCACCACGGCGCTGACCGCGCTCAGGTCGAACTGCGTGGCGCGGCCGCCGCTGACCGACTGCACCATGCGCAGTTCGTCCTCGTGCCCCGGATAGTCGATCAGGATCTTGAGCAGGAAGCGGTCGAGCTGCGCCTCCGGCAGCGGATAGGTGCCCTCCTGTTCCACCGGATTCTGGGTCGCGATGGTGAGGAAGGGCGCATCGAGCGGGAAGCTGCGCGACTCGATCGTCACCTGGCCTTCCTGCATCGCTTCGAGCAGGGCCGATTGCGTCTTCGCCGGTGCGCGGTTGATCTCGTCGGCCAGCAGCAGGTTCGCGAACACCGGGCCGCGGCGGATCTTGAAGCTCTCGCTTTTCGGATCGTAGAAGGCGTGGCCGCTGACATCGCTGGGCATCAGGTCGGGCGTGAACTGCACGCGCGAGAAACTGCCCGACATCGCCGCCGCCAGCGCGCGCACCAGCAAGGTCTTGCCGAGTCCGGGCACGCCTTCGATCAGCACATGGCCGCCGGCGAGCAGGGCGACCAGCAACTGGTCGAGCACGGCGTCCTGACCGATGAAGGCGGCGCCGATCTGGGCGCGGATCGCGGCCACGCGTTCGACGAGCGCGGCGTTCGGCAGGGCGGGGGGCGACAACGTGTTCATAGGCGGCGTTCCAGTTGCAACAAGGTGGAGACAGCGGAGAAGAAGTGGTCGGCGCGACCGAGCCCGACCGGATTCAAGGCATGGCGCAGCGCCGCAGCGGGCAGTTGCGTGCGCTCGGCCAGTGCGGCGATGCGCGCCTCGTCGGACAGCGTGGCGATGACCGGTTCGCGTTCGGCCAGACGCTGCAGCACGCGCGCGAGCACGGCCCGATGCAGGACCACCGGCTGGCCGCGACGGAACAGGAATTCGCCGCTGGCGCGCACGTGTTCGAGCAGGGCGCGGCGCGGCCGCGCGGCATCGGGCAGGACCGGGCCGAAGCGTTCGCTGCGCAGCCACAGCCACAGCAGCAGGGCGACGAAGGCCGGCAGCAGCGCCGGCCAGCCGACCCGCACCAGCAGCACGTGGAAGGGTTCGCTGTCGACGCCGCGGAACAGGTGGATGCGCGAACGTTCGCGCAGCGGCGCGAGCAGGGCTTCGGCCAGCGCCACGGCTTCGGGCTCGTCGAGCGCGGCGTTGTGCAGCATGTCGAGTTCGCCGACCAGGAACACGCGGCCGTCGTCGTACCAGGCATGGGCGTACCAGTAGCCGTATTCGCTGTCGTCGTAACTCGCGAGCTGGGTGTAGTTCGCTTCGATGTCGGCGCCGCCGATGCGGGTGCCGCCGCACATCTCGTAGTCGCCATGTTTGCCGGTGGCGAGCTTGAAACAATGCGGATCGGGCGCCAGCGGCTCGACGCCGAGCTCGTCCAGCAACTTGCCGGCGCGACCTTCGGCCGAGGCCGGCATGCGCATCAGCAGCAGGGCGCCGCGACCGACGAAGCCGAGCAGGGTGTCGACGTCGGCATCGCGCAGGTTGCGCGGATCGAGATCGAGCACCACGGCGCTGTCGGTGGCCGTGCCGAAGTCTTCGTCGCTGAAGCGCAGGCGGTTGAACACCGTGTGTTTCTGCGCGACCAGCGTGCGTTCGAGGGCGAGCAGGCGGTTGCGCCGCGCCTCCGCGGCCGGCGGCGTGCGGAACTCGAACGGCACCTGATGGAAGGTGGCGAGAAACCACCAGACGCCACCGGCCAGCACGATCAGCCCGAGACTGATCAACAGCAGATTGCGGACGCGGGCCGTCATCGCGACACCCATCCGGCGTTGCCGTAGCGGGCCAGCAGGTGTTCGAAGCGTGTGCGGTCCGGCAGATCGTCGGCATAGGCCGCGCGCTGCCACTGGCGCACGATGTCGATCAGGGTGGCACGGGCGTCGCCGTCGTCGATGCGGCGCGCGAGCCGCAGCACCTCGGCTTCGGTGGCGCCCGGCGTCAGCGTCTGTCCGTATTGGTCCGGCAACGCCGCGCAGGCGCCGCGATACAGCAGCGCCATCGCGGCGCGCACCGCGCCCTGCGCGAACAAGGCCCGCGCCGCAGCCACGAGATCGGCGGGCAAGCGGTCGGGGACTCGATCGGCTTCGATGTCGGGCGCCGTCGCGACCTTGCGACCGAGCAGGCGCTCGACCAGCGGCAGGCGCCAGCGCGACACGTGCATCAGGACCACGGCGACGAGAATGGCGAGCAGGATCCACAGTCCGAACTTGGCGAGGAAACCGACGATGGCGCTGATCACGCGGATCAGCGGCGACGTTTCGACATCGGGCGCTTCGGGTTCGGGGTCGATGCGCTCCCAGCGCTGCGTCGTCAGCTTCTCGCCGAACACCGGCGCCGCCAGCGTGGTGGCGACATCGCGCGCGAACGCGGCATCGGGTTCGCGGGTCGCGAACACGTCGGCGAGGGCGCGCGACTCGACGATCTCGGCCTGCCATTCCTCTTCTTCTTCTTCTTCCGCCTCGGCAGCGGGCTCATCCGACGCCATCACCTCGGTGTCGGTGACGGTGGCGGCCTGCGTCGCGGCGACGGGCAGCAGGACCCCGACCGGCGCCAGCATCAGCATCAGCGCGACGGCCGCGAGCCGGCGCGCGATGCGGCGGAACGCGAGTTCGATGTCCCAGGCTTCGAGCTGGGTGCGGCGATTCAGATAGAGCGCGAAACCGGCGCCGACGAAGAACGGCTCGACGATGGCCATCGCGAACAACGAGACGAAGTTCAGCAGCACCTGCGCCCAGCGCGGCGGATCTTCCATCAGCGTCTCGAACATCACCTGTGCCGACTCGCCGAGGAAATCGTAGGGCACGAACATCAGGGCCAGCGCGAACACCGAGAACCAGATCGCCAGTTCGATGTGCAGCAGCACCAGGCACAGGCCGATCGCGACCGCGCTGTTCGAGGCGCGTCCGAGCAGGGCCGAGCGTTCGCGCCGCTCGCGTCCGCGCAGGCCTTCGAGCAGGGCCACCGGCAGGCTCAGGCCGCGCGACAGGTCGATGCGCCACCACAACAGCCACGGCCACACTGCGCCGAGACGGAACTGCTGGCGCAAGGTCTCGCGCGTGCTCGGCGCATCGGTGAACACGGCGCGCGACAACACGTGCAACACCAGCTGGTCGAACCACGGCTTCAGCCACCACACCAGGATGCCGGCCAGCCAGATCTGGTCCACGGCCCAGGCGAGCGCGTTCAGCACTGCGAACAGCGGCAGCCCGAACAGCCAGAAGGCGCGCTGGATGCGCCCGTAATGCCGGCGCGCCAGGGCGAAGCCGAGATCGGTCGCTTCCCAGGCGCTGCGGCTGCGCAGCGCGACATGCAGACCGTCAAGACGCATGCACGCGCCCTCGTCCGCCGAAGCCGAGCCAGCCGAGCACGACCAGCCAGATTGCGGCGCCGCTGCCGTATTTCACGACATCGGGCAGACTCGCGATCGAGGACCAGAACGCCTCGATGAACGCCGCCGCGAGCAGCATCACGAAGACGCCGAGGATCAGGCGTGCGCCGATGCGTCCGGCCGCGATCAGGGCCGCGACGCGACTCAGCTGCCCCGGCGCGATCAGCGCGAAGCCGAGGCGCATGCCGGCGCCGCCCGAGATCACGATGGCCAGCAGCTCCGGCGCCGAATGCCCGACCACGAAACGCCAGAACGGCGCGCCGTAGCCGATGCCGGTGAGGTGTCCGGCGACGGTGCCGATCATCACGCCGTTGCTGACCAGCACCACGACCGACCCGAGTCCGACCAGCAGGCCGCTGGCGAAGCTGCGGAAGCCGATGCTGATGTTGTTCATGATGTAGTGGCCGAACATCATCAGGTCGGTGCCGCTGTCGCGGCCAAGCCTGTCGTCGTTGGAGGGGTCGTACATCTGCTCCATCTGCGCCAGCTGGTCGATGTCGAACACGCTGTGCGCGATCTCCGGCTGCCACAACACCGCCGCGATCATCGCGAAGAAGGGCAGGAAGAACAGCAGGCCCGAAGCCAGCATCCAGCCCCGTTGCGCGCGCACCTCGGCCGGGAATTCGGAGGCGATGAAGGCGACCGCGCGCCACCAGCGCGGATTCGGCGGCCGGTACATCAGCGTGTGCGTGCGTTCGACCAGTTGCGCAAGGCGTTCGATCAGCATCGGGCTGTAGCCGCGCCTGCGCGCCAGCGCGAGCTGCTGGCACAGGCGGCGGTAGCGCTGCGGCACGTCGCTGTCGTGGAGGCCGGAATCGGCGCCGGCATCGCGCTTGCGGCGGTCGGCCTGATCGAGCCAGGTCGCCAGCGCGATCCAGTCGGCGTCATGGCGGGCGATGAACCGATCCTGCCGCATCAGCGCCCGATGATGTGGTTGGCGTAGCCGAGCAGGCGTTGCACCGCCTGCGCGCCGCGCGTTTGCGTGAGCGCCGGCAACAGCCCGGCGAGTTCGATCTGGCGCGCTTCGGTGAGTTGCGCCGCGCGTTCGGCGAAGGCGACCACGACGGCCTGTTCTTCGGACGGCAGGCTCAGCGCCGGCACGTAGCCCGGCACCGCGGGAATGGTCTCGTCGTGGCGACGCCGGTCCGCATGCACGACCAGGGTGCCGGCGACGAGGTCGCCGAGGCGGCGGGCCTGCGGGTCGACGACGCAACTCGCGAAGCCGAAGGCGTAGCCGATCGGCAAGGCATCGACGGTACGCATCAGGTTGCGGATCAGCGAGGCGGTGAAACCGACCGGCGTGCCGTTCGCGTGCACGACGCGCAAGCCGAGCACGCGCTTGCCGGGCGTCTGCCCGTCCATCAGCAGCTCGAACAGGATCGGGTAGATCCACATCAGCGCGAACATCAGGATCAGCAACACGCCTTGCCCGGCCTCGCCAAGCATCGAGATGGGCATCGCCAATGCCGTGAACACGCCCATCCGGATCATCGCGTCGACCAGCCACGCCAGCGCCCGCGGCGCCGCACCCGCGGCGCGCAGGCCGAGCGCGATGCCTTCCGGCGTTTCATGCAGGGCTTCGGTGTCGAGCATCAGGCGATCACCACGGCGGTATCGGCGAAGTCGTCATGCAGGCAACGGCGATTCTCGCGGAAGATCAGGGACACGTTCAGCAGCGACAGGAACGGGCCGATCAGCGGCACAGCGCCGATCACCGCGATCGCCAGCCAGCGCAGGAAGATGTACCGCGCGAAGTCGCAACGTTCGCCGTCGCTGCGCACGACGCGGATGCCGAGCAGGCGCTTGCCGAGGGTCTGGCCGCTGCGGTAGATGCCCGCCAGATTCACCGCCAGCAGCGCCAGCACGGCCAACACGACGAACCCCACGAACACGATCTGACGGTTCGGGTTGTCCTCGGCCAAGGGCATCAGCAGCGCCGCTCCGATGCCGATTGCCGCCACCATGAGATTGTCGAGCACGGCCGCGCCGAGGCGCTGCGTGCGGGTGGCCAGATGCAATGCGTCGCGCGGTTTCGCCAGCTCGGCTTGCGGCGCCCGATAGGGGTTGTCGTCGTCCGGAATCGGGGGTGGAACGGCCTGCATGCGCCCTCCGTTGGCAGAGCCGGCACTTTATCAGCAGGCCGCGCGGCTTCGATAAGATGCGCCATCCGAGGAAGCGTTGCCCATGCACGAGTCTTTGCCCACCCTGGCCGACATCGAGGCCGCGCGCAGCCGCATCTCGGCGCTGGCGCGCCTGACCCCGGTGCTGCGCGACGAAGCGCTCGACGACGAGATCGGCGCGCGCCTGTTCTTCAAGTGCGAGAACCTGCAACGGGTCGGCGCCTTCAAGTTCCGCGGTGCCTGCAACGCCGTGTTCGCGCTCGACGACGCCGCCGCGGCGCGCGGCGTGGTCACGCAT
>JBGASK010000141.1:0-6701 GCA_044229785.1 Ahniellaceae bacterium
TCGAAGCAGCGCACGACATGCGCGATGGCATCGACCTCGCGGATGTGCGACAGGAACTTGTTGCCGAGCCCTTCACCGGAGGCGGCGCCCTTGACCAGACCGGCGATGTCGACGAACTCGATCAGGGTCGGGATGATCTTGAGCGGTTTGGCGATGCTCGAGAGCACATTCAGGCGCTCGTCCGGCACCGGCACGACACCGACGTTCGGGTCGATGGTGCAGAACGGGAAGTTCGCCGCGGGGATGCCGGCCTTGGTCAAGGCATTGAACAGCGTCGATTTTCCGACGTTCGGCAAGCCCACGATGCCGCACTTGATACCCATGTCGATGCTTTCCTCGTCGATTCGAATTCGTTATTACGGCGGCCGCGTGCCGGTCGATGGCCGCGCAGCGCCCGCGGGCGTGTGCAGCAGCTTCATCGCGCCGTTCAGGTCGCCGGACACCGCCTGCGGCAGCACCTGCAGGCTGCGCGCGACGGCGTCGCGGATGGCCGATTCATCGTCGCGACCAGGCCGGCCCAGCACCCAGTTCGTGACTTCGTGCTTGTCGCCGGGATGGCCGATGCCCAGCCGCAGGCGATGGAACTTGCCATGACCGAGCGCGGCGATGATGTCGCGCAGGCCGTTCTGGCCGCCGTGGCCCCCGTCGAACTTGAGTCGCGCCGCACCCGGCGGCAGGTCCAGTTCGTCGTGCGCGACCAGGCATTCGTCCGGCTCGATCTTGTAGTAGCGCAGCGCCGACGACACCGACTGGCCGCTGCGATTCATGAAGGTGGTCGGCTTGAGCAGCCAGACCGATTGACCGCCGATGTCCGTTTTGGCGGTTTCCGCCAGCAACTTGCCATCCACGCCAAAACGCGCGCCCAGCGTCTCCGCCAGCGCGTCCAAAAACCAGAACCCGGCGTTGTGCCGGGTTCGGGAATAGTCGGCCCCGGGGTTGCCGAGACCGACGATCAGGCGCAATGCAGCCATTGACGCATTCCCTTGCAGGCGCGGGCAGGCTCGCGATCCGCCCGACCTGCGGCAGGATTACTTCTTCTTCGCCGGCGCCGCCTTGGCCGGAGCGGCGCCCTTGGCCGGGGCAGCACCCTTGGCCGCAGCTGCGCCCTTCGCCGGTGCCGCACCCTTGGCCGGCGCCGCGACCTTGGTCGCCGGGACATCGGCCGGGGTTTCGCCGGCGATCTCGACTTCTTCCTTCATTTCCTTGGCGATGACGATGGCCAGGTCATGTTCCTTGCCGAGCTTCAACGCCGGCACTTCGACTTCCGCCGCCAGCTTCAGGTCGGAAATGTGCAGGATGTCGCCCACGTCGAGGTTCGACAGATCGACCTCGATGAACTCCGGGATGTGCTTCGGCAGGCAGTACACCTCGAGCTCGTTGAGTTCGTGGGTGATGACCACGCCCTGCTTCTTGCCGGCCGGCGACTTTTCCTGGTTCAGGAAGTGCAGCGGCACGGCCAGACGCAGCTTCTCGGTTTCCGAGACGCGCTGGAAGTCGAGGTGCATGATGATGGTCTTGAACGGATGGCGCTGGATGTCGCGCAGCAGGACCTTCTGCACCTTGCCGTCCAGGTTCATCGCCAGGATCGACGAGTAGAACCACTCGTGCTGGGCGTGCAGCTGCGTGCTCAGCTGTTCCAGCTGGATGCTCTGCGGGGTCTCGTTGGCGCCGTACAGCACTGCGGGGATCTTGCCGGCGTGACGCAGGCGGCGGCTCGCACCCTTGCCCTCGACACCACGCGATTCGGCCTTGATTTCGGATTTGTTTGCCATGTCATTGACTCTGTAGGAAAAACCCACCTCGCGGTGGAAAGTGCTCCGCCGCGACCAGCGGAGCGAAACGTCAGCCTGCCGACATCAATCGATGTAGAGCGAGCTGACCGACTCGCCGAAACTGATGCGTCGCATCGTCTCGGCCAGCAGTTCTGCGACGGACAGCTGGCGAATTCGCCCGCAGCCCTTCGCGGCCTCGGAGAGCGGGATCGTGTCGGTCACGACCAGCTCGTCCAGCGCCGAATTGTTGATGTTCGCGATCGCCGGACCCGACAGCACCGGGTGCGTGCAATACGCGACCACCCTGGCCGCGCCGCGCTGCTTCAGGGCAGCGGACGCGGCGCAGAGGGTGCCGGCGGTGTCGACGATGTCGTCCACCAGCACGCAGGTCTTGCCTTCCACGTCGCCGATGATGTTCATCACCGTCGCCTCGTTCGGACGCGGGCGGCGCTTGTCGATGATGGCGAGATCGGCGTCGTCCAGGCGCTTCGCGATCGCGCGCGCGCGCACCACGCCGCCGACGTCCGGAGAGACCACGATGATGTTCTTCGTGCCGTGGTTGCGCCACACGTCGGCGAGCAGCACCGGCGACGAATAGACGTTGTCCAGCGGAATGTCGAAGAAGCCCTGGATCTGGTCGGCGTGCACGTCCACCGTCAACACGCGATCGCAGCCCACGGCCTGGATCATCTTCGCGGCCACCTTGGCCGTGATCGGCACGCGCGCGGAACGCGGGCGCCGATCCTGGCGGGCATAGCCGAAATACGGCACGACCGCCGTCACCGAAGCCACCGACGCACGCTTCAGCGCATCGACCAGCACCAGCAACTCCATGAAATTCTCGGCCGTCGGCGCGCACGTCGGCTGAATGACGAACACTTCCTGGCGGCGCACGTTTTCTTCGATCTCGACCTGCACTTCGCCGTCGGAGAACTTGCCGACCAGCGCCTTGCCGAGCGGCACGCCCAACTGCTTGCACACCGACTGCGCCAGCGCGCGGTGGGCATTGCCGGAGAACACGAGGATGCCATCGGTCTTCATCGTTCACCGCGCTGGATACAGAAAGGAGCGAAATGGCTGGGACGGAAGGACTCGAACCTTCGAATGCGGGAATCAAAATCCCGTGCCTTACCGACTTGGCGACGTCCCAACGCGAAACCGAACACTCAGCCGGCGCGGCGCGCCCGGTAGGCCAGCAAGGCATCCCGGAGCGGCGACTGCGCCCGCCCGCGCACCACGAAGGCGCGCCATGCTTCCGGACAAGCCGAGGCAACCGAGTGCGCCTGCGCCTCGTCGGCCATGGCCGCGAACACGCAGGAACCGCTGCCGCTCATCCGCGCCGACGCGTGGCTCGACAGCCAGCGCAACGCCGAATCCACCTCGCGATGGCGCGCACGCACGACCGGTTCAAGATCGTTGTGCGAGGGCTCGCCCGAAAGAAAGCGCGCGATTGTGGTGAGCGGCGTGTCTCGTGTCAATTCGGGCGCGGAAAAGATTTGCGGCGTCGCAACATGTACGCCGGGATACACGACAATGAACACTTGCCCATTCGATTCAACGGGTTGCAGCACATCACCAATACCTTCCGCCCAAGCGCTGTGCATCTGCACGAAGACCGGCACGTCGGCACCCAGTTGCAGGCCAATCGACGCAAGATCGTCGCCGTTCAGCCCCGTTTCCCAGATTTCATTGAGCGCGACCAGCACCGTGGCTGCATCGGAGCTGCCGCCGCCCAGTCCGCCGCCGATCGGGATGCGCTTGTGCAGCGCGATGTCGGCGCCGAGCGCGCAGCCGGTGGCGCGCTGCAAGGCCCGCGCGGCGCGCACGCAAAGGTCGTCCTCGACCGCCACGCCGGGCAGCGGGTCGATCCGCCGGATCTCGCCATCGGCGCGGGCGCTCAAGGTCACGGAGTCGGCCAGATCGACGATCTGGAACAGGGTCTGCAGCAGGTGGTAACCGTCGGCACGACGACCGACCACGTGCAGGAACAGGTTCAGCTTGGCCGGCGCCGGCCAGGCGGTCGGCGTCGTGTCGATCACGGCAGCCCGACCCAGGACTTGATCGCCAGCCGTACCTGATACGGCGGCTTGCGCGCGCTGATGCGCGTCGGTCGGCCATCGCGGAAATCGCGGAAATCGATGCGCCAGCCGGCTTCGGCAAACCCGACGACACGCCCTTCGGCATCGCGCTCGACCGCGGTCGCGGCGTCCATGGGCCGGCCCTGCAACCAGTCGCGCAGCGGCGCCACCGGCAGATGCCAGCCGAGCTCGCGCGCCAGCAATTGTTCGGGCGAATCGGCAGTCAGCGGATAGGGCCGCAGACCTTCGAGCGTGCACAGTACGTCGTCGCCCGACAGCCGCCAGCTCTGGCCGCTGACCGGCGCACGCAGCTGGATCGTGAAATACGCGCCGTCCTGTTCCCAGGTCACGCTGCCGCTGCCGCTGTCGCGACCGTCCGACACGGCGAGCCGGCCTTCGAGACGCCAGCGTCCGTCGGTCTCGACCGTGTCGATGGTGCCGCCGCCGCGGCCGCAGGCAGCCACTGCCAAGACCAGCAGCACCGATGCGATGCGCGGCAACAGACGCCTCATGGCTGCAAGCGCCGCATCGTTTCGACCACGGTGCGGTGGTCCGGCTCGCGCTTCAGCGCCTCGGCCCAGATGCGCCGCGCCTCGTCGCGCTCACCCTTCTGCCACAGCACTTCACCGAGATGGGCGGCGACTTCGGGATCGTCGAGCCTGGCGTGGGCGGCCCGCAGCTTTTCCAAGGCCGCATCGAGGTCGCCGCGGCGATAGGCAAGCCAGCCGAGACTGTCGAGCAGGGCCGCACTGTCCGGCGTGATCTTTTCGGCGCGCGCCAGCAGCGCGGCGGCTTCGTCCAGGCTGCGGTCGTGGTCGACCAGGGTGTAACCGAGCGCATTCAGCGCGTCGCCATCGTTCGGGTCGAGCTCGATCATGCGCCGCAGTTCGCGCTCCATGTCGTCATCGCGACCGGCCTCGGCGTACATCAGGGCGCGGGCGTACATCAACTCGCCGTCGTCCGGCAGCATGCGCAGCCCGGCGTCGAAGACCTGCAGGGCCGCAGCAGCGCCCTCGGCCTTCTGGCGAACCTCGCCTTCGAGCAGATAACTGCGCACCAGGTCCTCGCGCTCAAGCAGACCGGTGGCGCGCAATGCCGTGACGGTCGCGATCGTGGCGGCAGCATCGCCACGCGAAAACTGCAACGTCGCCAGTCGCAACTGCGCGGCCGCGTATTGCGCGCCCTTGGGCACCGCGGCGTACCAGCGCTCGGCGTCGGTCACGCGCGCGACCAGTTCGGCAACGTGGCCCAGCAGCATCAGGCGTTGCGGCGAACGCGGCTCGGGAAGATCGACCAGGTGCCGATAGGCCGCCGCCAACGCAGCGCCATCGCTCGCCCGCGCGGCATAGGCGATCTCGGCCGATACCGACGCATCACTCGCCGGCACGATGCCGGCCACCACGGCCGCCGCCCGGGCGGATTCGTCGGCGGCATCGTAGGCATGCGCCAGCGACAGGCGGATGGTCGCGGACTTCGGATCGATCGCCAGCGCGCGCTCGAGATCGCCGACGGCGGCGGCCGGATCCCGTTCGCGAACCAGGGCCGCACGCAAGCTGTAGCCGCGCGCATCGTCCGGAAAGCGCTGCACGGCCAGATCGGCCAGGCGCATCGCCACTTCCGGCGCACGACGGTCGCGCGCGAACGCCGACCAGTGAATCCAGTCCTCGATATCGGCACTGGTCGCGACGCGCAACTCGACGAAGGGCAGCACGCGCTCGGCCGACTTGATCCAGCGCAAGGCTTCGGCCAGGCGCCGCCGCGGCACATCCCCCTGCCCCAGCGCATCGGCGGCGGACTGCGCAGCCGCGCTATCGCCACTGGCCAGTGCAATCGCTGCGGCATAGGCATTCAGGGCCGGCGCTTCCGGCGCGAGGCCACGCCAGCGTGCGAACAAGACCTGTGCGCCGCTGCGATTCCCGGCATACAAGGCTGCACGCAGGGCGCCGAGGCTCTGGTCGGGATCGTCGCTGAACATCGCCGCCTTGGCCAGACGTTCGGCCGCCGCGTCGCGGTCGCCTCCCTGCAGCGCATATTCGGCCTGCATGCGTTCGACCAGGGCCAGATCGTCCGCCATCAACAACGGCGCCGGCTCGGGCGCGACCCGCGACGCCGGCGCCGCGGCACAACCCGCCAGCAACGCCAAGATGACGCCGATCAAGCCGATCCGTGCTCCTGCACGATAGGCTTGCATCCGTTCGTTCTTGCCCCTGACGGGCCTGACATCGACAATTCGCATCCGCCGATCTTCGCACGACATGACGCTTCTCGCCCTCGGACTCAACCATCAGACCGCCCCGCTCGCCCTGCGCGAGCAAGTGGCGTTGGCGCCCGAGCGCACCGGCGAAGCCTTGCGCGAACTGCGCGGGCTGCCCGGCGTTCAGGAGGCGGCGGTGATCTCGACCTGCAATCGCACCGAGTTGTATTGCCGGGTCGCCACGGGCGCCGAAGCGGTACCGGTGGACTGGCTGCATCGCCACTTCGAACTGTCGCCGGGCAAGCTCGACGGTTTCCTGTACCAGCACGAGAACGAAGCGGCGGTGCGGCATCTGTTCCGCGTTGCGACCGGGCTCGATTCGATGGTGCTCGGCGAGCCGCAGATCCTCGGCCAGGTGAAGACGTCGTACCACCTGGCGCGCGACGCCGGCACGCTGGATTCGGCGATGGAGCGACTGTTCCAGCAGAGTTTCAGTGTCGCCAAGCGCGCGCGCACCGAAACCCGCATCGGCGCCAGCCCGGTGTCGGTGGCGTTCGCGGCAGTGCGCCTGGCGCAACAGATCTTCGCCGACTTCGCGACCGCCGGCGTGTTGCTGATCGGTGCTGGCGACACCATCGAACTGTGTGCGCGCCATCT
>JBGASK010000142.1:0-7379 GCA_044229785.1 Ahniellaceae bacterium
GCGCACGCGGCCAGCTTGCGCGTGTTCGACGCGGCGCCGTCCGAATGTCGCGGAACACTGGTCGATGCCCGCAGCGGCGACGCAGAAGCGGCGGTGTGCGTGGCGCAACTGTTGCGGCACAACGGTCCGGTCGAGATGGCGCTCGCGAGCGGCGAACGCTTCGTTTGGCAGCCTTGGCATCGCCTGCGCTTCTGGCGTGGAGAACCCGCGTGAAGCCGACGCTGCGTCGCCGCGCGGTGCCCGAGTCGATGCTGGAGCACGATGCGTCACTGCATCCCGTGCTGGCGCGTGTCTACGCGGCGCGCGGCGTGGTGTCGCGCGAACAGCTCGACCTGCGCCTGTCGCGCATGCAGCCGCCGCAGTCGCTCGGTGGCCTCGATATCGCCTGCGCGTTGCTGCGCGAGGCGATCTCGAGCGATTCGCGCGTGCTCGTCGTCGGCGATTTCGATTGCGACGGTGCGACCGGTGCGGCCGTGGCGTATCGCGGTCTGCGCATGTTGGGTGCGCGCCGGGTCGAGGTGCGCGTGCCGAATCGCGTCGTGCACGGGTACGGACTGACGCCTGCATTGGTCGCCGACATCGTCGCCGACGGCGCGCCCGATCTGCTCGTGACCGTCGACAGCGGCATTGCCTGCTTGCCCGGCGTGCGTGCGGCCAAGCAGGCGGGCTGTCGCGTGCTCGTCACCGATCACCATCTGCCGCCGGAAGATTTGCCCGAAGCCGATGCGATCGTGAATCCGAACCTGCGCGGCGATGGCTTTCCGAGCAAGGCCCTGGCCGGCGTCGGCGTGATGTTCTACCTGCTGCTCGCGTTGCGTGCGACGTTGCGTGCCGACGGCGCATTCGCGGGGCGTGCCGAGCCGGATCTTTCCAGCCTGCTCGACCTGGTCGCGCTCGGCACCGTGGCCGACCTGGTGCCGCTCGACCACAACAATCGCGTGTTGGTCGCCGCGGGGTTGAAGCGCATTCGTGCGGGGCTGGCGAACGCGGGCATCGCGGCCCTGATCGACGTGTCGAAGCGCCGTGCCGGCGAACTGAGTGCGACCGACCTCGGTTTCGGCATCGGGCCGCGCGTGAATGCCGCAGGGCGTCTGGAGGACATGCAGATCGGCGTCGAATGTCTTTGCTGCGACGATCCGGTCGTCGCGCGCGACCTGGCGGCACGACTGGATGCGATCAATGCCGAACGTCGCGGCGTGCAACAGGACATGGTCGATCAGGCCGAGGCCGCGGTCGCGGCATTGCACCTCGACGGCGACTTGCCGCCGGTGCTGTGCCTGCACGAACCGGACTGGCATGCCGGCGTCATCGGTCTGGTCGCTTCGAAGATCAAGGATCGCGTGCACCGCCCGGTATTCGCGTTCGCGCGAGCGAGCGAGGGCAGCCAGGAACTGAAGGCCTCTGCGCGCTCCGTGCCGGGCGTGCATCTGCGCGATCTGATCGCCGAACTCGACATGCGCGAGCCGGGCCTGATCCAGCGCTTCGGCGGTCACGCGATGGCGGCCGGGCTCAGTCTGGACATCGCCGATTTCGAACGTTTCCGGTCCGCGATGGCGGCGCTGGCCGCCGAACGCGTCGATCCGGCGATGCTGGCCGCGGAACTCTGGAGCGACGGCGAACTGTTCGGCGACGAGATCGATCTCGTCCTGGCCGAGGCATTGCGCGACGGCGGTCCCTGGGGGCAGGGGTTTCCCGAACCGCAGTTCGACGGCTGTTTCGACATCGTGTCGGCGCGTGTCGTCGGCGAACGCCATCTCGCGATGAAACTGCAGGACCGAAGCCGGCGCACACTCGATGCCATCGCGTTCGGCGTCTTCGACGGTCGCTTGCCGGCGGGCCGCATCCTTGCGGTCTTCCAGCCCATCGTCGACGACTGGCGCGGCGACCGTCGCGTGAAGTTGCTGGTGCGTCATTTCGAGCCGGCCTGAGTTCAGCCAGTCGAGCACTGGCGCCGGGACGGCTCTGGTATTCTCGCCGGCCGTTTTTCAGCAAGACACCGCCATGATCGAAACCAATCCGATTGCAGCCCGTATCGCGGACCTGCTGGAGCGCGTCACCGCGCTCAGGGGGTACCTTTGACTACGAGACCAAGCGCGAGCGCCTCGAAGAAGTAACCCGCGAACTCGAACTGCCGAGCGTCTGGGACAACCCGACGCGGGCGCAGGAACTGGGTCGCGAGCGCGCTCTGCTCGACAAGATCGTCGGCGAAATTTCCGGCCTGACGAATGCGCTGACCGAAGCCGGCGAACTGCTCGACATGGCCATCGCCGAAGACGACGAGAGCACGGCCATCGCCGTGCGCGACGATCTGGAAGCGCAGGCCGCGCGCGTCGACAAACTCGAGTTCCAGCGCATGTTCTCGGGCAAGATGGATTCGCACAGCGCCTTCGTCGACATCCAGGCCGGCGCCGGCGGTACCGAAGCGCAGGACTGGGCGGAAATGCTGCTGCGCATGTACCTGCGTTTCGCCGAAAAGCGCGGCTGGAAGGCGGAATTGCTTGAAGCGTCTGCCGGCGAAGTCGCTGGACTCAAGAGCGCGACCTTCCGGGTCGAGGGCGACTACGTCTACGGCTGGCTCAAGACCGAAACCGGCGTACACCGTCTGGTGCGCAAGTCGCCGTTCGATTCCGACAACCGTCGCCACACCTCGTTCACCTCGGTTTTCGTGTCGCCCGAAGTCGACGACGACATCGACATCGAGATCAATCCGGCCGACCTGAAGACCGACGTGTATCGTTCGTCCGGCGCGGGTGGCCAGCACGTCAACAAGACCGAGTCGGCGGTGCGCATCACCCACGTGCCCACCGGCACGGTGGTCGCCTGTCAGACCCAGCGTTCGCAGCACGCCAATCGCGACCACGCGATGAAGATGCTGAAGGCGCGCCTGTACGAACAGGAAATGCAGAAGCGCAATGCCGAGAAGAGCGCACTTGAGGCGTCGAAGTCGGACATCGGCTGGGGCTCGCAGATCCGCTCCTACGTGCTCGACCAGTCGCGCATCAAGGACCTGCGTACCGGCGTCGAGCGCACCGACACCCAGAAAGTCCTCGACGGCGACCTCGACGAATTCGTCGAAGCCAGCCTCAAGTCCGGCCTCGAAGCCGGTTCCAAGCGCGCCGACGCCTGATCACGGAAACCGCCATGACCGAACCGAATGCCACGCCCATCGTCGACGAGAACCGTCTGATTGCCGAGCGCCGCGCCAAGTTGCACGCGTTGCGCGATCACGGCAATGCCTATCCGAACGACTTCCATCCGGATGCGTTCGCGGGCCGGTTGCAGGATGAATTCGCGGACAAGGAGCAATGGCCGGCGGAGACGATCGAAGCTGCCGCGCGTCGCGTGCGCGTGGCCGGGCGCATGCTCGCCAAGCGCATCATGGGCAAGGCCGCGTTCACCCAGATCCAGGACCAGAGCGGACGCATCCAGCTGTTCCTGCAGCAGAGCACGCTGGGCGACGCCTACGAAGCCTTCAAGAGTTTTGATGTCGGCGACATCGTCGCGGCGGAAGGGCAGGTGATGCGCACCAAGACCGGCGAGTTGTCGATCAAGGTCGATGCGCTGAGCCTGCTGACGAAGTCGCTGCGGCCGCTGCCGGACAAGTGGCACGGTCTCGAAAACGTCGAGCAACGCTATCGCCAGCGTTACGTCGACCTGATCGTCAACGAGGACTCGCGTCGCGTGTTCGCGCTGCGTTCGCGTGCGATCCGGGCGATCCGCGACTTCATGGAAGGGCGCGGCTTCGTCGAGGTCGAAACGCCGATGATGCATCCGATTCCGGGCGGTGCCACGGCGCGTCCGTTCGTCACGCACCACAACGCGCTCGACCTGCAGATGTACCTGCGCGTGGCGCCTGAGCTGTATCTGAAGCGCTTGGTCGTCGGCGGGCTTGATCGCGTGTTCGAGATCAACCGCAACTTCCGCAACGAGGGCGTGAGCACGCGCCACAATCCCGAATTCACCATGCTCGAGTCGTACGAGGCCTACGCCACGTTCAACGAAGTCATGGACATGACTGAGGCGATGATCCGCACCGCGGCGCAATCCGGCGCTGGCACCACGGCGTTGACGTGGGAAGGTCGCGCCATCGATGTGGGTCCGGCGTTCGCGCGCACGCGCATGGACGATGCCGTGCTGGCCGCGAATCCGGAGATCAAGCGCGAAGAACTGCGCGACCGCGATGTCATGGTCGCGCATTGCGCCCGCCTCGGCATTCACGTCAAGAAGGATTACGGCTGGGGCAAGATCCTGCTCGAAATTTTCGAGAAGACGGTCGAGCAGAACCTGGTGCAGCCGACCTTCATCACCGCACACCCGACCGAAGTGTCGCCGTTGGCGCGTGCGAACGATGCCGATCCGGGGATCACCGACCGCTTCGAGTTGTTCATCGGTGGCAAGGAACTCGCCAACGGCTTCTCGGAGTTGAACGATCCTGAAGACCAGGCCGCGCGCTTCCAGGCACAGGTCGACGCCAAGGATGCCGGCGACGACGAAGCCATGCATTTCGACGCCGACTACATCCGCGCGCTGGAATACGGGCTGCCTCCCACCGGCGGCCTCGGCGTCGGCATCGACCGCCTCGTCATGCTCATCGCCGACGTGCCCTCGATCCGCGACGTGCTGCTGTTCCCGTACATGCGCCCCGAGGTCGAACGCTGATCGCCAGATGCGGCGCGCGTTCTCCAGCGCGCACCGCAGTCGTGATCGTCAGGCGCCGGCTTTCGGCGCATCGCGCAACTCGCGGCGCAGGATCTTGCCGACGTTGGTCTTCGGCAGGCTGTCGCGGAATTCGATGATCTTCGGCTGCTTGTAGCCGGTCAGGTTGTCCTTGCAGTGGGCCTTGACCTTCTCGACCGAGAGATTCGGGTCCTTGCGCACGATCACCAGTTTCACGGCTTCGCCGGACTTGTCGTCGGGTACGCCGACGGCAGCGACTTCGAGCACGCCCGCCAACGTCGCCACCACGTCTTCGATCTCGTTTGGATAGACGTTGAAGCCGGACACGAGAATCATGTCCTTCTTGCGGTCGACGATGTAGAAGAAGCCCTTCTCGTCGAACTTGCCCATGTCGCCGGTGCGCAACCAGCCATCGACGATGGTCTTGCCGGTTTCTTCGGGGCGCTGCCAATAGCCCTTCATGACCTGCGGGCCGCGGATGCAGATCTCTCCGATGTCGCCCATGCCCAGGATGCGCCCGTCTTCATCCTGCACGCAAAGGTCCGTCGACGGTGCAGGCAGGCCGATCGAGCCGCTGTATTCGGCGTTGTCGAGCGGATTGATGGTCGCGACCGGCGAACTTTCGGTCATGCCGAAGCCCTCGATCAAGGTGCAGCCCGTGACCTTCTTCCAGCGTTCGGCGACGGCGCGCTGCACCGCCATGCCGCCGCCGAAGCTCATCTTCAGGTGTGAGAAGTCGACATCGGCGAAGCCGGGCGTATTCAACAGCCCGTTGAACAAGGTGTTGACGCCCGTGATCGCGGTGAACGGCGTCTTCGACAGTTCCTTGACGAAGCCCGGCATGTCGCGCGGATTCGTGATCAGTACATTGATGCCGCCGAACTTGATGAAGACCAGGCAATTACAGGTGAGCGCGAAGATGTGATACAGCGGCAGGGCCGTGATCATCACCTCCTCGCCGAGTTTGATGTTCGCGCCGAACCAGGCCGACACCATCTGCATGTTCGCGATCAGGTTGCGGTGCGTCAGCATCGCGCCCTTGGCGACGCCGGTGGTGCCGCCGGTGTATTGCAGGAAGGCGATGTCGTCGGGCACAAGGTCGACCTTGGGTGCCGGCTTGCGTGCGCCCGCGGCCAGCGCATCGTTGAAACGGATGGTGCCCTGGATGTCGTAGTCGGGAACGATTTTCTTCACGTGCTTGGCAACGAAGTTCACGATCAGCGCCTTCGGGAAGCCGAGCAGATCACCGATCGCAGTCGTGATCACGTGGCGAACCGGCGTTTCCTTCAGCACTTCGCCCAGCGTTGCCGCAAAGTTGTCGAGCACGACGATGGCGGTGGCGCCGGCATCGTTCAGCTGATGCTTGAGCTCGCGTGCCGTGTACATCGGATTGGTGTTGACGACGGTCAGGCCGGCGCGCAGTGCGCCGAAGATCGCGACCGGATATTGCAACAGGTTCGGCAGCATGATCGCGATGCGATCGCCTTTCTTCAGCTTCAGATCGTTCAACAGAAAGGAAGCGAAGTTCGCGCTGAGCGCGTCGAGATCGTCATAGGTGATCGTCTTGCCCATGTTCGTGAACGCGGGCTTCTGGCGGTAGGTGTCGCAGGCCTCGCGCAGCACGGCCACGATGGAGCTGTACGCGTTGACATCGATTTCGGCCGGCACGTTTTTCGGATACGTGGCCAACCAGGGGCGATCGAACTGCATGCGACTTCCTCCCGTGTGCGCATTCCAGCCCGCGATTCGTTGTTCGCGGGCAATCGTTTCGATTGCAGCACAGGGGTCATATCCGGGCAAGCAAACGAGCGCCTTCATCGTTCACGAGCATGGAGTGTTGCGATGCAGAAATATTTTTCGCGAAGCTGTTGACGAGGTGATGCGAACTGTTATTATGCGCGCCCTTTCGCGGGGGCCATAGCTCAGCTGGTAGAGCGCTACAATGGCATTGTAGAGGCCGCCGGTTCGACTCCGGCTGGCTCCACCACGAAGGAATGCAAGTCCCACGGCCCTTTCACGGCTGTAACAGGGGTTCGAATCCCCTTGGGGACGCCATCTTCGGGCCGCCTTCGGGCGGCCTTCGTTTTCATTGCGAACGAAGTAGGCGGTCTGTAGTATCCGACGCGAAGCGGCCAGTGGCCGATGTTCGCGATGGACTGCACGGTCGAACGGCGGTTCAGTTCGTACCGGGGGAGATAGGCATGTTGATTCTGACGCGTCGTGTCGGCGAGACGCTGATGATCGGAGACCAGGTGACGGTCACCGTTCTCGGCGTCAAGGGCAATCAGGTCCGGATCGGGATCAATGCGCCGAAGGATCTCGCAGTGCATCGCGAGGAAATCTATCAGCGGATACGCAAGGAGCAGGAAGGCGGCAACGCCGCACCTGCACCGATCAAAGAAGAATAGTTGTACGGAGTGATGCCCGAGAGGCCGAAGGGGCTCCCCTGCTAAGGGAGTATAGGGTCAAAAGCCTTATCGAGGGTTCGAATCCCTCTCACTCCGCCAGTTGTACGACGGCCCCTTGCGGGCCGTTTGTATTTCGGCGATGAAGAAAAAGTTTTCGCCGAAGTATTGACGAGTTAGTCGGAGCTCTCCATAATTCCGCTTCTTGCTTGCGCCCGTAGCTCAGTTGGATAGAGTACCAGGCTACGAACTTGGTGGTCGGGAGTTCGAATCTCTCCGGGCGCGCCAACTGGGTTG
>JBGASK010000143.1:0-6669 GCA_044229785.1 Ahniellaceae bacterium
ATCGACCACCGATTCGACGCGCGGTGTCGCGGTTTCGACCGGTGTCGGCGGCATTTGCCCGCCGGGTGCCTGGGCCGAAGCGGCGGCGGCGAGACACAGGCAGAAGAACAGCGTGACACGGCGCTGGATGGACATCGGCAAATTCCCGCGAAGACAGGAGCGAAACGCTAGCAGGCGAAGCCTGCGCTGCGTCCGTGCCGGAAGTCCGACGGCCCCTCAACCGCGCCGTTTCAACCCAAGCGCATCGAGTGCCGGCCCGAGTTTCTGCGCCGCCAGATCGATGTTGGCGCCGAACGGGCAATCGGCCAGCAACGGCGCATCGAGTTCTTCGACGAGCGTCGCCACGACCTCGTCGGGATACCGGCAATCCGGGTCGACCCGGTTCGCGATCCAGCCCGCCAGCACGCACTTGTCGGCGCGGATCGCGAGCTCGCTCAGGATCGCGTGATTGATGCAGCCGAGACGGATACCGACGACCAGCACCACCGGCAGCTTCAGGGCGCGCACCAGATCGGCCTGCATCAGATGATCGGAATACGGAATCGCCCAGCCGCCCGCGCCTTCGACCACGATGGCATGTGCACCCAGCGACAGCGCCTGATGTGCGGCCAGCAGCGGCGGCAATTCGATCTCGCGACCGGCATGCGCCGCGGCCAGATGCGGCGCGATGGGTTCGGGCAAGGCGATCGGGTTCATCAACGCGAGATCCGGCGTCGGCGTCGTCGAATAGGCACGCAGCTTCTCGGCGTCGTCGCTGACCCAATCCTCGCCGCGGCGTTCGCAGCCGCTGGCCACCGGCTTGTAGCCGTAGGCCTTCAATGCGCGGCGGCGGATCGCCAGCAGCAGCGCGCTGCTGATGTGGGTCTTGCCGATGCCGGTGTCGGTGCCGGTGACGAAGAACGAGATCGGGGCGATCATCGCGACGGCGACTCCTCGGCGCGGTACTGGCGCGCGTACCAGGCGGTCAGCGGGAACATGAAGAACATCAGGAAATAGATCAGGCCGGGCACGGCCAGGAGCCAGCCGCGATTCAGCACCGTGCCGACGAGCAAACTCAGCCACAGGGATATCAGCGACACCAGCAGGGTGACCTGCCAGCGCAGCATCGTGAGCCGCGTGAGCACCGCTTCCTCGGCGTCGAGCCCAAGCTTCGCCCTTTGCCGGTACGCGTGCCGATACAGCAGCCAGATCACGAACGACAACGACCCGTAGGCGACCGCATAACTGCCGAACATCCAGCGCAGGTCGGACGCGAAGCGGATCACGTAGTCGGCGGGCAGGGCGCCCTGGGTCACGAAGTGGAAGAAGCCCGCGAACAGCATGCGCAGCGGGTACACGTAGACGAGCACGAGGAAGACCAGGATCAGCGACAGGGCCGTCGAACGGCTGTCGTCCAGACCGTACCAGCGACTCCAGCGCTCGTGCGCACGCCAGAACGTCGCGAGCAGCAGGAAACTGGCCGCGAAGGCGGGAATGCCCTTGTACGCGGCGACCAGTTCGTGGGCGCTCTTCGGCAGGCCGTCGAACGAAATCACCAGCAGGGTCACGGCGAACGCGAACGCGGCATCCACGAAAGCCTCGACGCGCGTGACCTGCTGGCCGCGTTCGCGGAATCCGTCGCGTTTGTCCGTCGCGGGTGCCTGATCCATGCGGCGATGATAACCGGCCCCACTGCTAGACTCCGCAACCCGTTCGATGCGAGAGATCGCCATGTTCGAGACCCCGACGCTGTCCAGCGCCGACAAGCCGACCCTGTATCGCGAGCTGCTGGCGCAGGTCCGTTCGATCATGGCGGGCGAGCGCGATCGCATCGCCAATGCGGCGAATTTCGCGGCGTTGATCCATCACGCGGTGCCGCAGCTGAACTGGTGCGGTTTCTACTTCTTCGACGGCGTCGAACTGGTCGTCGGCCCGTTCCAGGGCAAACCCGCCTGCGTGCGCATCGCGCTCGGCAAGGGCGTCTGCGGCACGGCTGCCGCCACGAAGCAGACGCAGCTGGTGCCGAACGTGCACGACTTCCCGGGCCATATCGCCTGCGACTCGGCCTCCGAGTCCGAGATCGTGGTGCCGATGTTCGACGGTCACGGCCATCTGATCGGCGTCTGGGACGTCGACAGCCCGGTGCTGAACCGCTTCGACGACGACGACCGCCGCGGCATGGAAGCCCTGGTCGAGATCTGGATCGAGCACAACGACCCTACCCGCTTCGAGGCCGCCGCATGAGCACCGCGAAGATCCGCAATGTCGGACCCAAGTCGGCCGCGTGGCTGCGTCAGGTCGGCATCAAGACCGATGCCGAAGTGCGCGCCATCGGTTCGCTCGAAGCCTTCATGAAGGTCAAGCGCGCCGGCTTCAAGCCGAGCCTGAACCTGCTCTACGCGCTCGAAGGCGCGGTGCTCGACTGCCACTGGACCGCGCTGACCGCCGAACGCAAGAACGAACTCGTGCTCGAAGTGAATGCGCGCGAAGACGGCCTGCCGAAGAAGAACTACACCTGGTGGCGCCAGGCCCACGCCGGCGCCGGCCCGGTCTCGCAGACCGACAACGAATCCGCCCCCCGCGAAGAACGCGAAGACGACCACGGCGTCCAGGAACTCGGCACGCCGGGCTTCGATGGCGGCGGCGGTTTCGATTCTCACGATTGAAGCTTTTGCTCCACCCCCGAGCACCGAATCTGCCGCGATGAGCGAAGCCCACTCCCTGCGCGAAGAAGTCGCGAATGCGTTGACGCATGGCTTGGGCGTCGTCGCCGCGTTGTGCGGCTCGTCGGTGCTGATCACGCTGGCGGCGATCCATGGCGACGGCTGGAAGCTCGGCAGCGCCATCGTCTACGGCGCGACGCTGGTCCTGCTGTACGTCGCCTCGACGCTGTATCACGCCATTCCGCACCCGAAGGCGAAGGCGCGGCTGAAGGTGTTCGATCACTGCGCGATCTACTTGCTGATCGCCGGCACCTACACGCCGATCTCGCTGATCGCGTTGCGCGACAGCTGGGGCTGGTGGCTGTTCGGCGCGATCTGGACGCTGGCCATGCTCGGCGTGATCTTCAAGCTGTTCTTCACCGGCCGCTTCAAGCTGGTCTCGACCCTCATCTACGTGGCGATGGGCTGGCTGGTCGTGATCGCGATCAAGCCGGTCCTGCAGAGCCTGGACAACTGGACGCTGGCCTGGCTGTTCGCCGGCGGCCTGTTCTATACCGGCGGCACCTGGTTCTACATGCACCAGAAGCTGAAATACGCCCACGCCATCTGGCACGTGTTCGTCCTGCTCGGCAGCCTCAGCCACTACATCGCGGTGATGTCGCTGGTACTGCGGCGCTGAATCAGCGCGGCTTCATCGCCGCGAACGAGCGCGCGTCCTCGGGCCAGGCCGCGCTGTCGCGGATTGCCGGCAGCACGTTCTCGACCGCATCCACGAACTGCCACATCGCGGCATGTGCGTCGCCCATCATGCGTTCGCGGATGGTGTGCCGGAGGAACTCGCGCAGGCCGTCGTAGAAGCCGCGCGTGTTCACGAACACGATGGGCTTGAGGTAGAGACCGAGGCGCTTCAGCGTCATCGCCTCGAACACTTCCTCCAGCGTGCCGCAACCGCCCGGCAATGCGACCACGGCGTCGGAGCCGGCGAGCAAGCGGTGCTTGCGCTCGCGCATGTCCTCGACGATGTCGAGCGTGGCGAGTCCCGGATGCTGCCACTCCACTTCGGTCATGAAGCGCGGAATGATGCCGACCACATGGCCCTGCCGCGACAGCGCGCCGTCGGCCAGCGCACCCATCGAACCCATGCCGCCGCCGCCATACACCGTGGTGCAGCCGGCCTCGGCCAGCAATTCGCCGAGTCGGAACGCGCTGCGGTGGTATTCGGGATCGCATTGCGCGCTGGACGCGCAGTAGACGCAGATGCGCATGACGGGCTCCGGAGTCGGGAACGCACCTTATGCCAGCGCGCAGTGGCGCTCGGCAATGGCATCATCGGCGTCCAGACCGAAACGGGACCTTCATGCCCACGTCCGTCCACCCCTTCTTCCACGCCGACAGCTGCACCTGGACCTACCTGGTCTGGGATGCCGACTCGCGCCGCGCCGCCGTCGTCGACCCGGTGCTCGACTTCGACCAGAAGTCGGGCGCCACCGCGACGCGCAGCGCGACGCAGGTGCTGGCTGCGATACGCGATCAGGCACTGCAGGTCGACTGGATCCTGGAGACGCATGCACATGCCGATCACCTCAGCGCCGGCCAATGGTTCAAGCAGCAATGTCCGGGCGCCACGCTGGCCATCGGCAGCGGCATCCGCGCGGTGCAACGCACGTTCCGGACGGTCTTCAACCTCGGCGAACATTTCCCGGTCGACGGCTCGCAGTTCGACCGGCTGTTCGAGGACGAGGCCCGTTTCGCGCTCGGCCGCCTCGAAGGCCGGGTGATCGCCACGCCCGGCCATACCAACGACAGCGTCAGCTACCTCATCGGCGATGCCCTGTTCGTCGGCGACAGCCTGTTCATGCCGGACGGCGGCACCGCCCGATGCGACTTCCCGGGCGGCAGCGCGGCGCTCCTGTACCGGTCGATCCAGCGCCTGTACGCACTGCCCGCCGACACCCGCGTGTTCGTCTGCCACGACTATGCGCCGGGCGGGCGCGACCATCGCTGCGAGACCACCATTGCGGCCCAGCGCGCCGGCAACATCCACGTGCGCGACGGCGTTGCCGAATCCGACTACGTCGCCGTGCGCGAAGCGCGCGACGCCACCCTCGACATGCCCGCCCTGCTGCTGCCCTCGGTGCAGGTGAACATCCGTGCCGGCGCGATGCCGGAAGCGGAAGCCAACGGCGTGTCCTACCTCAAGCTGCCGCTCAACCAATTCGGACGCCGGGCATGACCACGCACGCTACCCAGACCCTGATCGCGACCTTCGCGATCTACCTTGCGATCTGCCTCGCGCTCGGCTTCGTGGCCTGGCGGCGCACCACCAACCTCAAGGACTTCATTCTCGGCGGACGTTCGCTCGGGCCGTGGGTCACGGCGCTGTCGGCGCAGGCCACGGACATGTCCGGCTGGCTGCTGCTCGGCCTGCCCGGGTTCGCCTATCTCGCCGGCGTCGAGTCGGCGTGGCTGGTCGGGGGCCTGATCGTCGGCACCTGGCTGAACTGGCGCTACGTCGCGCAACCGCTGCGCGAACGCACCGAAGCGCTGGGCGATGCGTTGACCTTGCCCGCCTACTTCGAGCGCGCCTTCGACGACATCGGCGGCTTGCTGCGGCCGCTCACCGCCTTCTTCGTGCTGGTGTTCTTCGTGTTGTATGCGAGTTCGCAGTTCGTCGCTGCCGGTCGCCTGTTCGAATCGCTGTTCGGGCTGCCGTATGCGTGGGCGGTGTTCTGGGGTTCGATCGTGATGCTGGCCTACACCTTCCTCGGCGGCTTTCTCGCAGTGTCCTGGTCGGATGTCTTGCAGGGCACGCTGATGTTCGTCGCGCTGGTGCTGGTCGCGGGCATGGGCGTACACATCGTCGGCGGCTTCGATGGTCTGCACGCCACGATGAACGCCTTCAATGCCGAACTGCTGAATCCATGGACGAATGCCGAGGGCGCGCCGCTCGGCTGGATCGGCATCGCCTCGTCGCTGGCCTGGGGTCTCGGCTACTGCGGGCAGCCGCACATTCTTGCGCGCTTCATGGCCATCCGCGATCCGCAGCAGATGGCCATCGCCCGTCGCGTCGCGATGACCTGGCAAGTCACCGTGCTGGTCGCGGCGATGCTGGTCGGCATGAGCGCGCTCGGTGCGTTGCCGGTGCGGCTCGAAGGCGCCGAAGCCGAGAAGGCTTTCATCCACATGAGCGCGCAATTCTTCCCGCCGTGGATCGCCGGCATCTGCCTGGCCGGCGTGCTCGCCGCGATCATGAGCACGGCCTCGGCGCAGCTGCTGTTGTCCTCGGCCGCGTTCGCCGAAGACTTCTACCGCGGCCTGTTCCGGAAACAGGCCGGCGCGCGCGAACTGTTGTGGGTCGGACGCTTCGGCGTGCTCGGCGTCGCCGCCGTCGCCTTTGTCGTCGCGCTCGATCCGACCAGCACCGTGCTGTCGCGCGTCGGCGACGCCTGGGCCGGCTTCGGCGCCACCTTCGGCCCGGCCATCGTGCTGTCGCTGTACTGGAAGCGCATGACCCGCGCCGCCGCCTACGCCGGCATCCTCGTCGGCGGCATCACCGTGGTCGCATGGATGATGCTTGCCGACCGCGGCGGCATCTTCGCGCTGTACGCCATGGTGCCCGGCTTCCTCGCATCGACACTCGCCATCCTCGTCGCCGGAAGCGGCGCTCGGCGCGGCTGAGCATGCCCGGGGACGACCGCCATCACCGCTCGATGATGTAGTTCAGGCTCGCGCGCGATTGTTCGCCGCTGGCGGCTTCGAATTCGACGTCGTCGCGAACGAGGTAACGGACGAGCAGCACGCTGCCGTTGCGGGCCAGGCCGATGCCGTAGCCGACGAAGAGCTTGGGCGTGAGGTATTTGCCGATGGTGAAGGCTTCGGTGCCGCGCGCGGCGTCGCCGGTGATGCCGATTTCGGCGCCGAGGTTGCTGGCGAGCAGGTCGCCGCCGATGGTGCCGAGCGCGAGCGCGGCGTTCGACAGGCGCTGGCGGTCGGCGCCGCTGACGCCGCGCAGGCTGCGGCCGGTGAC
>JBGASK010000144.1:0-6591 GCA_044229785.1 Ahniellaceae bacterium
GATGAAGTAGCCAAGGTCATTGCCGTCGGATTCCGAGTACAGGTAGGCACGTTTGTACGCTGCAGGGCTTCGGTGGATGACGGAAGAAATCGACAGGTAGCGGGCCAGCCAGTAGTTCGATCGCAGCATCGACCAATAGAACAAGGTGCGTGCGGTGCGTCCATTGCCGTCGACGAACGGGTGGTCGTAGCCGATCTGGAAGTGGAGCACGATGGCCCGGATCACCGGGTGCAGGAAGCGGTCGGGGGCTTCGTCGTTGGCGAATGCACAGAGTCGTTCGATCCGTTCACGTAATTCGCTGGCGGGTGGAGGATCGTGGAGCACCTGGCCGCTAGGGTCGAGTACATGGACGTGTTCATCGGCGTTGCGCAAACGGCCAGCGGTGCCGGAGTCGTCCAGCGTTCCGTCGGTGATCACACGTTGAATCTCGAAGATGCGCTCGGGCGTTAGCGGCTGCTTGACCCAATGCTCAAGGTTCAATGTCGAGCGGTAGTTGTTGACGATCATCCGCTCGCCCTTGTCCTGCGGTGCGCGATTGCTGCGCAGCATGGCTTTGGCGACAGCAGACGTGGTCGATGCGCCTTCCAGTTGCGAGGAGGTCATGGCTTCCTCGATGAGCGATCGCGTCAGGTATTGCGCAGGCGCGCGCCGGTCCGTTTCCTCGAACAGGTCTGCAAATGAACCGGAGACACGCCGGTCGAAGAAGTGCAGACGGCGCTGGAAGGCATCCGTCAGAACGACCATCATTGGGCGTCCAGCCTTGTCGGTAAGCGGTAGCGGGCTGGATCGTGCTGAGCGGGCGAGTTTCAACGATGCCCACCAAGTCTCGCTGGTGAGGCCTTCGGCTGGTGTCAGGTGCCGCAGGTGGTCCCAGTGTTCGTAACGCCCGCCAACATCGGCCGCGGCACTGAAATGACGCGGCAAGTCTTTGACAAAAGAAGGGTTTTTGGCAAGGATCGCATCCAGCGACGGCGGACTGAGCGGCAGCTTCATGACTGGCCCCGATGTGAATTAACTACTAATAACACACAAATTAGTAATTAATCGACATCGGAGTCAGCGGATTACGCGGCCTTTGCCGTCTCCGAGGCCGCCACCGGACTGCGGAATTGCGCGAGCAGTTCCGCTTCCTTCGCCTTCGCTTTCGCGAGGTGCGCCTCCTTGACGTGCCCGTAGCCGCGGATGTGTTCCGGGACTTCGGCGATCTGCACGGCGAGGCCGACATTGCCGGCGTCGAGCTTGCCGACCAGTTCCTCGATGGTGCGGAAGTAGTCGGCGATCAGCTGGCGCTCCATCTTGCGTTCGGCGGTGTAGCCGAACACGTCGAAGGCGCCGCCGCGCAGGCCCTTGAACTTCGCGAGCAGCTTGAACGCGGTGAAGATCCACGGGCCGTATTCGGTCTTGACGAGATGGCCGTCGGCGTCCTTCTTCGCGAGCAGCGGCGGCGCCAGATTGAAGCGGATCTTGTAGTCGCCGTCGAAGGTCTCGGCGATGCGCTTCCGGAAGTCGCCGGTGGTGTACAGGCGTGCGACTTCGTATTCGTCCTTGTAGGCCATCAGCTTGAAGGCGTAGCGCGCGACCGTTTCGGCGAGCTTGTTGCCGGTGCCGAGCCTGGTTTCCGCGGCGCGGACCTTGGCGAGCAGCGCCTTGTAGCGCTCGGCATAGGCGGCGTCCTGGTATTCGGTCAGGAACTTGCTGCGCAGGGCGATGGTGTCGTCCAGCGTCTGCGCCAGCTTGCCGAAGCCTTCGAAGGCGGCCGAGGTCGCGAGATGTTCCTGTGCATCGGTCGCGGCCTGCGAGGCGCCGACGAAATCGACGATGGCCGGCGCCGAACGCACCGCCGCGGCCTTCTTCACCGAGGCGAGATCATGCGCGGCCAGGCGGCCCCAGTAGAACGCACGCTTGTTCAGTTCGATCGCCGCGCCATTCAGTTCGATGGCGCGCATCAGCGCGTCCAGCGACACCGGCACGAAGCCCTTCTGCCAGGCGTAGCCGAGCATGAAGGTGTTGGTCGCGATCGAGTCGCCGAGCAGGGCGGTGGCGAGTTCGGTGGCGTCGACGACATCGGGCTTCTCGCCGCCCATCGCCGTTTGCACCGCGTCGACGATCTGCAGCTTCGGGAACTGCATGTCCGGATTGCGCGTGAAGGTGCCCGGCATGGCTTCGTAGCCGTTCAGCACGGTGTGAGCGCGACCGGCGCGGATCTTCGACATCGCCCAGTAGTCGTTGACGACGACCATGTCGCAGCCGAGCACGAGGTCGGCCTCGCCGGCGGCGATGCGCACGGCGTGGATGTCGTTTGGCGAACGCGCGACGCGCACATGCGTGGTGACGGCGCCGCCCTTCTGCGCCAGGCCGGTCTGGTCGAGCACCGAGGTGCCCTTGCCTTCGAGGTGCGCGGCCATGCCGATCAGCGCGCCGATGGTGACGACGCCGGTGCCGCCGATGCCGGTGACCAGGATGTTCCAGGGTTGCGTGTCGAGATCCGACTTGAACGTCGGCAGCGGCAGGTTGGCCACGTCCATCGCCGCGCCCGAGCCTTTCTTCTTCTTGAGTCCGCCGCCTTCGATGGTCACGAAGCTCGGGCAGAAGCCCTTCACGCAGCTGAAGTCCTTGTTGCAGTCGTTCTGGTTGATCTCGCGCTTGCGCCCGAATTCGGTTTCCAGCGGCATCACCGACACGCAGTTCGACTTGACGCTGCAATCGCCGCAGCCTTCGCAGACGGCCGGATTGATGAAGGCGCGCTTGGCCGGATCGACCATCTTGCCGCGCTTGCGACGACGGCGTTTTTCCGCGGCGCAGGTCTGGTCGTAGATGATGACGGTGACGCCGGCTTCTTCGCGCAGGCGTTTCTGAACGGCGTCGAGTTCGTCGCGATGCAGGAATTCGACGCCTTCCGGGAAGATCTCCGGACGCGACCATTTCTCGATCTCGTCGCTGAGCACGATGATGGTCTTCACGCCCTCAGAGCGCACCTGATGCGCAATGTCCGGCACCGTCAGCGTGCCGTCGACCGGCTGGCCGCCGGTCATCGCGACGGCGTCGTTGTAGAGGATCTTGTAGGTGATGTTGACCTTGGCCGCGATCGCCTGGCGAATCGCCAGCGAACCCGAATGGAAGTAGGTGCCGTCGCCGAGGTTCTGGAAGACATGCTTCTCGTCGGTGAACGGCGCCTGGCCGCACCAGGTCGTGCCTTCGCCGCCCATCTGGGTGAAGGTGTCGGTGCGGCGGTCCATCCACGTGACCATGTAATGGCAGCCGATGCCGCCGAGCGCGCGCGAGCCTTCCGGCACCACGGTCGACGAGTTGTGCGGGCAGCCCGAGCAGTAGTGCGCGGCGCGCGGGAAGTTGGCGCGCGGCGCGGCCAGTTCCTTCTCTTTCTCGGCGATCCACTTCAGGCGATCCTGGATGGCCTCGCTGGTGAAGAAGCGCGACAGGCGCGCGGCGATCGCCATCGCGATCATCGCGGGCGTCAGTTCCGACGTGCTCGGCAGGATCCAGTCGCCGCCTTCGTTGTACTTGCCGACGATGCTCGGGCGGGTGGCGTGATCCCAGTTGTACATCGCTTCCTTCATCTGCGATTCGATGAAGCTGCGTTTTTCCTCGACGATCAGGATGTCTTCGAGGCCGCGCGCGAAATTGCGGATGCCGATCGGTTCCAGCGGCCAGGTCATGCCGACCTTGTAGACGCGGATGCCGATGTCCTCGGCCACGCGGCGGTCGATGCCGAGGTATTCGAGCGCCTGCAGCACGTCGAGGTAACTCTTGCCGGTGGTGACGATGCCGAAGCGCGCCCGCGGCGAGTCGATGATGGTCTTGTCGATGCGGTTGGCGCGCGCGAAGGCTTCGGCCGCGGCGACCGCGTACTTGTGCAGGCGCATTTCCTGGTCGAGCGGCGGATCCGGCCAGCGGATGTTGAGGCCGCCCGGCGGCAGCGCGAAGTCGTCCGGCAGCACGATGTCGAGCTGGTGCGGATTGACGTTGACCGAGGCGGAGGATTCGACCGTTTCGGCGATGGTCTTGAAGCCGACCCAGCGACCGGTGAAACGCGACATGGCCCAGCCGAGCAGGCCCATGTCGAGGATGTCCTGCACGCCGGCCGGGTTCAGGATCGGCATCAGCGCCGAGACGAATTCGTGTTCCGAACCGTGCGGCAGCGTCGAGGAACGGCAGGCATGGTCGTCGGCCGCGAGCGCGAGCACGCCGCCGAACTTCGAGGTGCCGGCGGCATTGCCGTGCTTGAACACGTCGCCGCAGCGGTCCACGCCCGGGCCCTTGCCGTACCACATCGAGAACACGCCGTCGTACTTGGCGCCCTGGAACAGGTTGGTCTGCTGCGAGCCCCAGACCATGGTCGCGCCGAGGTCCTCGTTCAGGCCGGGCGTGAACTTCACCTTCTGCGATTCGAGGTGCTTCTTGGCCTTCCACAATTCCAGATCGAAGCCGCCGAGCGGCGAGCCGCGATACCCGGAAATGAAACCGGCGGTGTTCAGCCCGGCGGCCTGGTCGCGCAGCGCCTGCATGATCGGCAGCCGCACCAGCGCTTGCACGCCGCTCAGGAAGATGCGCCCTTCGCGGCGCGTGTATTTGTCTTCCAGCGTGTAGGAACGATCCAGTTGCTCGGCGGGAACGGCCATGTCGAGTCTCGGGGCTGCCAAAAAAGGTCGCGGAGTTTAGCAGCCGCCCCTCTGGCCGGCCCGAACGGGTGTTCGGGTCGACCCACGTGCCCGCGCCATGACACGTCGTGCGCGCAAACGACGTATGGTGTGACATGCGTTCCCATAGCGATGCCGGGGTGCCGACCGTGAACCGATCGTTCGTGTCTGGCCTGTTGATCCTTCTGTGCACGCTTGCCGCCCCTGCGCTGGCCGGCGGCTACAGCACGCAGTCGAAGAACTACATGGTCGATGCGATCCAGCGCACGACCTTGCACAGCTATCCGACCGGCGGCAGCGCGCAGGCCCTGCCGCTGGTGATCGTGCTGCATGGCGACGGCGGCACGGCCGCAGGCATTCGTGCGTCATTGCCGCTGGAGGCGCAGGCGAATGGCGCCGCCGCCTTCAGTTATCTCAGTTCGGCCGGCGCCAGCTTTGAATACTGGACCGATGCTGGCCGCGGCCACGAAGGCCGCTTCGTGCAGGCCATCATCGCGAACTACGGCGTGGCCGGCGTCACCATCGATCCGGCGCGCGTGTATCTGGTCGGCTTCAGCGGCGGCGGCACCATGGCCCAGGCGCTCGGCTGCCGGCTCGGCGCCGGCGTGATCCGCAAGATGGGCATCCACTCCGGCTCGCTGTATCCGGTCGACAACGATTTCACCTACACCGGCAACGGCGGGGTCAGCTGCAGCCTGCCCGGCACGATGCTGATCTGGGGCAAGCTCGACCAGACCAACGGCGTCGACTACGCCACCGGGCAAGCCATCCGCAACAACCATCTGGCGACGCAGAACTGCGCCGCGACCACGACCAACACGAGCCCCGTGCCCTGCATCGCCTACGACCAGTGCACGCGTCCGGTCGAATGGTGCGCGATCGACGGCCTGGGACATGCCCTCTGGAACAGCGCCGCGCAGGCGTTCTGGCGCTACTTCGCGGCAGACGGCGTGGCGACACCGGAGGCACCGCTGTTCGTCGACGGCTTCGAAGGCGGCGTCGCGCCGCCGGCGTCGCCGCGTTGGGTCATGGGTTATCACGTCGGTTACGAGCGCGGTCTGTTGCCGACCGCGAACATCGACTTCGCCTCGATCACGCACCTGATGGTCGGTCGCCTGATCCCGAATGCGAATGCCACCGTCACCGACCATTTCGACATCGATGCCGTGAACGGCCCGATCTGGGCGCAGGCGGCGGTCAATGCCGCGCATGCCGCGAACCGCAAGGCCATCCTGATGGTCGGCGGTGCCGGCGAGATCAATGGCTGGCGCGGTGCGGCGGCCAGTCCGGCGTCGCGCGCGACCTTCGTGACCAACCTGCTGGCCAAGCTCGACCAGTACGGCGCCGACGGGCTCGATCTCGACTGGGAGCCGATCGAGACCCAGGATCAGGCGCCCTTGCTGGCGCTCGCGCAGGCCTTGCGCACGCAGCGGCCGAACCTGCTGCTGACCATGCCGGTGGGCTGGATCAACAGCAACTTCCCGCCGAACAACGAAGCCGCCTTCATGGACGCGATGGGCGACGTGCTCGATCGCATGGCGGTGATGAGTTACGGCATGCTCTACGAGGACTTCGGCTGGTGGAGCTGGCATTCGTCGGCGCTGGCCGGGCACAAGGGCAATACGCCGAGTTCGGTGACCTCGGGCATCAGCTACTACCTCGGTCTGGGCGTGCCTGCGGCCAAGCTCGCGGTCGGCACCGGGTTCTACGGCACCTGCTACCAGCGCGTGACGGCCCCGGATCAGGCGACCCAGGGCGGCGACATCGTCGGCAGCGACGGCAGCTTCAGCTATCGCAACATCGTCGCGAATTATCTGCCCGCGATGACCGCCCACTACGATGCCGCAGCCAATGCGCCCTGGCTGAGTTCGGTCGGCGGCGTGGGCCCGGTGGGCGCACGCTGCAACTACCTGACCTACGAGAACGCCGCCTCGAT
>JBGASK010000145.1:0-6543 GCA_044229785.1 Ahniellaceae bacterium
AGCATGATCGGCTCCGGCGTGTTCCTGTTGCCGGCGAATCTTGCGCCCTACGGTGCGGCCAGCCTGCTCGGCTGGGGCATCAGTCTCTGCGGCGCCATCCTGCTCGCGCTCGTCTACGCGCAATGGGCGCGCGAAAGCCCGCTGCCCGGCGGCAGCTTCGCGTATACGCGCGCCGCCTTCGGAGACCAGGCCGGATTCTTCGTCGCCTGGAGCAACTGGATCTGCATCTGGGCCGGCAATGCCGCGCTGGCCGTGGCCTTCGCCGGATGCATCAGCGCGCTGGTGCCCGCAGTGGCGCAGTCGCGCATCGTCTCCGCAGCGGTTGCGCTGGCGGCGTTCTGGATCGCGACGTTGACGAATCTGGCCGGCACGCGCGAATCGGCGCGCGCGCAGGTCGTGCTGACCGTGCTCAAGCTGGTGCCGATCGCCCTGTTCGCGTTGGTGGCCGTGTTCTACGTCGACCGCGCGAACTACCTGCCCTTCGTGCCTGCCGGCGGCGATCTGTTCGGCATCGCCTGGGGCGGCGCGGCGATCACGTTGTGGGCCTTCCTCGGACTGGAAGCATCGACGATCGCGAGTGCGTCCATCCGCGATCCCGAGAAGAACGTCGCGCGCGCCACCGTCATCGGCACCCTGATCGCCGGTCTGCTGACGATGCTGGCCTGCACCGTCGTGCTCGGCGTGCTGCCGCGCGAACACATCGCGCAATCGCCGGCGCCGATGGCCGAGGCTGCGGCGCATCTGTTCGGCGCGCCGGCCGGCACCCTGCTCGCGGTCACGGCGGCGGTCGCCAGTTATGGTGCCCTGAACGGCTGGGTGATGCTGATGGGCGAGCTGCCGGCACAGGCTGCGCAGGCCGGCCTGTTCCCGCGATCCTTTGGCGAACGCGACGCCCGCGGCACGCCGCGGCGCATGCTCCTGATCGGGACCGTGCTCGGCAGCGTCCTGATCGTCGCGAACTACAGCCGCAGCCTGGTCAAACTGTTCGAGTTCTCGATCCTGCTGTCGACCGCGACTTCGCTGCTGCCTTACGCCGCTGCCAGCGCCAGCGCGCTGGTGGCGGCGCGCGGCTGGCGCAGCCGCTCGATCACGGGGCTGGTCGTTGCGGCGCTGGCGCTGGCCTACAGCCTGTTCGCCCTGCTCGGCACCGGGCGCGAGGCCTTGTTCTGGGGTGCGGTATTGCTGGTGGCCGGCGTGCCGGTGTTGCACTTCGGGCGTGCCCGCGCCCGCTGACTGGCTTGGCGCCCGTCACATCGATTAACCTTCTGTCACGCTGAATCCGCCGTGTTCGGGAGTATCCGTGTCCAAGTCGCTGGAAAGCTGGCCCTGGTGGGCCAAGGGTCTGATTGTGCTGGTCGCACTGGGCGGCTTGGGCTATGCGCGAGTGCGCGGCGTGGCCTCCGACGCCATGCAATCGCTGAACATGATCGGCTGGGCCGACTTCGACAGCACCTACGTCGACTGGAATGGCGACATCGGCGCCAGAAACGTCCGCGTCTGGCCCTGGGATGGCGATCCGGAAACCGACGCCATCAAGGCGGAACGCTTCGTCATCGACACCCCCGGCTGGGGCTGGATGCTGAAATCGGCATTTTCGTTCGGCGGATCGAGCAGCCTGCTCAAGAATCGCGCCGCACGCTGGGCCGCACGGGCGGCCGAAAAGGCCAATGAAGGCTCGCCGCTCGAGGACATCCCGGCGATGCCGCGCATCCACGCCCGTTTCGAGAACGTGGTGTTTTCGGACTATGCGCATCAGTACATGCTTGACGACAGCGTGCAGGGCCTGGCCAGCGGCGCGATCTTCGAAGGCGAGGGTTGTGGTCAGGATCTCTACTGGACCGAGGGCGAACTGGTCGGCAACCTGAATCTGCCGAGCGCCGGCGTCGATCTCGAACTCGACTTGCAGGCCACCGGCACCCAGAGCGTCTCGATGCGTATCGCGCTCGATGCGCCGGGTCGCTCGACATGGAAGTACGAAGCGAACTGGGAAGCGCCGCACGACGGCAATCTGGTGCTGCTCGACTGGGAGCAAGCCAAGCTCCGCGACGAGATGTGGACGGTGAAGGACGACGGCTTCGTGGCCGCACGCAACGCCTATTGCGCCGGGCGCGAACAACTGACCGACGCGCAGTTCCTCGATCAGCACGTCGATTACCTGCAGCGACGCCTGCTGGCCTGGGGCCTGCTGGCCGACCCCGGCCTGATCACCCAGTACCGCCGTTTCGTGGCGGGCGAAGGCAATACCCTGACCTGGTCCGCCAAGCCCATCGACCCGGTGTCTCTGGACAAGCTCTACAGCTTTTCAGCCACCGACATGTTGTGGATGCTGAACGCGAATCTGCGCATCAATTCCGACAAGGCGGTGCCGTTCAAGCTGCACGTGGTCGACGCGGTGCCCTACCCCGACAGCGAGGACATCGAATCGGCTGCCGAGATGCGCCGGATCGTCGCGCAGGCGATGGCGAAACTGCCCGCCGCCGCCCTCGCCGAATCCGCGCCCGCCGACGCCCCGGGCGAGGCACCGAACCCGGCCGTGCCGACGATGGTGGTCAGCGCCGAATCGACCTTGATCGGCGTCGACGGCCAGGTGCCGACCGCCGACAAGCCGGTGATCGAGGACGTGAGCTTCGACGACCTCGCCTTCATGGTCGGCGAACGCGTCATCGTGCGCACGACCATGAGTTCCACGCGCGAAGGCGAGCTGAAATCGTTCAATCGCGCCGGCATTCGCGTGGCGCTCCGCAACCGGGCCGGCATGGAACTGGAGATCCCGCGTTCGACCGTGGCCTCGGTCCAGGTGGTCTGGACCAAGTCGCAGACGGCCGCGGCCGCAGCGGCGGCCGGCGGTCGCTGAACGACGCCCGCCGGGCTCAGCCGAGCACGGCGGCCAGATCCTTCTCGATCTTCTCCGGCGTATCGGTCGGGGCATAACGCTTCACGACCCGCCCGGACTTGTCGACGAGGAACTTGGTGAAGTTCCACTTGATCGCATCGAGACCGAGGAAGCCGGACTTCTCCGACTTCAGCCATTGCCACAGCGGGTGTGCATGGGCGCCGTTCACGTCGATCTTGGCGAACATCGGGAAGCTGACGTCGTAGGTCAGCGAGCAGAAATTCTTGATCTCTTCGGCGTCCCCCGGTTCCTGGTGACCGAACTGATCGCAGGGAAAACCGAGCACGACCAGGCCCTGCTGCCGGTGCTTGCGATACATCGCCTCGAGCCCGGTGTATTGCGGCGTGAATCCGCACTTCGAGGCGACATTGACCAGCAGCATCGCCTTGCCCTTGTAGGCCGAGAGCGACACGTCATTGCCGTCGATGTCCTTCGCGCTGAAATCGTGGATGCTGCTCATGTCGGGCTCCGTTCGTTCGTGGGGTTCGCGCTGTATTTCCCCTCGCCCCGCGCAGCGGGGAGAAGGTGCCCGAAGGGCGGATGAAGGGAGCTTAAGCGATTGCGCAGGAAAAGCCCCTCACCCCGGCCCTCTCCCCGCGGTGCAGGGCGAGGGAGCGTGCAGGTTTACGCCACCACCACCGGGATCTTGCCGATCTTCGCCTGCCATTCGCGCGGGCCGGTTTCGTGTACCGAGGTGCCCTTCGCATCGACCGCGACGGTGACCGGCATGTCCTTCACCTCGAACTCGTAGATCGCTTCCATGCCGAGATCGGCGAAGGCGAGCACCTTCGAGGCCTTGATCGCCTTCGACACCAGATAGGCCGCGCCGCCGACCGCCATCAGGTAGACGGCGCCATGGTCCTTGATCGCGCTGATCGCGGTCGGGCCGCGTTCGGACTTGCCGACCATGCCGAGCAGGCCGGTGGCTTCGAGCAGCTGGCGGGTGAACTTGTCCATGCGCGTGGCCGTGGTCGGGCCAGCCGGACCAACCACTTCGTCGCGCACCGGATCGACCGGGCCGACGTAATAGATGAAGCGGTTGCGGAAATCGACCGGCATCGGCTCGCCCTTGTCGAGCATGTCGATGAGTCGCTTGTGGGCGGCATCGCGGCCGGTCAGCAGCTTGCCGTTGAGCAGGATGGTTTCGCCCGGTTTCCATGTGGCGACTTCTTCGCGCGTGACGGTATCAAGATTCACGCGGCGCGCATTCTGCGGGCTGTAGGTCAGCTTCGGCCACGATTCCAGCGAGGGCGGGTCGAGCATCACCGGGCCGGAACCGTCGAGCGTGAAATGCGCGTGGCGCGTGGCGGCGCAGTTCGGGATCATCGCCACCGGCAGGTTGGCGGCATGGGTCGGGTAATCCTTGACCTTGATGTCGAGCACCGTGGTCAGGCCGCCCAGACCCTGCGCGCCGATGCCGAGCGCATTGACCTTCTCGTACAGCTCGATGCGCAGTTCCTCGGCGCGATTGGCCGGCCCGCGCGCGATCAGGTCCTGGATGTCGATCGGCTCCATCAGCGCTTCCTTCGCGAGCAGCATGGCCTTCTCGGCGGTGCCGCCGATGCCGATGCCGAGCATGCCCGGCGGGCACCAGCCGGCGCCCATGGTCGGCACCGTCTTGAGCACCCAGTCGACGATGGAGTCGGACGGATTCAGCATCGCGAACTTCGACTTGGCTTCGGAGCCGCCGCCCTTGGCCGCAACGATCACGTCGACGGTGTCGCCGGGCACGATCCTGACGTTGACGACGGCCGGCGTGTTGTCCTTGGTGTTCGTGCGCTTGCCGGCAGGATCCGCGAGCACCGAAGCGCGCAGCTTGTTGTCCGGATGATTGTAGGCGCGACGCACGCCCTCGTTGACCATGTCTTCGAGCGGCAGCGTGGCGTTCCAGCGCACGTTCATGCCGACGTCGAGGAACACGGTGACGATGCCGGTGTCCTGGCAGATCGGCCGATGGCCTTCCGCGCACATCCGCGAATTGATCAGGATCTGCGCGATCGCGTCCTTCGCCGCCGCCGATTCCTCGCGTTCGTACGCCTTGGCCAGGTTCTCGATGTAGTCGACCGGGTGGTAGTAGCTGATGTATTGCAGCGCGTCGGCGACGGACTGGATGAAGTCTTCCTGCTGGATCGTGGCCACGGGACTCAGGTCTGGCTTGGGGAAAGCCGCGATTTTACGCTCGGCAGGGCGGGTTCACACCCTCAACGACGTGCCAGCCCGAGTTTCGCCTTGCCTTTCGCGGCATGCGTTGCAAGGTGACACACGCTCAAAACGTGTCGCGCCACTCAAGTCGACCTTCTTTGCAGTAAGAGAACTCGGCTCTCAGATCCTCGGCTCGCGTCAAAGCCTCGTCTTCCTCCGATTTCGTCACGGCCGAATCTCCAACCTTCAACACCGCGACCCTTGTCACGGCAAGGGCGTCGACTTGATCAATCCCCCATGCACCGTCGTCAGCACCAAGACGGTGGTACGTCATGAGCAACCCGTGTTTGACCTGCCCAGAAACTCGCGCGGACCTGACGGCCAGCGGATGCACGAAGAAATCGATGCGTCGATAGCCACCGCCGCTCTGTTTCAGATAGATGTTCGCCGCACATCCGGCGTTGGTACAGCCGCCATCGCCATCGGCGGGATCTTGGCCCATCGACAGGATCAGATCTTCTCGACCGTCGAAGTTCAGATCGGCAACGATTCGGAAGCCGCTGTAGCCGGACGATTCGCGCGCGTGGTTGTGGAGGCGCCCGTCGGCCCTACCCTCGCATGAGAAGCGTTCATCCAAGTAGGGCTCGAGGGTGCGATCGACCTCATTTTCGCGCCCGATCGCCACGGCGGCGGCGCTGAATGCAACGAGCAATGGAAAGATGCTCCAGGAACGCCGAGCCACGTCACTCATCGATTTGGGCAGCCACACAGGACATTGTTGGACGCGATGATGCGCAAAACCCTTGCGGTGAGCAATCGAAACGGGATGGCGTGCCGAAGCCGATGCACGCCCATGCAACACTCGCCGCCATGAAAACGATCCTCGTGATCTGGCATTCGCAGACCGGCGGCACGGCGCAGATGGTCGAGGCGCTGGTCGAGGGGGAGCGAAGCGTCGAAGGCGTTCGGGTACGCGCCTTGCGTGCAGTCGACGCAACGACGGAAGATGCGCTGGCCGCGGACGCCTTCGTGTTTGCGACGCCGGAATGCCTGGCGATGATGGCGGGGCAGTTGAAGGACTTCTTCGATCGCAGCTACTACGCCCTGCTCGAGCGCGTGAATGGTCGCGCGTACGGGATGCTGGTCTGCGCCGGCTCCGACGGGTCGAACGCTGTACGGCAGATCGAACGCATCGCGACCGGATTGCGGCTGCGCAAGGTCGCGGACGCGATCGTCGTCAACACCGCGGCGCAGACGCCGGAGCGCATCCTCGCGCCGAAACGGATCGATGACGAGGCCATGGCCCGTTGTCGCGAACTCGGGCTGTTGATCGCGAACGGATTGTCGCTCGGCCTGTGGTGACCCCGCGAATGCGGGGGCGACGGTTCGCGCGGGCCTGCGTAGGATCGCGCATCCTGTCAGGGAAGACTGCCATCATGTCGATTCGCTTCCGCCGGTTTGCGGCGTTCTCCGCCGTGCTTCTGCTGCACGCCGCGGCATCCGCGCAA
>JBGASK010000146.1:0-6522 GCA_044229785.1 Ahniellaceae bacterium
GCAGACGTCGATCAGCCGCTCGTAATGCGCGCGACTCTGCTCGATGCCCTTGAGCTTGAAGCGGCATGACCCGAAGGCGCTGCCCGGCGTCGTGCGCAACTGGCGCGTCATCGCCGCGTCGAAACCGGACAGGTCGTACAACTGCTCGCGCAGCGCGCCGAGGATGCCGTTGCGCGCGGCGAAGACCTTGCCGATGGCCTTCTTGTGCTTGCGTGCGGCATCGATGACGCCCGCGGCCGTGGCATTGATGACGGCGGTCGGCCCGCCGGATTGTGCGTACAACAGGTTCCCTGCACTCATGTGGTCCTCTTCATGTTCATCGTTCGTTCGCGCGCGGCCACGATCAGGCCCGAGCGAACACCAGCAGACTGTGGCTCAATCCGATCTCGTCGCGAACATCAACCAGCCGCAAACCGGCCCGAGCCGCCAGCTCGATGTATTCCTGCGAGCGATACATCTTGCTCACCCCATTCGCGATGGCGGTGAAGTACGGCGACGTGTTGATGATGCAGTAGGCGGCGATATCGAATCGCTGGCGATCCCAGAACGTATCGAGCACGAACACGCGGCCTTCCGGATTCAGACTTGCAGCGGCACGACGCAGGATGGACAGCATCGTTTCGATGCTGAAGCAGCTTAGAAACTGACTCATCCAGACCGCGTCCTGCGCGTCGGGAAAGGACGCGGAGGCATCAAGCACGTCGACTTCGCTGTAGGCAATGCGTCCTGCGTAGCCGTGCAAATTCGCGCGCGCAACCCCAATCTGCTCAGGCAGATCGACCAGGGTCATCTGCACCGTGTCGTCGTAGTCCAGGCATTGCCGCGCCCATTTGCCGGTGTTCGCACCGATGTCCATCAGCCGCAACGGGCGATTCGCGAACACCAGCGGCAAGGCCGTCGCAAAGGCGGAATCGGAATAGTGGTGATCGAAATCGAACCAAGCGCGCTTGCTCACTTCGGGCAAGTCACGCAGTCCGCGATAGATGGTGTCCCAGGGTCCGAGTTCCTTCAGCCCGGCGGGGCGACCTTCGGACAACGCGGACTCCAGCGCCATCATGCCGCTGTAGCAGATCTCCTGGACGAACTCGAAATTGACCCGTGTCAGTTCGTCGCAGAGCACGAATTGGCCGATCTTCTCGATGCGGAACCGCCCACCGTCAAGGCGCACGACACCTGCGCTCAAGCAGGACTCGAGGAGCACACTGAGTGCATATCCGCTGCGTCCCAGTTGTCGTGCCAACTCCGCGACGGTCTGCCCCGCCTCGGCGCGATCGAGAGACTCCAGCACGCCCCACTTTCTGGCAATGCGCACGCATTGAAAGACCACGGGACCGAAGGCGAGTTTTTGCGCTTCGAAACGGGCGTCGATCGCGTCCAAGGGACGGGCAAAGGTCCGGGTCGAGGCCGGAATGGGATTCATCGTCATGGGCGGGATGATCGCACAGGACTTTCGTCGCAGGACCACCGCAATGGCGGTCGCCACGCCACATCGAATTCCGTCAAGCGTTTGATTTTCCAGCATGAACGCTGCCCGGAACGCTTCATTGACGCGGCTCCGGCCAGCCGCTACGGTGGGGTCATCCCTTTCACCCGAACCGCGTCCAGCCTTGCTTTCTGGCCGTTTCGACCGTTCTGGAATTCTCATGCGCATCGTGTTTTTTGGCGCGCCCGGCTCCGGCAAGGGCACGCAGGCCGCCATCCTCAAGAGCACCTTCGGCATTCCGCACATTTCCACCGGCGACCTGCTGCGCGGCCATGTCGCACGCGGCACCGAACTGGGCCGCAAGGCCAAGGCCGTGATGGAAGCCGGCCAGCTGGTCTCCGACGACCTCGTGCTCGGCATGCTCGAAGACCGCCTGGCCGAAGACGACGCCCGGCCCGGCTTCATTCTTGACGGCTATCCGCGCAATCTGGTGCAGGCCGACGCGCTCGGCGCCCTGCTCGTTCGCATCGGACAGCCGCTGGATGTCGTGATCAAGTTGAACGTGCCGAACGAAGCCATCCTCGAACGCTGCGCCAAGCGCTTCGCCGAACAGGGCCGCAAGGACGACGACCCGGACGTGGTGCGCGGCCGTCTTGCCGTCTATGCCGAACAGACGGCGCCGGTCGCCGAGTTCTACACCCGCGCCGGCAAGCTGGTCGAGGTCGATGGCGTCGGCGAACTGACCGATGTCACGGCGCGCATTCTTGCCGCGGTCAAGTCCGCGGCCTGATTCGACGGCCTGATTCAATCGCCGCGCGCGAGCGTGAACCGCAGATGATCGCCCGCCCCGTCTTCAGCGATGACGCGCTCTTCCGCGATGAACCGATGACCCGCACGCAAGCAGAACGCGCGCACGTCGACGCTGGCCAGCGGGTCGGTCGCCAGCAGCAGGATGCGCACGCCGGGCGTCAGCCCGCGCAGCGTCGCGCGCGCCTGCAACACCGGTTGCGGACAATGCAGTCCGCGCGCATCGACGATGATCGGATCGTGTCGTTCCATGTCGCGATGATGCCACCGGCGGGTGTTCGATGAACGCCTGGCTTGCCCTGCTTCGCGACCTGTACCTGATGCGCCGCGGCCCGTCCGACGCGCCCTACTCGCCGACCGCCCTGGTCGTCCTGTTCGGCATCGCCCTGGGCCTCGGTGTCGCGACCAACGCGGTGGGCGCGGCCGACCCGCAAACGCCGGTGGTCCTGATCGCGCATGTGGTCGAGCTCGTGCTGTTGAACGCACTCATGACCGTGAAAGGCCACGCGTCGCGATTTGTCCAGACCGCGATTTCGGAACTGCTGGCTGCGCTGCCGTTTGCGGTGTCGATCCATGTCGTGCTGAGTTTCATCGGCCCGCTGCCGAACCCGGTCACGCCCGACAACGTTCGCCCCGAACATGCCCTGCTCATGCCGCTGGTGCCGTTGACGTTCTGGTGGCTGGGCGTTCGAATCCGGATCCTGTCGCAGGCCATCGAGGTGCCGCCGCTGCGCGCCTTTGCGCTGCTGACCCTGCTCTGGATCGCCAAGATGGTTCTTCTTGCTCCCTTTGTCACGGCACCGATCGAATGAACCTGCACATCCTCGGCATCTGCGGCACCTTCATGGGCGGCATCGCCGCGCTGGCGCGCGAACTCGGCGACACGGTCGCCGGCAGCGACCAGAACGTCTATCCGCCGATGAGCACCCAGCTCGAAGCCCTCGGCATCACGCTGATGCAGGGATATCGCGCCGAACACCTGCAACCGGCGCCGGACCTGACCATCGTCGGCAACGCCATCTCGCGCGGCAACGCAGCGATGGAACACGCGCTCGACGAGCGCCTGCGCTACATCTCCGGGCCGCAGTGGCTCGGCGAACGCGTGCTCGCGCGCAAGCGCGTGCTCGCCGTTGCCGGCACCCACGGCAAGACCACCACCACCAGCCTGCTCGCCTGGATCCTCGACGCCTGCGGCGCGCAACCGGGCTTTCTGGTCGGCGGCGTGCCGGAGAATTTCGGCGTCTCGGCACGACTGGGCGTCGGCGACGCTTTCGTCGTCGAGGCCGACGAATACGACACCGCGTTCTTCGACAAGCGCTCGAAATTCGTGCACTACCGGCCCGAGATCGCCATTCTCAACAACCTCGAATTCGACCACGCCGACATCTTCGATTCGCTGGCCGACATCGAACGCCAGTTCCATCATCTGGTGCGCACCGTGCCCGGCAATGGCCGCCTGATCGTCAACGGCGAAGACGACGCACTCGCGCGCGTGCTCGCCAAGGGCTGCTGGACGCCGGTCGAACGCTTCGCCATCGACCGCGATGCCGAATGGCAGGCCGAACTGCTGGCCGCCGACGGCAGCGCCTTCCGCGTGCATCGTCGCGGCGCGGTCGTCGGTGAAGCGCACTGGCAGACACTCGGCCGCCACAACATCATGAACGCGCTCGCCGCGGTCGCGGCGGCATCGGCCTACGGCGTCGACGCGGCAGCAGCGGTGGCGGCGTTGTCCGGATTCCGCAATCCGAAGCGGCGCATGGAACTGGTGGCCGACGCCAACGACATCCGCGTCTACGACGATTTCGCGCATCACCCCACCGCCATTGCGACCACGCTGGCCGGCCTGCGCGCACGCGTCGGCGCGGGCCGCATCGTCGTCGCCATGGAACCGCGCTCGAACTCGATGCGCATGGGTGCGCATGCCGACGGACTTGCGCCCTCGCTGGAAGACGCCGATGTCGTCGTCTTCCTCGCCCGCCCCGAACTGCCCTGGCAGGCCGACAAGGTCATCGCTGCCATGCGCGGTGAAGCCGTTGCCGTCGCCTCGGTCGATGCGTTGCTGGACGAATTGCAGCGCCGCGCGCGCGGCGGCGACAGCGTCGTGTTCATGTCCAATGGCGGCTTCGACGACGCGCCGCGTCGTTATGCGCGATCGATCGGCGCATGAACGCCGGATCGCTGCCGCTGTTTCCGCTGAACTCGGTGCTGCTGCCGGGCGCCTGGCTGGACCTGCGCATCTTCGAAACGCGCTACCTCGACCTGATCCGCGATTGCAGCCGGCACGGCACCGGCTTCGGTGTCGTGCTGATCCGCGAGGGCCGCGACACCGACGCCGCGAGCAGCATCCACGATGTCGGCTGCGAAGCGCGCATCGTCGATTTCTCGACCTTGCCCGACGGTCTGCTCGGCATCCGCGTCGAAGGCATGCGTCGTTTCCGCATCCGCGACAGTCGCGCCCAGACCGGTGGCCTGCGCATCGCCGACATCGACTGGCTGCCGCAGGCCGACGCAGCGCCGGTGCCGAGCGAATTCGCCGTGCTCGTCACCATCCTCGAACGCCTTGCCGAACATGGCGACTCGCAACTCGCGGCCGCCGCCAAGGCATGCTTCGACGACGCCGACTGGGTGAGCTGGAGGGTGATCGAGCGCCTGCCGCTCGACAACGACGAAAAGCAGCAGGCGCTGACGCAGGACGACCCGCATCAACGCCTGCAATGGATCATCGAACAGCTGCCTCGATTTCAGGCGGAATAGGTTCTCAGAACTTCAGGACGGCCGAGACGCCGATCAGGATCGGATCCACGTTCGCCGTGCCGACCCCTGCGCCGTTCACGGCGACATCGGTGTCCATGTCGATCCAGCGCGCTTCGCCGCGCAACGCGAACTGCTCGTTCAGGTCGAACTCGACGCCGGCGAGCGCCGCCAGACCGGACGAGTCGTCGAGCGTGGTGTTGGTGCCGGCGATCGGACCGAACTCGGTTTCGTCGCCGAAGCTCGTGCGATTGAAGCCGAGACCGAGATAGGGCCGGATCTTCTCTCCGCCGAAGCTGTACTTGCCGGCGACGGTCAACGGCTTGTGCGTGATTTCCAGCGACTTCGCGCCGTTCAGGCCGACCTCGTGGTCGAAACCGAAGCCGTACTGGACTTCGACGCTCCAGTGATCGTCGAACGCGTATTCGCCGGCCAAGGTGAAGTTCGTTTCGCTGTTGACCGACACATCGAGCGCGCCGTCGGCGAGCGCGCCATTGTCGGACTTCGGATTCAGGTTGAAGGCGCCGATCGAGGCGCGAAAGCCTTCGGCCGAGGCCGACAGCGGGAGCAACAGGGCCAGTGCGAGCGCGGTGGTGCGGATTGCGGTGTTCATCGGGTTCTCCTCGGTTGTTGTGGGCCCTTTCGGGTGGCCGCATTCAACACGGGAAGAACTCAAGGCCACGCAAAGGAATCGTCGCGGCCTGCTTCACGCCTGCGAAGCCGGAGTGAAATCACTCCGGCCGATAGATCTCCGCGCCCTGCTCTCGGAATTCGCGCGCCTTGTCGGCCATGCCTTTCTCGATCGCGGCCTGGTCGTCGACGCCCTGTTCGGCCGCGTAGTCGCGCACGTCCTGGGTGATCTTCATCGAGCAGAAGTTCGGGCCGCACATCGAGCAGAAATGCGCATGCTTGGCGGCTTCCTTGGGCAGGGTTTCATCGTGGAATTCCTTGGCCTTTTCGGGATCGAGGCCGAGGTTGAACTGGTCCTGCCAGCGGAACTCGAAACGCGCCTTGCTGAGGGCGTTGTCGCGCGCCTGCGCACCCGGGTGGCCTTTGGCGAGATCGGCCGCATGTGCCGCGATCTTGTAGGTGATGATGCCGTCGCGCACGTCCTGCTTGTTCGGCAGGCCCAAATGTTCCTTGGGCGTGACGTAGCAGAGCATCGCCGTGCCGTACCAGCCGATCATCGCTGCGCCGATGGCGCTGGTGATGTGGTCGTAGCCGGGCGCGATGTCGGTGGTCAGCGGGCCGAGCGTGTAGAACGGCGCTTCGCCGCACTCGCGCAGCTGCTTGTCCATGTTCTCCTTGATCAGCTGCATCGGCACGTGGCCGGGACCTTCGATCATGGTCTGGACGTCGTGCTTCCACGCGATCCTGGTGAGTTCGCCCAGGGTTTCGAGTTCCGCGAACTGGGCGCGATCATTCGCATCCGCAATCGAACCCGGACGCAGGCCGTCGCCGAGCGAAAAGGCGACGTCGTAGGCCTTCATGATTTCGCAGATTTCCTCGAAGTGGGTGTAGAGGAAGCTCTCGCGGTGATG
>JBGASK010000029.1:0-29682 GCA_044229785.1 Ahniellaceae bacterium
GTCGCGATGGTCAGGTGTTGAACCATCGGGATTGGTCGTCGTCCTGAGTCAACGCTTCGCGGCGACGGTCACCCAGCGCGACTCGGCGCGGCCGTGGTCGTCGACGACGCGGATGTCGTAGCGGCCCATGGTTCGCGGCCGCCATTCGACCTTGTCATTCGGAGCAGCGGCGGCGATCAGGGTGTCGTCGGCGAACCAGAACAGCTGGCGTACATCGGCGTCGACGGTGGCCTGCAGCACGACGGCATCGTTGGCGGTCGGGTCGAGCGACAGCAGATAGCTGGCGTCGCGGCGCGGCGAGACGATCAGCGGCGCGCTGCCCGCGCCGATCATGCCGAGCCGGCAGTGCGCATCGCTGGGCGGTTGCACGCGGGCGAGCCCGGCCTGGCGGAACACGTCGGCGAGATCGCTCGGCCAGTATTCGAATACGGCCCGACGCACCGGAATGTTGGGCTCCGGCGCGCACAACAGCTGTCCGTTGCGTGCGTCGAGCAAGACCTCGCGATGCAGGGTGCTGACCCGGATCGGCGACTTGCCGGGAATGAACCAGGTCTGCGAACGATCCGGGCAATGCACGTTCGGCAGGTCGCCGCTGGCGGTGCAGACCTCGACGCGGGTCAAGTTCAACGGCCAGCGCCGCGGCGGTTCGGCCAGGCGCGGATCGTCGGCCGCAATGGCATCGACGATGCGGAAGAACAGCGGCGCCGCGGCCTCGATGCCGATCAGCGCCGGTTCCGGACGATTGTCGAAATTGCCGAGCCAGACCACGAGCACGTAAGGCCCGTAGATGCCGGCAGTCCAGGCATCGTGAAAGCCCCAGGACGTGCCGGTCTTCCAGGCCAGCGGCAAGGGCGTGCGGCCGCCGTCCGGACGCGGATTCTGGTTCAGCATGTCGCGCACCATGAAGCTGGCTTCGGCACTCAGCAGGGCCGCGCCGGCCTCTTCGCGGTCATCGCTGCGATAGCGCAGCGAACGCAGCACGCCGTCGTTCGACAGCATCGCGTACAGGCGCGCCAGCTCGACCATGCTCACCTCGCCGCCGCCGAGCACCAGGGCCAGTCCGTAGTGTTGTTCGCTGGCCAGGTCGCGCACGCCGGCGCGTTTCAGGAATTGATGGAGATTGGGCTGACTCAACCGCGACGCGACGCCGACGGCCGGGATGTTGCGGCTGCGGATCAGAGCCTGCGTCGCGGTCACCGGACCGACGAAGCGACCGTCGAAATTTTCCGGGGTGAAGCTGCCGAATGCGGTCGGCACGTCGCGCAGCACCGAGGCCGGATGCAGTCGTCCCTGGTCGATCGCGAGTGCGTACAGGAACGGTTTCAGCGTCGAGCCCGGGCTGCGTTTCGCCAGCGTGCCGTTGACCTGGCCGTGGATGGCGGCATCGAAGTAGTCGCGCGACCCGACCAGCGCCCGCACGCCCATGTCGCGGGTATCGACCAGCAGGGCCGCGGCATTGCGCAGGCCGCGATCGGCATTGCGTTCCAGGTACTCGTCGACCTGCTGCTGCAGGATGCGCTGCAGCCGCGGTGTCAGCATCGTGTCGACGCGGCGATCGGCCTGGCCGCGGCTGCGCGCATCGGCCAGCACCTGCTCGGCGAAGTGCGGCGCCGGCATCGGCAGTTCGCGCGTGCGCCGCATCCGTACCGGCGCATCGATCAGCGCCTGCCAACGCGCGTCTTCGGGATGCCGCTGCAGCCACTGCCGGAACAGCCGGGCGCGCGCCGCACGCAAATCGGGATCGAGGCAGTCGCCCGCGTCGGAGCAATGCAGTCGCGGGCGCTGCGGCAGCACCGCCAGCGTCATGACCTCGGGCAAGGTCAGGCGCGCGGCCGGCTTGTCGAAATAGATCAGGCTGGCGGCCCCGACCCCTTCGACGTTGCCGCCGTAGGGTGCGTAGTTCAGATAGGCCGCGAGCACGTCGCGCTTGGAATGACGCGCGCTGAGCAACAGCGCCTGGCCGATCTGACCGAGCTTGCCGGCGACGCTGCGGGTGTCGCGGCGGTCGCGCAGGCGCACAAGCTGCATCGTCAGCGTCGATGCACCGGCGCGGTAATCGTCACGAACGGCGCTGAGCGCGGCGGCCCGCACCAGACTCACCGGATTGACCCCGGGGTGCCAATCGAACCAGCGGTCTTCCTTGAGCTTCACCGCCTCGATCAGGGCCGGCGGCAGATCTTCCAGCGGCAGCCACAGGCGATACCGATCGTCGCTGGCCAGGGCGAGGCGCAGCAGCGAACCACCAGCGACGGATGCGCCAGCTGCCGATAGCCCCACAGCGCCATCGCGACCAGACACAGCCACGGCATCGCGCGCAACGAAACGCGCACGACACCGCGGATCACTGCGGCGTCACCGTCATCGTCGCGCCGCCGGCACCGACGTACTGGACGCGGCGGTCGTACATGCCGGCCGCGTGCAGCGGCGGACTCGCGAAACGGCCGGCCGCCGTCGCCTTGAGCCGATAGCGGAAGGTCCGGACCTCGCCGCGCAGGGTCGCGTAAAGCACGATGCGATCCTCGCGCAGATCGAGATAGTCGAGCACCAGGTCGCTGCCCGGGCGCGCCACCCGCGCCGCGACATCGACGGCCCCGCCCGGGTCCGGCGCGGTCGCCGTCTGTTCGACCAGTTCGAAGCCGCCCGGCAGCAATTCGACGATCGCGACATTGGACTGGGTACTGCCGTCCAGCGAACGCAACCGCAACTGCACCTCGATCTCGTCGCCCTGGCGCATCGTCGTCGTCGCCTTGTTCGCATCGTCGAGATAGTCGCGCGACAGCTCGATGCGTTGCGCGTTCTCCTTCAGCGGCGGCGCGCGGTCGAAACCGCTGTCGACGAGGGCATACCAGGTCGGGGCGCTGGCCTGGCCGATGCGCACCCGGGCGGCGTCGACGCCGAAGCCGCCGCGCTTCCACCACCCCTGAACGTCGCCGAACGCCTGTACCTGGTCCTTGGCGTCGAGCGCCTCCAGCGCGATCGTCGCGACCTGGTCGCCGGCGCCGGAGGTATCCGCGATCTGCGCCAGTGACAGCACCGTCATTGCCGACGACAGCGTGTTGTTGAGCCCGGCTTCGATCGGCGCGACCAGACGTTCCTGCGCGCCCGGCGGCAGCGCCTTCAGGGTCTTCGGGAAGTGCCGCGCGATCAGGTACATGCTGAGCGCGTCCTGGATCGCCGGATCGTCGTACCAGCCGTTCCACCAGTTCTCCAGCGTGAACGGCGTGCGCAGGCGTGCCAGCACCTCCTGCATGCGCTGTTCGGCGACCTTGTCCTGCTTCATCTGCGCATAGGTCGCGGCGATCAGCGTCGCCGTCACGTCCTTCTTCCAGGTGTCGGCGAAATTCGTGTCCAGCGCGTCCTCGAGGCCGGCGAGATAGTTCGTCGTCACCTGGCCGCGCCGGGTCAGCACGTAGGTCGCGAGCGCACGCACGCGCAGATCGTGCAGCGCGTTCGTGTCGAGATCCGCGGCCAGCGTGGTCAGATAGCGGGTGTTGGCCTGGACCAGGTCGGCCGGCACCGCCACACCGCGTTCGCCGGCTTCGACGAAGAACAGACCCGCATAGGCGGTCACGAAATCATCCGCTTCCGGCGTCGCCATCCACAGGCCCAGACCGCCGTCGCTGTTCTGTCGACTCGCGAGCGTCTGGTACATGGCGTTGAACTGGGCGTCGTCCGGCGCCGACGCGAACATCTCCGGATGCTCGCGCGCGATCAGGCCCGGGATCGCCTTGCTGATCAGTTGTTCGCTGCACAGGTGCGGGAAGCCCCCGAGCCACGAGTCCAGACCGCGTGCCAGCACCAGCGGCGTCTGTGCGACCGCGAGATCGCGCTTCATCAGATCCGGCCACAACTTGCGCAACGGACCGAACGTCTGGGTCTGGCCCTGCACACGGCCGGCCTGCAGTTGCGCGAGATACGGCGTCAACGGCCGCACCGACAATTCCACCGCACGCGTCGCCGACTTCGCGCCGGCCACGACCTTGAAGCGGATCGGCTGGGCGCCGAGTTGCTGCTCGGCACGGACCCGGAACGCGAGCACCGATTCGCTGCCCGGCTGCAACCTCAGCGTCTGCGGCTTCGCGTCGATCAGGGCCAGCCCGGTCCCGACCTCGGCGCTCACCGTCAGCTCGGCCGCAGCCGGTGCGGCCGCACCGTCGGGCGGCGGGAAGGCCACGCCGACGCTGGCGACGAATTCGTCGCCGGGCGCAACCGCCGTCGGCAGGTTCGGGCTCAGCACGAAGTCGCCGCGCACCAGCGCCTCGCCCTGGGTGATGCCGATGCGTTCGGCGTCCACCGCGACCGCCATCAGGCGCAGCTTGCCGTTGAACGAGTCCGGCGTCGCGAACTCGAAGGTGTGCTCGCCGTCCACGCGGGTCAGCCCGGACCAGTACACGCCGGGCTTGTCGGCCTTGCGCTTGAACGGATTGAGATTGCGCGCGAGCGCGGCCTCGCTGTCGCCGCCGGGCGCCGCGGCGCTCAGGAATCGGCTGAACTCGGGCAGCATCAGGTCGAGGACCTGCGCGGTGTCGACCTGAAGGCGCTTCTTCGCGAGGAAGGTGTCGAGCGGATCGGCCAGCCGGTAGTTGGCGACCTGCAGGATGCCCTCGTCGATCGCGAACACCGCCACCGTCGCGCTGCCGTCGGTCTTCACCGTCATCGGCAGCACCTGTCCCGGCTTGACGCGGGCCGGCGCCTGCAGCGTCAGGGCCTGCCGGTGCGCAGCACGGTCGACCCGGAACGGCACGACCCCGTAGCTCAACGGACTCATGAACACTTCCGCCGATTGCGGATCGCGCAGGAACTGCACGTTGACGTACGCGTTGCCGGCGACGTCGGCTGGCACGCGGATGCGCTGGACCGAGGCCAGCGTGTCGGCCTTGAACCATTGCTGCGCATAGACGCGGTCGCGTTCGATGGTGATGAGGCCGGCGCCTGCATAAGGCGCGACGATGCTGATCTCGATTTCGTCGCCATTGCGGTACTCGTCGGCATCGAGCTTCAGCGCGAGTTCGGCATTGCGGTCCAGCGCACGCGTGACATTGCCGTCGCCGGCGACGCTGTAGGCCATCGAATTCAGCGTGTTGCCGTCGCGGTCGCGCACGAAGAACACGAAGTTGCCGGGCCGCTCCGTCGGCAACGCGAATGTCGCTTCGCCCTTGGGCAGGGCAATCGGCGCGGCACGCACCGGCAGTTCCTTCAGTACCGACTGGTAGCGATACAGGCCCGAGGACTGCCGCGTCAGCACCGACACGTATCGACGCTCGATCACGACGCCATTCAGTCCTTCCGCCCTGGTCGGCTTGCCGCTGCCGGCCAGCGCGAGCACGTTCAGTTCGCGCCGGACGCCGCGTTTGACGTAACCCAGCGAATCGACGCTGCGCAGTCCGATCAGGTAGGGCTGGCGCGAGACCAGACTCTGCACCGAAGTCGTCACCGAACGCCCGCCGTCGGCTTCGAACACTTCGGTCAGCAGGTTCATCGTGAAGGTCGGCGCCGAGATGTTGCGCAGGCCGAGATCGAAGTCGACGCGGCCGGCCGCGTCGGTCTCCTTGTCGCCGAGCGCCAGCTCCTGGTCGCCGCTGTCGTTGCGCTGGTCGAAGAAGACGTAGTCCGGATACCGCGCGAAGTTCGGCACCGTCGGCGTCAGCCACAGCTTGCCGGTGGCGCGACGATGCTGGGCCGGCGTGCCGATCAGGTTGTCGGCCTGCAATTGCACCGACAGCTGGTCGGGATGCACCCAGCCTTCGGGCGACACGCTGGACAGGGCGGCTTTCAGCGTCATCCGGTCAGGCAGGAATTCCTTGACGCGGATGCTGGTCTCGCTGATGCGGTGATACCGCGGCTCGCGCTCCGGATGCTCCTCGATGCGCTCGAGCGCAATGGTCCAGATGCCGGTCGGGGCGACCGCGCCGATGTCGATGGCCAGTTCCATGAATCCCTGTGCGTCGAGCGCGTATCGCCGGGTCTTGACCAGGCTGCCGCGGGCGTCGACGACGCTGGCGCGCAGCGGCAACCCCGGCGTCAGCGCCCGCCAGTCGGCGCTGCGCACGATCATGCCGACATGTGCGGTATCGCCCGGGCGATACATGCCGCGGTCCGAGAACAGGTGCGCACGCAAGGTCGAACCGGAGTTCGACTCGGTTTCGCCGCCGATGTCGAAACGCGAATAGTCGAGTTCGCGCTCGCCATCGTTCAGCGGCAGGAAGGTCACGTCGCCGCCGGACTCGGCCAGCAGCAATACCGGTGCCTGTTCATTGCGGAAGCCGCCGAGGTCGGGCAGCCGGGCATGGCCCTCGGCGTCTGCAGTCGCGGCGACCAGGGTGCGGCCATTGCGCGCGACCACGCTGATCCTGGCCGCGGCCGCGGCCGTGCCGCCCAGGAGTTGCTGCACGAATACGTCGCGCCCGCGATCCAGCGACCGCTTCGAGATCATGCCGAGGTCGGTCAGCACGACCATGCGCTGATCGGCGAGCACGCGGCCTGCGCCGCTGTCGCTGTCGCCGTCGCCGTCGCCGTAGTCGTCGTAGTAATCCTCCTGTTCGAACTGCTCGGGCGGCTTGGCGCCCAGCATTTCCCCGTGCGCGATTTCGCGCACGCTGAGCAGGAACACGCCCTTGGCACTGTCGCTCCAGTGCTTGCCGAGGTCGATGCCCTCGTAGTGCACTTCGCCGGGCCGGGTTTCCGGCACGAGGATGCGTTCGCGGAAGCGTTCGGCAAGATCGTCCGCGCTCATCTCGCCAAGCTTGGGCGATTTCATGCCGGCGCGATTGAACCGGACCAGATGATGCAGTTCGTCCACCGCCACGCGCGCCACCGTCAACTCGACTTCGCGCACGTTGCGCAAGGCCAGCGAGACGCGCTGCTCGCCGCGCAACGACAGCAACGCGCCATCGCCGACGAAACGCACCAGCTTGGGGTAGTCGGGCACGGCCACGACGCCGAAAAAGTCCTTGCCGGACTTGAATCCGCCGAACGAGGTCAGCCCCTTCTTGATGCGCAGGTACAGGCGTCGGTCGGGCTCGGCCTCGAACCGGAAACTGTGCGCCGCAGCGACGTCGCGCTCGCCTGCGACCAGGGTCAGCGGCAACGGCACGGCCGACTTCAGCACCGCCTCCGAGACCTCTTCCGCACGCCACGCATACGGCAGGTACTCGCCGTAGCGCTTGCGATTGCGCTTGTTGTCGGGATGCAGGCGCGGCAGCAGGACCACGTCCAGCGCATCCGCGACATCCTGGTCGCGCACGTCCTGGTTCATCTCGACCAGCACCATCTGTTCCGGCGTGCCGGCATCGTTGTCGACGATGAAGGCGTTGACGCCGGCGACCGCAAGACTGAACCGCGCCGGCAGGGCCACCGTGGCCGACAGCGGCGTCTGCTGACCGGCGCCGCCAAGCAGCGACTGCGCGCCTTCCTCGACCGCCAGCGTGACCTGGCCGCCGTTGTCCGGAAGGCTCAGCGCCGAGGATTGCAGCGTCACCTGCAGCCGTTTTTCGTCGTAACTCGCCACGAAGCCCGGCGCCGCAAGGTCCTGGCCGACGTTGTCCTGCATCGCCAGCTTGACCCGGCTTTCGAAGGTGCCGGCGTCGATCGGATGGCTGGCGATCAGTTCGAACACCGCCTTCTTCAGGAGCGGATCGATCGGGTCCTGATAGAACTGCTGGCTGCCGACGTTGAGCACGAACGGTGCGGTCGCGAAGTCGAAGTCGTACTGCTGGAGCTCCGCCTGCTTCGCGAACGTGAACTTGCGGCTGAAGCGCACCTGGAAGTCGGTCGCGACCGGCCAGTCGCCGGCCGGCTTGAACTGCAGTTCGCGGTCGCTTAGCCAGGTCCATTGGCCATCGAGTTTCGGCGCCATGGTGATGCTGCGGGCCGGACCGTCCAGAGCCTTGAGCGGCGCCACCGACTGATCAAAGGTCACGGTCAAAGGCGCGACCGTCGGCGGCGTGACGGAATAGTCGGTCACGCCCGGCGTTGCGAACGAAAACGTGGCCTTGGGCGGCGTGTACGGCTGCGGACGGTGCGTCCACCACCAGGCGACACCGCCGATTGCGAGCAGGACAACGGCGTATTTGACGCTGCGGCGTGGATTTCCGACGACGGCCCGGCGACTGCGCTGCAGCCATGGCGGCGCGTCGTAGTCCCATTCGCCAAATGCTGCGCGCAGCAGCGCCGCGAGCCATTGCCAAGACGCTGCGCCGCCCTGCCCCAGACGCCGCGCCATCGACTGCTTCGTATCCATGCCGTCCGCCCCTTCAGTGCCTGCATTATGGCCGCTGCCTCGGCGGGAAAGCGGCGGCGCTGCGGCGCAATTGAGCCCGCACGGGGACATGCGCGCCTACAATTCGGCACAACATCGGGGCTACACTCGGGGCGCGTACCGGTCTTGGGGAGAAGGCGGATGCATGGACTTCATCGCCTGTGGGCTTTGGCGATCGCCGCCACCTTGGTGGCCGGCTGCAGCGGCAGCGGCAATTCCGGCGATCCGCGCGGCACCGCACCGCCACCGACCGGCACCGCGGACAGCGGCTGCACCGGTTCCTGCGCGAACGCGAACAGCTTCCTGAGCGTCGCCGACGTCCAGAAGGCGATCGCGCAGGCGGTGGCCGAGGCCCAGGCGCAGAACCAGCCGGCGACCGTCGCCGTGGTCGATCGTGTCGGCAACGTGCTCGGCGTGTATCGCATGACCGGCGCGCGCACGACGGTGACGATCAGCTCCGGTCGCGGCGTCGGCGGCGGGCTCGAAGGCATCGCCATCATCCCGAGCGAACTGGCGGCGATCAGCAAGGCCGTGACCGGCGCCTATCTCTCGTCCGAAGGCAATGCGTTCTCGACGCGCACCGCCGGCCAGATCGTGCAGGAGCACTTCAATCCCGGCGAGTTCGGCGGTCCGTCCGGGCCGTTGTTCGGGGTGCAGTTTTCGCAGCTGCTGTGTTCGGACGTGATCAACCTGCCGGCCCCGGTACTGGCTGGCCTGTTCGCGCCGGGCGCCAACGTCGGTGTCGGCCCCAAGGCCTCGCCGCTCGGTCTCAGCGCCGACCCGGGCGGCTTTCCGCTGTACAAGGCGGGCACGCCGGTGGGCGGCGTCGGCGTCGTCGCCGACGGAACCTATGGTCTTGATCTCAACGTGTCGGATCGCGACCGCGACCTCGACGAACTGATCGCCACCGCCGCCACCTTCGGCTTCGGCGCGCCGCTCGACCGCCGCGGAGACCGCATCACCGCCGACGGCAAGACCTTCCGCTACAGCGATGTCGACTACGGCGATCTCGGCCGCAACCCCGAACAGGCAGCGACGTTCGCTTCGCTGCCGGCATCCACCGGCGCCCTGCTCGAACTGTTCGCGTTCTCCGACGGCACGATCCAGCCCGGCGTCGCCTTCGGCACGGCGGCCTCCGGCATTCGCGCCGACACGATCGATTACGCGGGCCTCGACGCCTTCGTGCTCGTCGATCGTGCCGACACGCCGCGCTATGCGCCGCGCAATGGACAAGGCTCACCGGCGTTCATGACCGCGGCCGTCGCGCGCGCACTCGTCGCCGAAGGTCTGCGTGTCGCCAATCGCAGTCGCGCCCAGATCCGTCGTCCGACCGGTTCGCAGGCCCGCGTGACGATTTCGGTGGTCGACGCGCAGGGCAACATCCAGGCACTGGCGCGCACCCGCGATGCGCCCGTGTTCGGCATCGACGTGGCCGTGCAAAAGGCGCGCTCGGCCTTGTTCCTGAGTCACTCGGGGGCGGGTGACGCACTGGCCGCATTGCCCGACGCACGCTACCTGAATGCCGATGGTTCGCCGTCTTCGGCGATCGTGGATTTCGGACAGATCGTGACCGGCGCGCGCGGCTTCTTCGCGATGCCGACCCTGCTCGCGCAGGGCGGCGGCCTCGATGCCGGACCGGTCGCCTTCACCCCGCGTGCCATCGGCAATCTCGCACGGCCGTATTTCCCGGACGGACTGGTCGGCACCGGCAACGGCCCGTTCTCGAAGCCGTTTGCGCAATGGAGCCCGTTCAGCACCGGCCTGCAATACGACCTGCTGAACAACCAGATCGGCCAGATCCTGACGGCATACCTGAGCGAAGACAGCCTGCCGATCCTGGAACTGCGCCCTGAACTCGGCAACGCCGGCTGTACGCGCCTGCCGCAGTTGCGCAACGGCCTGCAGATCTTCCCGGGCGGCGTGCCGATCTATTCGGGCGACACGCTGGTCGGCGCGATCGGCGTCTCGGGCGACGGCGTCGATCAGGACGACATGATCGCCGCGCTCGCACTGAAGAACGCGGGCGGCAGTTACACGCACGCGCCGGCCGCGATCCGTGCCGATCGTTTCTCGCCGCAAGGCGTGCGCCTGCGCTACGTGCAATGCCCGCAATCGCCCTTCCTCGATTCCACCGAACAGAACGTCTGCGAGGGTCTTTGAGATGCGCCGCCAACTGCTCGCATTTGCCATCGCCACGCTGTGTGCTGCGCAGACGCAGGCCAAGCTGATCGAGATTCCAAGCGGCGACGCCACGCTCGACCTGGCCACGCTGTACGCAGTGAACTACGACCCCTACGACTCGGCGATACCGCGCCGTCGCCCCGGTCATCCCGTGCCGCAGAAGCCGGAGTGGCCGGACCGCAACGACGGCGCGATCCAACCCGCGCCGCCCGACGCCGTCGGCGAATTCGTGCCGCTGCCGGACCGCTGGCGCATCATGGAAACCCTGGGCCAGAAGTATCCGTGGTACGACCCTTACAACAACAACGTCTGGAAAGGCGACAAGCCGATCCACGGCGACGACTGGTTCCTGAGCCTGCTCGGCGTCTCCGACAGCGTGCTCGAACCGCGCACGATTCCGACCCCGGTCGGCGCGCAGTCGAGCGAAGGTCCGGACAGCAACGACATTTTCGGCGACATCGAACAGACCATTCTGGCGCAGACCTTTCTGGCCGGACTCGTCTATTACGAGGGCAACACCACGTTCAAGCCGCCGGAATACGAATACCGGCTGACGCTCGCCTTCAACTACAACCGCGTGGATGTCGGCGACCGCCGCGTGCTGCAGATCGACCCGCGCCTCGGCGATGCGCGCGACGACGGCTTCGTCGCGGTGCAGGAACTGTTCGTCGACAAGCATCTGCGCGATGTGTCCCACCGCTACGACTTCGACGCGATTCGTTTCGGCATCCAGCCCTTCTCGACCGATTTCCGCGGCTTTCTCTTCCAGGACCTGCAGTTCGGCGCGCGCCTGTTCGGCAACCGCGACAACAACCGCTGGCAATACAACCTGGCCTGGTTCCGGCGCATCGAGAAGGACACCAACTCCGGCCTGAACGATGTCGGCGCCGGCTTGCGCGACGACGACATCTTCGTCGCCAACCTGTATCGCCAGGACTGGCCGCACATCGGCTTCACCTCGCAAGCGACCCTCGTGCACAACCGCAATCGCGAGGACGAGTTCCACTTCGACAACAACGGTTTCCTCGCCCGCCCGTCCTCGCTCGGCACCGAGACCTTGCGCGAATACGACGCCACCTATGTCGGCTACAACGGCGACGGCCACTTCGGCCGATTGAACCTGACCGCCAGCGCCTACTACCTGTTCGGCGACAACATCGGCACCTTCACCGGCCGCGACAGCGACCTCGAAGCCGGCTTCGCGGCTGCCGAAACCTCGATGGATTTCGACTGGATCCGCGTGCGTGCCTCGGCTGCCTACGCCAGCGGCGACAGCGATCCGTTCGACGACAAGTCGCAGGGTTACGACGCCATCTTCGAGAATCCGATCTTTGCCGGCGCCGACACCAGCTACTGGGTGCGCCAGAACCTGCCGCTGATCGGAGGCGGCGGCGTCGCGCTCGCCGGGCGCAATTCGCTGCTGCCCTCGCTGCGTTCTTCGCGCGAACTCGGACAGTCGAACTTCGAGAATCCGGGTCTGCAATTGATCGGCCTCGGCGCCGACTTCGACCTGACGCCGGAATCACGCGTGTCCGCGAACCTCAACCAACTCTGGTTCGACGACACCGCCACCCTCGAAGTCGCGCGCAACCAGGGGCCGATCGACCGCGGCATCGGCACCGACGTGTCCGTGGCCTGGATCTGGCGTCCGTTCGCAACCCAGAACGCGATTCTCAGGCTGTCTGCCGCGGCATTGTTCCCGGCCAGCGGCCTCGAAGACCTGTACGGCAGCGACGACACCTACACCACGGTGCTCGCCAACGTGATCCTGAATTACTGAGGTGATGCATATGCGCAGGATCGCCCTGATCGCCCCGCTGTTTTTTGCGATGGCCGCCTTCGCCTCCGAAGAAAAACCCGTCGAGCGCAGCTACACGACCGCGCCTTCGGCGCCGAAAACGCAGAGCCGGGATCAGGCGAACGCGAAGTCGGAGGGCTGCGTCAGCTGCCACACCGCGACCGATCGCCACACCATGCATGCCTCGCCCGCAGTCGTGCTGGGCTGCACCGATTGCCATGGCGGCGATGCCGCGATCAAGGCACCCGCAGATGTCGATTTCCACGTGCGCAGTGCCCGTCGTTACGGTGAAAAAGCGCACGCCGATCACGGTGACGAGCATGCATTCGGCACCCACAGCCCCTTCGATCCGCTCTACCAAAGCGCGATGGACAGCGCGCATGTGCTGCCGCGCTATCCGTCGACATGGAAAGACAGCGCCAATCCCGCGCACACCTATGCCGCCCTGAACAAGGAAGCGCCCGAGTTCGTGCGCTTCGTCAATCCCGGCGACCTGCGCATCGCCCGCGAAGCCTGCGGCGCCTGCCACCTGCCCATCATCCAGGCCAGCGAACGCAGCATCATGGCGACCAGCGCCATGCTCTGGGGCGGCGCCAGCTACAACAACGGCATCCTGCCCTACAAGCGTTACATGCTTGGGGAAAGTTACACGCGCGACTCGCAGCCGAACGTGGTGAAGGCACTGATCGCGCTCACGCCGGACATGCAGCCGCGCGGCGTCCTGCCCGAACTGTTTCCGTTGCCGGCCTGGGAGACGATTCCGCCCGCCGATGTCTTCCGCGTCTTCGAGCGCGGCGGCCGCAACATCAACACCACCTTCGCCGAGACCGGACTGCCGAATTCGCTCGGCCAGATCCAGCGGCTCGAAGAACCCGGCCGCCCGGATCTCAAGCAGAGCAATCGCGGCCCGGCGACGGGACAGCGCGTCGCCATTCCCGCACTCAATATCCACAAGACGCGCCTGAACGACCCGCACCTCTGGTTCCTCGGCACCAATGACAACCCGGGCGATTTCCGCAGCTCCGGCTGTTCGTCCTGCCACGTCGTCTACGCCAACGATCGCGACCCGCGCCATGCCGCCGGTTACGCGCAGTACGGCAGTACCGGCACGTCGCAGCAGAAGGACCCGACCATCCCGCGCGACGAACCCGGGCATCCGCTCAAGCACGAATTCACGCGTGCGATCCCGACCAGCCAGTGCATGATCTGCCACATGCATCAGCCGAACATGTTCATCAACACCATGCTCGGCTACATCATGTGGGATTACGAATCGGACGCCGCCGCGATGTGGCCGAAAGAAGAACGCAAGCCGACCGATTCGGAGATCCGCGAGATCAACGAGCGCAACCCGGAGGAAGCGGCGATCCGCGGCCTCTGGTCCGACCCGAAGTTTCTGCAGCAGGTGTCGCAGAACAATCCGAACCTCAAGGACACCCAGTTCGCCGACTACCACGGCCACGGCTGGAACTTCCGCGCGGTGTTCAAGCGCGACCGCGAAGGGACCCTGCTGACCGCCGACAACCAGCCGATCGACGACAGCGACCCGAAGAAATTCGAGAAGACCGTGCATCTGTCGTCCATCCATGTCGATCTCGGCCTGCAATGCGTCGACTGCCATTACGCGCAGGACGCGCACGGCAACGGCCACATCGTCGGCGAAGTGATGGCCGGGGTCGAAATCCAGTGTCAGGACTGCCATGGCACGGTCGACGAGTACCCGTCGCTCAGCACCTCGGGACCGATGGCGAGTCCGAAAGGCAAGCAGCTGGCGCTGATCCGCAATCCGGATGGCAAGAAACGCTTTGAATGGGTGGGCGGCAAGCTCATCCAGCGCTCGGCGGTCACGCCCGGGCTCGAATGGTCGCTGTCCCTGCTCAAGGACGTCGCGAACAAGGGCTCCGCGGCCTACAACGCCAGGGCGACGCGCGCGCATACGGTGTCGAGCGACACCGCGCAGCAGAACTGGGGTGCCGAGGTGCCAAAGGACCAACGCGCGCATGACGAGGACAAGATGCTCTGCTACAGCTGCCATACCTCGTGGACCACGAGCTGCGGCGGTTGTCATCTGCCGATTCAGGCGAACTGGAAGACCGAGCGCCAGCACTATGAAGGTGGCGAGACGCGCAACTACGCGACCTACAACCCGCAGGTCGCGCGCGACGACATGTTCCAGCTCGGTCGCCACGGCGAAATCAAGGGCGGCAAGATCGCGCCGGTGCGTTCGAGTTCGGCCCTGGTGCTGTCGTCGACGAACAGCAATCGCGAGCGCATCTACATCCAGCAGCCGCCGATCTCGGCCTCGGGCTTTTCGTCGCAGGCCTTCGCGCCGCACTACCCGCATACCGAACGGCGCGGCGAAACCAAGACCTGCACCGACTGTCACCTGAGCCGGCAGAACGACAACAACGCGATCATGGCCCAGCTGCTGCTGCAGGGCACCGATTTCGTCGACTTCCTCGGCTACAACGCCTACGTCGGCGGCGAAAAGTCGCTGAGCGCGGTGCCGGTGACGGAGTGGGACGAGCCGCAGTCGGTCGTCGGGTCCTACTTGCATCGCTACGCCTATCCCGAACGTTACGCGAAACACGAAGTGCGTGGCCGGGTGCTGCCGGAAGGATTCACGCACGACAGCGACGGCACGGTCGGCTGCCTGCAGCATCGCGGCGAATACCTCTACGTTGCCGAGCGCGACAAGGGCCTGGTCGTCTACGACATCGCCAGTGTTGCCAACAAGGGTTTCAGTCAGCGCATCGTCGGCGCGCCGAGTTCGCCGCTCGGCCACGACACGGTCGTCGAATCGAAGGCGGCCACCTGCGTGGTGCTGCCGACCACGCAACCCATTCATCCCGACCGCAATCGGGGCGATCTGATGCGCGTGACCAATCAGGAACAGCCGTTCCTTGCGATCTACAACTTCGCGTTCGTGACCGACGCCGAGGAAGGCCTGATCCTGGTCGACATCAACACGCTGGCCGATGGCGAACTGCGCAACAACCAGCTCTCGCGAGCGCTGACCTGGAACGAGAACGGCGTGCTCGACGGCGTGCGCCACCTGGCCGTCGCCGGCACCTGGTTCTACGCCAGCACGCCGCGCGGCATCGTCGTGCTCGACATGGCCGATCCGCTGAAGCCGCGTACGGTCACGACGATTCCGCTGACCGACGCACGGGCCGCGCAGGTGCAGTTCCGCTACCTGTTCGCGACCACGGGACGTGGGCTCGAAGTGGTCGACGTAACGAATCCGGCGCAACCGCGGGTCGTGCCGGACGCGGTCGTGCCGCTGGCCCATGCCGCCCGGCTGCATGTGGCGCGCACCTATGCCTACGTCGCGAACGGGGCCGACGGCATCGCCATCATCAATGTCACTCGACCGGAAGCGCCGACGCTGTATCAGAGCTTCAACGCCGACGGCGCAATCACGGACGCCCGCGACATCGTCGTCGCTGCGACCAATGCCTCGCTGTTCGGCTACGTCGCCGACGGCAGCAACGGCCTCAAGGTGCTGCAACTGTTCTCGCCCGAGACGCAACCGAAGTTCTACGGCTTCAGCCCGCAACCCAAGCCGCAACTGATCGCCACCTGGCCCACGCCCTCGCCCGCCACCGCGCTGTCGCGCGGCCTCGAACGCGACCGCGCCGTCGACGAAACCGGCGGCCAGATCGCCGTGCTCGGCCGCATCGGCTCGCGCCCCTTCACCCACCCCGAAATGTCGAACCTCTACCTCGACGCCGAAGGCAAGCCGTGGTGGGTCACCGATCAGGTCGACGGGCCGAACGGCATCACCTCGAAGCCGCTCGACTGGAAGCCGAATCGGACGGTCGATCAGCAACACTGACGGCGTTGCGATCAAGGGCCGGCAGCCCGAATGATTGGAGCCCGGGGCATTGCCCCGGATGGGCATTCGCAGACGGTGTCCGCGAGCCCGGCCTGGGAAATTTCCCAGCCCCGATTCCGCATTCGCCCGGCGCGGCGACGGCGTGCGTGACGACAGCATCCCGGCATCCGCGAACGGTTCGCGGCGGGGGATCTGCATGTCGTGTTTCCAGCGTCCGTCTCGCGCCTTCCGCGCGGCCTACTTGCTCGTTCTGGTCGCGTGCGTATCGCTGGCCGCAGGCGCCGCGATGGCACAGCGCGTGGTCGAACTGGCGACGCTGGCGCCCGAGTCCGGCTTTCGCATCGACGGGCTGGCGGACGGCGATCTGCTCGGCATCAACAGCGACGGCATCGGCGACTTCAACGGCGACGGCCTGGACGATGTCCTGGTCTCGGCCGAGGAAGCGCAGCAGGGCCGCGGCAGCACGTATGTGATCTTCGGTCGTCGCAACGGATTTCCTGACGGCGTGTCGCTCGACCAACTCGACGGTTCGAACGGCTTCCGCCTCGATGGCGCGCCTTACGAAGGCTTCAACCACCGGGCCCGCGGCGCCGGCGACGTGAACGGCGACGGCCGCGACGATCTGATCATCGGACTGTCCAGCAGCAACGGCTTCGATGGTCGCGCCTGCATCGTCTACGGCCAGCCGACGATGGACGCGATCGCGACGATCGACACGCTGCCGTCCGGGCAGGCCACCTGCATGGACGGCGCACAGCTGTACGAAAACGTCGGCAAGTCGGTCGCCGCGCTCGGCGATTTCAACGGCGATGGCCTCGATGATGTCGCCATCGGCACCGTGCACGGCGACTTCGCCGGCGCCGACAGCGGCAGCGTCTACCTGATCTACGGTCGTGCGCCGAATCTGGGACGACGCATCGCGCTGGAGGCCCTTGATGGCGTGCAGGGATTCCGGATCGATGGCGCGGGCGCCGACGATCGTTTCGGCATCAGCGTCGGATCGGGCGACGTCAACGGCGACGGCCTTGCCGACCTGATTGCCGGTGCGGAACGCGCGGGCACGCCGGGCGCAATGCAGGGCGCGGCCTACGTGCTGTTCGGCAGCGGGCGACTTCAGCAGACGCCGATGTCGGCAGCGATGCTCGATGGCTCGCGCGGATTCGCGATCCGCACCGGCATGGCGTACGAATTCCTCGGTCGCGCCGTCGGTTCGGCCGACCTGAATCACGACGGTTACGACGATGTGCTGGTCGGCGGCCTGCAGAACCGCGCGTACGTCGTCCACGGCAGCGCAGCCTTCCCCGCCCGCTTCGAGCTCGACACATTGACCGGCAGCAACGGCTTCCGCATCGAGGGCGCGCGGACCGGCGATCGTGCCGGCGAGAGCATTGCCGGCGTCGGCGACGTGAACGGCGACGGCATCGACGACATCGGCCTCGGCGCCCAATACGCGGATGCACATGGCGCGGATTCCGGACAGGTGCATGTCGTGTTCGGGCGCACCGCACCGCGTGCGGCAACGCTGCCGCTCGCCACATGGGCGGACGGCGACGGCTTCACCCTCGTCGGCACCGGCGCCGAGGACTACTGCGGCCTGAACATCGGACGCGGCGGCGACCTGAATCGCGACGGCATCGCCGATCTGTTGCTCAGCTGCCACGGCGCGAGCGCACTCGGCACCTACCGCGGCGCGGCCTACGTGATCCACGGCGAACGACCGGCCGCACTGTTCAAGGACGGGCTCGAATAGGCAAGATCGGTGCTTCGATTCCAAGGAGTGGCAAGACATGAGTCTGTCCTGGCGCGGTTACGGTTTTCTTGGCTTCATGGTGCCGCTGGCCATGCTCGCGATCTCGATCACGCTGGGCAGCGGCGTGAACGACTTCGGATCGATCCGCATCGGCATGCTGGTCTCCGCAGCCATCGTCTGGTTTGCGGGACGGACGCCGAACGCCAGGGCCCTCGCCGCGGGCGACGAAGCGCCGCATCAGTGCATGGGCATGCAACTGCAGACTGCGGCAGTCTTCAGCCTCGGCGGATTCGTCTTGACGCTGCTGTGATGCTCGCGCAGCGCCCGCGCCTGCGTCGGCTGCTCGCGCTGGCCGCGACCCTGCTCGTCGCCTGGCTGCTGTTTGCCCTGATCGTGCGGCCCTCGAACGATCGCGACTGGCATGCGGATCAGGCGCGGGTCGCGACGGCGGACATCGGCGGCGACGCGGTGACGATCCACAACGTCCGCAACGCGACCTATCGATCGCCGACCGACTTCGACCTGCGCTGGGAAACGCGACGCTACGACCTGTCGCGACTCGCATCGGTGTGGTTCGTCGTCGAACCGTTCGCCGACTGGCGCGGGCCGGCGCATACCTTCCTGAGCTTCGGATTCGACGACGGCGAGTACATCGCGATCTCGGTCGAGATCCGCAAGGAGCGCGACGAAACGTTCTCTCCGCTGCGCGGCCTCCTGCGACAGTACGAAATCGCCTACGTGATCGGCGACGAGCGCGATCTGATCGGGCTGCGCGCCAACCATCGCAAGGACGACGTGTTCCTGTATCCGATCCGCGCCACGCATGACCAGATGCGCGCCCTGTTCGTGTCGATGCTGGAGCGCGCGAACCGCATTGCCGCCGAACCCGAGTTCTACAACACGCTGAGCAACACCTGTACCAGCAACATCGTCGACCACATCGAATCGATCGCGCCCGGCCGCGTGCCCTGGAGCTACAAGACCCTGCTGCCGGCGTATGCCGACGACCTCGCCTACGACCTCGGCCTGATCGACACGGACCTGCCGCGGGAAACCTATCGGGCCGCGCATCGCATCAACGCGCTCGCCGCCGCCGCCGCGGACACCGACGATTTCTCGACGCGAATTCGCCCGGGATCGGCGGCTCTCGGTCCGCGCCCGCTTCGTTGATCGGGCGCGTCACCCCGTCATTCGAAGCCGTCGCCGAACACGTTGTCGAGGTCCTCGCTGATCGCGCCGCTTGCGACCAGCGCGAACGGCTGCGGGCCATTCGGGATGTTGTGGGCGCGCACGGTGATCACGACCGGGCCGTCGACCGCCGTGGTCAGGCGTACCTGCTCCAGCGTGTTCAAACGATCCGCGCTGCCGCCGGCGGCCGACTGGCCGCCGCTCCAGACATTGCCGAGCCAGGTCTGGCCGTTGTGCTCGACGATCAGATCGAGGTCGTTGACGAGATGCGGCAGGGCCGCCGGGGTCGACGGGAAATCGGTCCAGGCGAGCGTGAACTTCAGCGGCTGGCCGGCGACGGCATCAAGCGTGTAGCGACGTTCGATGCCGCTGGCGGCGATGCCGGGCGTGTCGTCGCGCACCCACAGCCGGCGCGCGTCGCCCGGGAAATACAGGGCGTTGTCGAGCGTCACCCGTCCCCAGCCCTGACAGTTCGACGGCATGACCGTGGCACCGCTCATGTTCTCGCCGGAATGCACCAGGGTCGCGCGCATCAACGCCGCCGACGGCGTGAAGGCGTTTGCCGCATTCGCGCTGCCGTCGGGGTAGTACCCGTCGACGTAATACTGGCGGATCAACGCGGTCAGGCCGGCGGCGCCGGGTGTCGCCATGCTGGTGCCCTGCATCAGTCTCGTATTGCAATTGTTGCTGCCGACATTGGTGTCGTTGTTGGCCGAATTGATTTCCATACCCGGCACCGTGATCTCGGGCTTGATGCGGCCGTCGTCGGTCGGACCGCAGGACGAGAACGAGGCCATGCTGCCGGCGCTGGTCGCATGCTGCGTCGCGCCCACCGATACCGCCGACTTCGCCGTCGACGGACTGCCGACCGAGGCCGTGCCGGGACCGGAATTGCCGGCGGCGAAGAACACCAGGAAATCCGGATGCGCCCACATGAACTCGTCGACGTCCTGACTGCCGGCGGAATAGTCGTTCTGGGTCGGGTCGTTCTCGTTGTCGCCCCAGGAATTGCTGTGGATGCGTGCGCCCTGGTCGTAGGTCTGCTGGAAGATCGGATTCAGGTCGACCACCGGACAACCGATGCCGGGCAGATCGGCGCAGTTGTCGGTGGTCAGGCCGCCGTCCTGGATCACCAGCTTCGCGGCCGGCGCCATGCCGTCGCCGGCATCATGCACGATCGGATTGGCGAGGTTGTCGCCGGCAATCGTGCCGGCGACGTGGGTGCCGTGATCGTGGTTGTCCCATTCGTTGCTGGCAATGCCGCCGTTGCAGTCGGTCGACCACAGGAAGTTCACGCCGAGGATCTTGCGGCGCGTCGCGTCGATCGTGGTGCCGCCATTGCAGGCATTGGTCGGCGGCAGGCCGGCCGCCGCTTCGCGGAAGTAGCACATGTCGGGGTCGATGCCGGTGTCGAGTGCGGCGACGACCTGTCCCTCGCCGTGGATGCCGTTGGCGAACACCGGGGTCGTTTGCCCGCCCGACAGACCCGACTGCCCGACCCAGACCGTGGTGTCGTTCAACAGCACGCGCCGCGGTTCGCGGTCGATCCAGAACACGTCGTCGAGCGCGGCCACGCGGTCGGCCCATTCCGCGATCTCGGCCCCGCGCCAGGCGAGGCGCACGCGACCGAACTGTCGGCCACGCCCGCTGGCGCCGACGCCCGGCACGCCAAGCGCACGCAACTGTTGCGCGAATGCCTGGGGATCACGCTCGGGAAACAGCTGCACCATGACTTGATGGACCTGCTCGGCATCCTCCCGAAGCGCCGCCGCACGCACGCCGCGCGCAATCTTGTAGGCCGGCTGCCACGCGCCCGCCCAGGACGCGCCGGTCTGCGCCAGCCGCGCCTGGCGCTGGCCGGCGGGCAAACGCACCAGGAAGGCGTGTTCGGGCAGATAGGCGTAGATGCGATCGACGCCGGCCGCGAGTGCAAGCCGTTGCGGCGCCGAGATCGGCCCCGGGAACTGCAGCAGCACTCGGTCGCTGCCGATCGCCAACGCATCGGGCACCGTGCGTGCGGTGTCGATGACCACCGAATTCAGGCGGATGACCGGTGCTGCAGCCGATTCGGTCGCGGTGACGGGGCCGCAGACGAACGCGGCGGCGAGAAGTCCGAGGCATCGATGAGTACGCATGAGGCCGCGGAGTCTAGCAATGCGGACGCGGCGCGCGTGCCCTGCCCGGCATCGAATCGACAAGCGACCGCCGCCGCCGCTACCGTCGGCGCCTATCCAGGCACCCGGAGCCGTGACGATGAATGCGACCGAATTCGAAGCCGCGGCCTTCCGCCGCCTGGTCGCGCATCTGCGCGAACGCAACGACGTGCAGAACATCGACCTGATGAATCTCGCCGGGTTTTGCCGCAATTGCCTGGCCGACTGGCTCCGCGAGGCGGCGGTCGCCGGCGGCGAAGTGATGGGCAAGGAAGAAGCGCGCGCCCATGTCTACGGCATGCCCTATGCCGAGTGGAAGGCGAAACACCAGAAGTGATCAGCCGACGGCGCAGAACGGCGCGAGCGTGTCCGGCAGCGCCGAATCCGCCGCGCCGGCGCCGCAGCCCGGACACTGCGGATCGGCGCCATACCGCAGCTCGCGGAAGCGCATCGCCAGCGCATCGAACAACAGCAGACGACCGACCAGCGGTTCGCCGATGCCCAGCAGCAGCTTGATCGCTTCGTTGGCCTGCAGCGTCCCGACGATGCCCGGCAACACGCCCAGCACGCCGGCTTCGGCGCAATTCGGTGCATCGGCCGCATCGGGTGCTTCCGGAAACAGGCAGCGATAACACGGCGTCACGCCGCGACCGCCGCGCGGATCGAACACGCTGACCTGGCCCTCGAACCGATGCACCGCGCCGTAGACCCAGGGCTTGCCGAGGTGCAGGCAGACCGCATTGACGAGTTGCCGGGTCGGGAAATTGTCGGCGCCGTCGATGACCACATCGCAGTCCGCGAACAGCTCGGCCGCATTGGCCGCGCTCAATCGCGCCGCGACCGGTTCGATCCGCACCGACGGGTTCAGCGCCGACAAGGTCGCCGCGGCGGAATCGACCTTGCGCGCCCCGATGCGGTCGTCGCGATGCAGGATCTGGCGCTGCAGGTTGCTGCGCTCGACCACGTCGTCGTCGATCAGGCGCAGCGCACCGACGCCTGCCGCCGCGAGATAGAAGGCTGCCGGCGAACCGAGGCCGCCGGCGCCGACCAGGCCCACGCGCGACTGTTGCAGGCATCGCTGCCCGTGCGCGCCGACTTCCGGCAGCAGCAGGTGGCGCAGATATCGGTCGTCGCCGACGCCTTGGGACGAGGGCTTCTCGATGGCGCCGCCCTGCAACCGCCAATGCTGCATGCCGCCGCGCACCGAGGTCGCGGGAACGCCGGCCTCGCGCAGGGCCTGAGCGGCGCGCAACGAGCGCGCGCCGCCGGCGCAGAACACGTAGATCGGACCCGACCGATTGCGTGCCCAATCGAGCATCGGCGCAATGCCCTCGGACAAGGCCAGACAGACCGCTCCCGGGCACACGCCCTCGGCCCATTCCCGCGCCTCGCGCACGTCCAGCACGGACGCGCCGCGCATGGTCGCTGCGCGGGCATCGGCAAGTTCGGTTTCGAGCGGCGGAAACTCGGAATTCATGCCGGAAACGGTAACACTTCGACCACTGCGCCGGCACCGAGCGCGCGGGTATCCGCGTCGATCCGCAACAGGGCATTCGACTCGGCCACGCCGCGCAACATGCCGGAACCCTGAGCGGCGTGCGGAAGGATCAGGCGGCGCCCGTCGACCGCGTTCGACAACAGGCCGCGGCGCCATTCCAGACGTCCATGCGACTTGCGCAACGGTGCCGCGAGCACGCCGTACCGACGCGGTCGCGACGCCTGCCCCTGCATCGCACGCAGGGCCGGCAGCACCAGCGTCAACAGGCTCGCGAACACCGACACCGGATTGCCCGGAAGCCCATACACCATCGCGTCGCCGATGCGGCCGTACAGGAAGGGCATGCCCGGTCGCGTCGCGATCTTCCACAGACGGATCTCGCCGAGTTCGCGCACGAGGCCGGGGACGAAATCGGCACGCCCGGCCGATGCGCCGCCGGCCGTGATCACCACCTCGTGATCGCGCGCCGCCTCGCGCAAGATCGCGGCCAGCCGATCGCGTTCGTCGCGTACCGGGCCGATCATGCTCAAGGTGTCCGCATGTGCAGACAACAACGCGCGCAGCGTCGTCGAATTGCTGTCGTGGATCTGACCGCGCGCCAGCGACACGCCGGCCGGCTGCAACTCCGAACCGGTGACGATGACGGCGATTCGCGGACGTCGCCGCACCGTCACGTCGACCAGACCGAAACCGGCGAGTACGCCGAGCGCGCCTGCATCGAGCACGCGGCCGCGCGACAACGCGGGTTGGCCGAGTGCATAGTCGTCGCTGGCGCCGCGCACGTTGTGTCCCGCCGCGACATCCGCCTGCACGACGATGCGGTCGCCCGCACGCTGCGTCAGTTCGTACTGGGCCACGCAGTCCGCGCCTTCGGGCACGACGGCGCCGGTGGCGATCTCGGCGCAATCGGCGGCGGCATCGAGACGCTGCGACGCTGCGCCGGCCAGCGCCAGATCGATCACCCGAAACGATTCGCCGCGACGCACGCCACGGCCTTCGCTGCGCAGCGCGTACCCGTCCATCGCGGCATTGGCGAAGCCGGGCACGCTGATCGGCGCCGCCAGATCCTCGCCCAGCACGCGACCGAAGGCCGCGTGCAGCGCCACCGACTCGATCGGGCACAGGCGCGCCGCCGCTTCGTCACACAACAGCGCCAGCGCTTGATCGAACGGTGTGGGCGCCATTGTTCAGAGGTCGGCGCGGGTATTCAGGTTCGCGAACGCGGCCGCGTCGCCGATGGGCGCCTCGGCCAGGTTCAGGCCCTCGTGCCAGCGCCACACCGCGCGCTCGCCCGCAGCCAGCGCCGCTGCGGCCGATTCGGCCAGCGAACGCCGATAGAGCGCGAACAGGAACTGGCGCTGCTCGCCGTCGAAGGCAACCACGGCATCGGCACCGGTTTCGAACTGGCGCGCGAGCAATCGGCTGACCAGGTCGTCCGGGAAATCCGGGGTGTCGCAGGGCGTGGTGACCAGGAATTCGCTGTCGATCTCGCGCAACAGCCGGGCGATACCCGCCAGCGGTCCGAGGAAGCCGTCGTCGTCGTCGGTGAACACCGGGTGGCCGAACGCGGAATAACGATCGACATTGCGGTTGGCGCTGATGACGATGCTGCCGACCTGCGGTTGCAGACGCTCGATCATGTGCGCGACCAGAGCCCGCCCCGAGTGCTCGACCAGTCCCTTGTCGACGCCACCCATGCGCAGGCCGCGACCGCCCGCCAGAATGCCGCCCGTGACCTGCGTTCGTCCCGTCATGCCCTTGCCCTCGTCGATGCGCAAAGTATGCCGCATTCGCGCGCCGTGCCGATCCGACGAAAGCCAGTGGCGACGGTCAGCGGCGCTTGACGTGGCGCATCATGCGCCGACGGCGCTGGACCTGCTTCTCGGTCAGTTCGTTCTTCTTTCCGGCAAAGGGATTCGCGCCGGCGCGGGTCTCGATGACCACCGGCGTGCCGACCAGCTTGTAGCGGCGACGGATGAAGTTCTCGAGATAGCGGATGTAACTCGCGGGCAGCGAATCGAGGCGCGAACCGTGCAGCACGATGCGCGGCGGATTGCGTCCGCCCATGTGGGCGTAGCGGATCTTGGCGACCTTGCCCGAGACCATCGGCGGCTGGAAGCTTTCGACCGCGATCTCGATGGCCCTGGTCACTTCGCTGGCGCCGAGATCGACGATGGACGAGGCGTGGGCGCGATCGACCGCGGCCATCAGCTCGCGCAGCCGCGAACCGTGTTTGGCCGAGATGAAGATGCGTTCGGCCCAGGGCACGAAGTCGAGGCGACGTTCCAGTTCGCTCTCGCAGCGGTCGCGCTGGTATTCGCCGAGACCGTCCCACTTGTTCACGGCCACGACCAGCGCACGCCCCGCGTCCAGGGCATAACCGAGCACGGACGCATCCTGCTCGGTCACGCCCTCGGCGGCATCGATCATCAGCACCGCGATGTGCGCGCGTTCCAGCGCCTGCAGCGTCTTGATCACGCTGAACTTCTCGACCGCTTCCTCGACCTTGCCCTTGCGCCGCACGCCGGCGGTGTCGATCAGCACATAATCGCGGCCGTCGCGATGCAGGGGCACTTCGATGGCGTCGCGGGTGGTCCCCGGCACTTCGCTGGCGATGACGCGCTCCTCGCCGAACAATCGGTTCACGAGCGTGGACTTGCCGACATTCGGACGCCCGATGATGGCGACGCGCACGCCGGCCTCGTCGGGCAATTCCTCGGCGTCGACTTCTTCCGGCAGCAGGTCGTCGATGGCGTCGAACAGTTCCGTGAGGCCGCGCCGGTGCGACGCCGCCATCGGCACGATGCGCGCCAGGCCGAGCGCGGCGAATTCGTTGATCGAGGCCTGCACGTCGCGGCCGTCGGTCTTGTTCACCGCGAGGACGATCGGGCGTCCATAACGGCGCAGTTGCGACAGGATGGTTTCGTCGGCCGCGGTCATGCCGTCCTTGGCGTCGACCACGAAGACCGCGACGGCCGACTCGTCGACCGCGGCCAGCGACTGGCGCACGGTCAGTTCGGCCAGCAGTTCGCGGTCGTCGGTCAGGCCGCCGGTATCGACGACGACGAAGGGACGCGCCGCCGAGCGACACACGCCGTAGTGGCGGTCGCGGGTAACGCCCGGCTCATCCGCGACCAGCGCATCGCGCGTGTTCGTGATGGCATTGAACAGCGTGGACTTGCCGACATTCGGGCGCCCAACAAGCGCAACGGCTGGCAACATGTTGGACTCCCGGATGGATCAGTTCGCGGCTTCGAGCACGAAGGCCGCGAGTTCGCCGTCGGTCGATGCGACCACGACGTGAGCGCCCACGACCAGCGGCGCAGCGCGGATGGCTTCGTCGCCGGCATGGAAACGCGCCGCCGTCGTGCCGTCCTGGCGCGACAGGACGTGCAGATAGCCGTCGTAATCGCCAACCGCGAGATAGTCGCCGAACACGGCCGGCGTGGTCAGCCAGCGGTGCGCGAGCGCGTCCTGCTTCCACAGGGAGCTGCCGCTGCGGCGATCCAGCGCCCACACCGCCCCGTCCGCATCGCTCAGGTAGACCTCGTCGGTGCCGACGCTGACCCCGGTGAACGAGGACATGTCGCGCGTCCACAACACGCGGCCGGAATCACGCGCCAGCGCCGCGGCCTGGCCGCGATAGGTGACCATGTACAACTCGCCTTCGCTGGCGACGACTTCACCGTCGATGTCGCCCATGCGTTCGAGTTCGGTGCGGCCGTTCGGCGTGGCGATGGTCTGTTCCCACTGCAATTCGCCGGTGGCGAGTTCCAGTGCGATCAGCTTGCCGTCGTCGTACCCGACATAGACATCGCCGTCGAGCGCGACCGGCGTGGCGTTGCCGCGCAGGCTGATCAGCGGCACGCCGCGATCGAACAACCAGGCGCGCGACCCGTCGGTCGCGCTCAGACCGAACACGCGACCGTCGCCGCTGCGCACGACCACGATGCCGCCGGCAATCACCGGACTGGCCAGCACTTCCGACGACACCTTGGTCGTCCACTTGGCCGATCCGCTGTCGCGATCGAGCGCGATGACATCGCCATCCAGACCGCCGACCACGACCAGTCCTTCACCCACGCCGGGGCCGGAGGACAGTCGCTTGTCGGCCTCGATCGACCAGCGCGGACTGCCGGTCAGCAGGTCGATCGCGAACACCGAACCGTCGAGGTCGCTGGCGTAGACGATGCCGTCGGCCTCGACCGGACGCGGCTTGGTGCCGCTGCGCTCGATGCCGTCACCGAGATTGCGCGACCAGGCGCGATCGACCGGCGCCGTGGTCTCGAAGTCCACCAGTTCCGCCGGCGGGTCGAGATTGTCCTTCGAGGACTTGCCCTTCAGCCATTCGCAACCGGACAGGCCAAGCACGCACAACGCAAGCAGCAGGACGGAGCGCTTCATCAGCTGCCCGCCTTGACGCCCGCGAGGTCGTCGCGCTTCATTTCCACGATGGAACGGCGCGCGGCACCGGAATCGAGACCGACCAGGGCTTCGTCGTAGGCGGTCAAGGCTTCCGTCTGGCGCTTCAGCGCCAGCAGCGCGTCGCCGCGCACTTCGGCCGCCAGCGGCTTGAACCCTTCGGCATCGATCTTCTTGGCGACCTCGAGCGCCGCGTCGGCCTTGCCGGCAGCGAGCAGCAGGCGCGCGCGGCGCAACATTGCCAGCGACTTCATTTCCGGCATGGTCGCATGCGACTCGGCCCATTCCAGCGATGCGATCGCATCGTCGGACTTGCCGGCAGCCACCGATTCCGAAGCGTCGTTCAGCGCCGACATCGACGCATACGGCGAATCCGGATACTTGTCGCGCAGGGTCTTGCCGAGCGTGGCGATCGCGGTCGCGTCCTTCTTGGTCACGGCTTCGGCGTAAGCACGATACTCGTCGCCCGCCAGGCCAGCGCTGCGCTGACGATGTGCGCCCCATTGTTCGATGCCGTAGATCGCACCGATGCCGGCCATCACGCCGAGCGCGATCGAGCCGACGTTCTTGCGCACCCATTCGCGGACGCGTTCGCTGCGCTCGTGTTCGTCGAGTTCTTCAAGAGACATGCTTCATTCCCGTTGTTGCAGGGACGCGGTGCGTCCCGGATGGACTCAAGGGGTCGGCGTCGCGGCCGCTTCCTCGAACAGTCGCAGCCGCGCGACATTGGCGCGGGCATGCGGGGCAAGATCGATCGGATTGCCGTCCGCACGCACGTCGACCCCGCCCACATTACCGATCTTGATGCTGACCGCGCCAGTGGACTGGTAGCGTCGGCTTTGTCCGGCGCGAACCAGATTCTGCTCGATGACACGGCCGTCGGCATCGAAAATCTCGATCCAGCTGTCTTCGCGAAACTGCGCTTCCAGGACGTGGCCGCCTTCGGCTGCAGGCGCGGTGAATCCGGCCATCGACGCCATCAGCGGCGCATTGCCGGCTTCCGTTTCCTCGACCTCGGCCGACTCGATCGGGGGAACGACCGGCGCCATCGCTACCGGGTCGCTACTGGCCTCGAAACCTGAACCCGCCACAACGTCGGCGACGCCGGACGGGGCAGCCGGGTTGGCGCCCTCCCGAATCGGCGGCTGGACCAGATCCGATTCGTCGAGACTGCGCACCAGCGGTACCGGCGAATTGATGCCGCGGTTGGCCACCAGCGTCAGTACCGGAATCGCGACCGCCAGGGTGATGACGCCGCCGATCACGGCCACGCGATAACGCTCCCAGGTCGCCACCACGCGCGGCGCATCGGTGGACGCCTTCAGCACCGGCTCGGCCATGCCTTCGATGGCGCGATTCACGACCACCATCGGCAGCTCGACCAGCTGGGCATACTTGCTCAAATAGCCGCGCACGTAGATCGGCGCGCCAAGGCGCTCGAAGCGTTCGGCTTCGATATCGGCGACCACGGTGGTCGGCACATGCAGCCGATGCGCCACGTCCTCGCGCGACCAGCCGCGCGCATCACGCGCCGCACGCAATCGCTGGCCGAGATGCGTGCGGTCTTCGGTCACCTCGATGCGCATGCTGCTGCGCTCTGCGGGCAGTGTCGAAGGCTGTTCGGCACCCATCAGGAAATGCTCGGCAACCGCCATGACTTCATCCGAAGAAGGCACGTCGGAGGCATCGGAGCTGGTCTCCGGCGGCTGTTCCGGCGCACCCGCTTCAATCGCCTCTTCGGGTGCAGGCAGCGGCAGGCTCAACGACTCGGCAGTGGCCGCCGCGGCTTCGGCGACCGCCGCGAGCGCCGGCTCGTTGGCGACGATGGACTTCTTCTTGCGGGAGCGGGGGGCGCGCGTCATCGTGAACCCACATTGCTGTTGAGGGACTCCGCTTCGGCGGATTCCGGAAATTCCTGGACCAGTCGCTCGCGATAGCGCGCCACCGCACGCTGGTCGTCGAGCGCCTGCTCGATCTTGATGGCGAAAGCCAGAGCTTGCGGCGACGAGGGGGCCACGCCGAGATACCGCTCCATGAAAGCGCGTGCGCGCAGTGCGTCCTTGCGCTGCATCGCCAGCATCGCCGACTGATAGAGGGCGTCGGGCATGTCCGGGCTACGTTCCAGCGCCAAACGCAGATTCTCCGCGGCAACGTCGAAACGTCCGGCCGACATCGCGCAACTGCCTCGATTCAGCAGTGCCGTTTCCGGCGAACGGTAGAACGGGTCCGTCAATGCCGCTGCGAACAGGGCATCGGCCTTCTCGTATTGGCCCTGCGCACACAGGAAGCGGCCGAGATTGTTCGCGGTGAGGCCGGATTCGGGCGCCAGCTTGCGCGCTTCCTGATAGTGCTTGCCGGCCATGTCGGCGTTGCCGAGCTGCTCGTACAACACGGCAATCACCGTGTGTCCGTCGGGGTTGCGCGGCGCCAGTTCGATGCCCTTCTTGAGCTTGTCCATCGCCATGTCCAGCTTGCCCTGGCTCAAGTAGGCCTGGCCGAGCTGGATATTGATCTTCGCGGCTTCGTTGCCGTTCGGGCGGGTGTCGATGGTGTCGACGACCGCTGGATTGCGCGATGTCTCGCCGCGCGAGAAGTCC
>JBGASK010000147.1:0-6287 GCA_044229785.1 Ahniellaceae bacterium
GGCAGATTGCTGATTCAAGGACGGACGCTGGGTGCGACCAACTGGACCTATTGGCTTGCGCGCCTGCAAGCCAACGGCACGCTCGATCCCACGTTCTTTCCGTCCGCCAGCGTGCCCGGCATCGGCATCCTGCGCGTGGACTCACCCGGATTGGGCGGCGCGATGGCGTTACTTTCCACAGGCCGTATCCTCGTCACTGATGGTGCGGGAAATCTGCTGCGGCGTTTGGGCGATGGCAGCGCTGATGCCAGCTTCGCGGGCACCGGGACAGTGGTGCTGCCCAATCCCTCGCAGTTTTCGCCGACGACGATGGCAGTGGACGGACCGGGCCGGATCGTGATCGGTGGGTCGGTTCAGAACGCCGGCAATTTCAACGACCAGATCGTCCGCTTGCTCGCCAGCGGTAGCCCGGATCTTGCATTCGGTTCGTCGGGCGTCGTCACGCGCGACGAAGACGCGACCGATGGCATCAACGCTCTACTCATCCAGCGCAATGGCCGAATCCTGACCGCAGGCAAGAACTACATTGCCAACGTCAGTCGCTATGCGCCGGACGGAAGCCAGGACACCTCGTTCGCTCCCAATGGACGCATCGCGTTCGACGGTCGCGGCGTGCAAGGTCTGGCGCTTGATGCGCAAGGCGGCATTCTGGCGACACGGCAAGTGATCGGTTCCGGTGGCGATCATCTCGGTGTTGCCCGGATCGGCGGCGACGTTCCGCTTACGGTGAATGTGGTCGGGCAGGGCACCATCCTGAGCCAGCCCAACTTCATTCATTGCGGCCTCACCTGCACCAGCGATTTCGCCACCGGTGAAACCGTCATCGTGCAGGCACAAGCAGCTCCCGGATGGGTCTTCATGGGCTGGAATGGACTGGCGGCCTGCGGCGCTGGCGAAACATGCACCTTCGTGAAGTGGGAAACGCCGGAAACCCTGACCGCAACATTCCGGTCCGACGCCTTGTTCAAGGACTCCTTTGACTAGGCCGGTGTCTGCCAGCCCAGGCGCTCGCCGATGAACGCCCGTGCAAAACGGGCGTCGCGTTTCACGGTCGGCGCGGACACGCCGAGCACTTCGGCGACGTCTTCGACTTCAAGCCCTGCGAAGAAGCGCAGTTCGAATACCTTGCGGGCGCGACTGTCGAGCGTGTCGAGCGCGCCGAGCGCTTCATCGATCGCGACGATCTGTTCGGCATCGGCCTCGATCGCGACATCGAAGCCGTCGATGGCATCGAGCGAGGTGACCTGGCCGCCGCCGCGTTTTTCCGCGAGTCGGGAGCGGGCGTGGTCGACGAGCACCTGTCGCATCGCGGTCGCGGCAATCGCGAGGAAGTGACCGCGATCGCGGAAGCGTTGCTGGCCCTGCCCGAACAGTTTGAGGAACGCCTCATTGACCACCGCACCGGTGGACAGGGTGAGGCCACGATCGCCATGGCGCATGGCCGAACGCGCGAGCCTCTGCATTTCGGCATGGACATAGGCCATCAATTCGCGGTCGGTGCGATCGGCGGAATTCAGCCGATCGGTCAACTTCGGCGCGTGATCGGGATCGGGCGGAGTCATGGCGGCAAGCGTAGCGCCAGAGTCGCGATGGCGGGTTATGCTGGGCCATGACCCTGGATGCCGAGCGGTTTGCCCGCGCCCGTGCCCTGTTCGATACCTTGGCCGACGTGCCGCCACAGGCGCGTGCGGCGTTGTGGGCTGCGAATGAGCCGGTCGATGACGCGATTCGCGCGCAGGTCGAGGCATGGTTGGCCGCCAATGCGGGCGAAACCCGCGAGACGGCGATCGAATCGGTCAGGGCCGACTGGCACCAAGGGCAATGCCCGCTGCACGCGGGACAGCGGCTGGGTGCGTTCGAACTGATCACGCCGATCGGCGCGGGCGGAATGGGAACAGTCTGGTTGGGCGAACGCCGCGATGGCGGATTCTGCCAGCGCGTCGCCATCAAGCTGATGACCGCAGCGGGCGCCCAGCGTGGTGAATTCGCGCGGCGTTTCCTGACCGAACGCGAGATTCTTGCGGCACTGGATCATCCGGGCATCGCGCGGCTGATCGATGGTGGGGAAACCGCCGACGGCACGCCGTATCTGTTGATGGATTTCGTCGAGGGCGAATCCATCGATCGCTGGTGCGCGTCGCGTCGTGCGACGCTCGACACGCGAATCCGCCTGGTGCTGTCGGTCTGCGACGCCTTGCAGGCCGCACATTCGGCGCTGATCGTCCATCGCGACCTCAAGCCCGGCAACATTCTGGTGGACGCGCAAGGCCGCCCGCGGCTGCTCGACTTCGGCATCGCCAAGGTCATCGACGAACGGGATTTGATTCACACCGCCGTGCAGACCGCCGCCGACCAGCGGCTGATGACGCTGCGTTACGCGAGCCCGGAGCAGGTGCGAGGCGAACGGGTCGGCACCACGTCCGATCTCTATTCGCTTGGCGTCGTGCTGTACGAACTGCTGGCAGGTGCTTCGCCATACGGCGACGACCACACCACGAGTCTCGGGCTCATGCAGGCGATCTGCGAACAAGATCCCGCACCACCCAGTCAACTCGCACGACGTCGCAGCGACAGTGGCGACACGACGCTGGATCGCGCCCGGCGCGGCTTCGGGGCGGATCTCGACGCCATCGTGCTCAAGGCACTGCGCAAATCGCCGGGCGAGCGCTATCCGAGCATTGGCGCATTCGCCGACGATCTGCGTCGCCTGCTCGATGGATTGCCGGTGCAGGCACGACAGGGCGACGGTTGGTATCGCGCGCGAAAGTTTGGGCGCCGACATCGCACAGCCATCGCGATTGCGCTCACGGCGATGGTGGCGCTCGCCATTGTCGCGCTGAACTGGCGCTGGCAGCGCGACTCGGTCGCGCACGAGCGTGACAAGGCCGTGCGGACCACGCGTTTCCTGACCGATCTCTTCGAGCAGGCCAATCCGATGCGCCATCGCGGCGAGATCCCCGATGCTGTCGCGATGGCCGAGCGCGGTGCCCAGGCATTGCAGCGCGATCCAACACTCGCCCCCGAAACTCGTGCGGAATTGCTGCTGACCTCCTCGCGCGTGCTGCTTTCCCTCGGTCAATTCGACAAAGCGATCGCAACCGCGGAGGCAGGGTTGTCCGGGGCAGAACGATGGTCGTCGCAGCAGCCGGGTCTGGTTTGGGCGTTGCGGCTGACGCAGGCTGATGCGCTGGCCAATTTCCGAAAGCCCGACGAAGGCATCGCCATCGTCACCGCGATGCTGGCCGATCCCGATCTGTACGATGGCGTGGTGGAAGGCCGCGCCTTGCGCACCGAAGCCCTGACCCTGCTGGCGCGCATGACGTTCGAGCGCAATCTCCTGCCCGAAGCCGAAGCGGCGCAGCAGCAAGCGGAAGCCTCCTGGCGCGACAGTTTCGGTCGGTCGATCGACGACGTGGCCGGCGCAAAGGACTGGCCGCCCGAAAGCGGCGATCTGCTGGCAGCGCAATGGCTCACGCGCTGCCGGATTGCGGTCGTGCGCGAGCGCAACGACATTGCCGAACGCCAATGCGCGCAAGCGCAGGCCGTGCGCGAACGGCAGTTCCCGGACGGCCATCCGGGAAGGCTGAACGCCTTGCAGGAACTGTCCACGCTGGCAGGCAATGCCGGGAACGATGCGCGCGAGCTGTCGCTGGAACGGCAGATTTTCGCCAAGACCCGCGCGGTGTTCGGCGACCATCACCCGCGCACTGGCATCGCCGCCCTGAATCTCGGTGTGAGTTTGCGGCGTGCCGGATCGCTCGACGAAGCCATCGCGATGTACCGGCTCGCCCACGGCATCTTGGTCGAAACGCGCGGTGCCGACCATCCGCATGCGCTGCTGGCACTGAACAACTGGGCGAACGTCGCTTATGCCGCAGGCGACTACCGCGCCGCATTGGCCATGCATCGCGACGTCCAGGTGCGTCGTCGCGCAGTATTGCCCGAGGGCGACCCGGACCGCGCGCAATCCGCACTCAACGTCGCGAAATGCCTGTGGCGAATGGGTGCCGCTGATGAGGCTGCGATCGCACTGGCCGAAGAACCCATTCCTGCCGACGCAGGCGAGGCGAGGGCGCATCGCGCGTTGGCCGCGCTGATCGCGCTCGATCAAGGTGATGCGACCGTTGCCCTGATCCAATCGCGCAGCTTGAAGCGGGACATCCTCGCCGGGGGCGGCGATGTCCGCGATCTTGCACCGGCTACCTGGGCAGAATTGCGTGCGCTGGCCGCGACGGGTGCCGATCATGTCACGCTGGAAAGCGCCTACGCCGATACCGAAGCTGCGCTTGGTCGCGACGTCAGCCGCGATTTCGTCACTGAAGCCGAACTCGTCGCATGGCGAGCGCGGCATCTTCCCGACCAACCCTGATCTGAACCGCCCGGAGTTCGAGATGTTCGAGTCGCTGTTTCAACTGAAGGCCCACGGCACCAAGGTCCGCACCGAAGTGCTGGCCGGTGTCACGACCTTCCTGACCATGGCCTACATCCTGTTCGTGAATCCGGACATCCTGTCGGCGACGGGCATGCCGCGTGACGCGGTGTTCGTCGCGACCTGTCTGGCCGCCGCCATCGGTTCGCTGGTCATGGGCCTGTACGCGAACTATCCGATCGCGATGGCGCCGGGCATGGGCATCAACGCGTATTTCGCCTTCGTGGTCTGCGGCACACTGGGGTACACGTGGCAGACCGCGCTCGGTGCCGTGTTCATTTCCGGCGTGTTGTTCGTGCTGGTCAGCCTGTTCAAGCTGCGCGAATGGATCGTCAACGCGATTCCGCGCTCGCTGAAGCTGGCGATTTCGGCCGGCATCGGCCTGTTCCTGGCGCTGATCGGAATGAAGAACGCCGGCATCGTCGTTGCCGATCCGGCCACCTACCTGCGCATGGGTGACCTGCATGCGGCGGCACCGCTGTTCGCCGTCGCGGGGCTGGTCCTGATCGTCGCGCTGGAAGCACGAAAGATCACTGGCGGCATCCTGATCGGCATTCTTGCCGTCACCGTCGCGTCGATCGCATCAGGTCATAGCGCTTCCGCCGGTGTGTTCGCGATGCCGCCATCGCTGGCACCGACCTTCCTGCAACTCGATCTGGCCGGCGCCGTCGATGTCGGCCTGCTCAGCGTGGTGATGACCTTCTTCCTGGTCGAACTGTTCGATGCCACCGGCACCCTGATCGGGGTCTGCCATCGCGCCGGTCTGCTCGATGCCGAGGGCAAGTTGCCGCGACTGAAACGTGCGCTGCTGGCCGATTCGACCGCCATCGTCGCCGGCAGTGTGCTCGGCACCTCGTCGACCACGGCCTACATCGAAAGCGCGGCCGGTACGGCGGTCGGCGGTCGCACTGGGTTGACCGCAGTGGTGGTCGCGGCTCTGTTCCTGCTGGCGTTGTTCCTGGCACCGCTGGCCGGCAGCGTGCCCGCGTACGCGACGGCGCCGGCCCTGATCTACGTTGCCATCCTGATGACACGTGGCCTGGCCGAGATCGACTGGCGTGACCTCACCGAAACCGCACCGGCGGTCCTGTGCGCGCTGGCGATGCCGTTCACCTTCTCGATCGCCCACGGCATCGCGTTCGGCTTCGTGAGCTACGCGCTGATCAAGTTGCTGTCCGGACGCCTGCGCGATGTGCCGCTGGCGGTCTGGGTCATTGCCGCGGTCTTCGTCGCCAAGTTCACGTGGCTGGGATGATCGAACAAGTCGAGGTGCTCGTCGTGGGTGCCGGCTTCGGCGGCCTCGCGATGGCGCATGAACTCGACCGCATCGGCCTCCGCGACTACTGCATCGTCGAGAAGGCCGGTTCGGTCGGCGGCACCTGGCGCGACAACACTTATCCAGGGGCGGCCTGCGACGTGCCCTCGCACCTGTACTCGTTGTCGTTCGCACCGAACCCGGACTGGTCGCGACTGTTTCCGCGTCAGGCCGAGATCCGTGCCCACGTCGAAGCGATCAGCCAGCCGTGGATCGATCACGGCAGGATCCGCTTCGGCTGGACATTGGTCTCGCTGGAATGGCAGCCCGGTACGCGACGCTGGCGCGCCACGAACGCGGCGGGCGAGTGCATCGAAGCGCGTCACGTCGTTGCCGCGATGGGCGGGCTGCATGTGCCGAACTGGCCGGACATTCCTGGCCGCGAATCGTTTGCCGGCTCGTCCTGCCACACTGCGCGCTGGGACCACGGCATCGACGTCGCGGGCAAGCGCATTGGCGTCATCGGCACCGGCACCAGCGCGATCCAGGTGATCCCCGAACTGGCCAAGGTCGCGGGACGCCTGCACGTGTTCCAGCGCACGC
>JBGASK010000148.1:0-6219 GCA_044229785.1 Ahniellaceae bacterium
GAAATCCCGTCGCGCGAGCAGAAGAAATCGAACATCTACAAGGGACGCATCACCCGCGTCGAACCCAGCCTCGAAGCCTGTTTCGTCGAATACGGCGGCGAGCGCCACGGCTTCCTGCCGCTGAAGGAAATCGGCCGCGAATACTTCACGCCCGGCCTCGATCCGAACAAGGCCGGCATTCGCGAACTGCTGAAGGAAGGCCGCGAGGTCATCGTCCAGGTGGACAAGGAAGAACGCGGCAACAAAGGTGCCGCCCTGACCACCTTCATCAGCCTCGCCGGTCGTTACCTGGTGCTGATGCCGAACAATCCGCGCGCCGGCGGCGTGTCGCGCCGCATCGAAGGCGAGGATCGTTCGAACCTCAAGGAAACGATGGATCAGCTCCAACTTCCTGACGAGATGGGCTTGATCATCCGCACCGCCGGCCTCGGCCGCGATGCCGAAGAACTGCAATGGGACCTCGACTATCTGTTGCAGGTCTGGAAAGCCATCACCGAAGCGACGCAGAACCGCCCTGCTCCGTTCCTCGTCTATCAGGAATCGAAGCTGATGATCCGCGCGCTGCGCGACTACCTGCGCAACGACATCGGCGAAATCCTCGTCGATCAGGAAGAGTTGTACGAGGACGCGCGTCAGTTCATGCAGCAAGTAATGCCGCAGAACCTGCGCAAGCTGAAGCTGTACAAAGACACCGTGCCGCTGTTCTCGCGCTTCCAGATCGAGATGCAGATCGAGAATGCGTTCGATCGCACCGTGCGCCTGCCTTCGGGCGGCGCCATCGTCATCGACGCCACCGAAGCGCTGACCGCCATCGACATCAATTCGGCGAAGGCGACCAAGGGCGGCGACATCGAGGAAACCGCGTTCAACACCAACCTCGAAGCCGCGGTCGAGATCGCGCGCCAGTTGCGCATCCGCGACATGGGCGGCCTGATCGTCATCGACTTCATCGACATGGAATCGGCCAAGCATCAGCGCGAAGTCGAGGAACGCCTGCGCGACGCGCTGAAGCTCGACCGCGCGCGCGTGCAGATCGGCCGCATCTCGCGTTTCGGCCTGCTCGAAATGTCGCGCCAGCGCCTGCGTCCGTCGCTCGGTGAAGCCACGCAGAACGTCTGCCCGCGCTGCGAAGGCCATGGCCGCATCCGCGGCATCGAGTCGATGTCGCTGTCGATCCTTCGCATCGTCGAAGAAGAGGCGATGAAGGAAAACACCGGACAGGTGCTGGTGCAGGTGCCGTCGCAGATCGCGAACTTCCTGTTGAACGAAAAGCGCCGCGCCATCGTCGAGATCGAGCAGCGTCAGGAAGCGGCGGTCATCGTCGTGGCCGACGACAAGCTCGAAACTCCGCATTACGAAGTGCGCCGACTGCGCAAGAGCGAAGTCGCGCTGGAAACCGCGCCCAGCTACGAGCGCATCACTCCGGTCGCGCCCACGCCGCTGCCGACCTCGACGCAACCGGCCGAACCGGGCGAACAGCCGGCGGTCACGCGCATCGCACCGGCCGCACCGGCGCCGCTGCGCGACGAACCGGCGGAACCGGTGGCGGCAGCGCCGGCCGCAAAGCCCGCACCGATCGCGGCGGTTGCAGTGAAGCAGCCGGGATTCTTCCGGCGGATCTGGGACAGCCTGTTCGGCGCCGGCGAACCCGTCGTCGCAGCACCTGCGGCCACGAACCCGAAGCCCGGTCGCGACGGACAGCGTCCGCAGCATCAGGGCAAGCCGCAGCACGGCCAACAGCGTCGCGACGAGCGCCAGAAGGGCGGCAAGCTGCAGGACGGGCAACATCGCGGCGATCGTCAGGATCGCGGCAACTCGGCGCAGCCGCAGAAGGATCGCGGCCCGCAGCAGGGCCAAGGTCAGGGCCAGCAGCAGCGGCAGGACAAGCAGGACCGCGGTCCGCGCAACGAACAGCGGCCGCAGCAGCAGAAAGCGCCGCGGCCGGATCGTCCGGAGCCGGTACAGGGTCAGCAGGCACGCCCCGAGCGCCCGGAACGCGGCGATCGTCCGCAGCAGCCGAAGCCCGCCGAAGCGCCCAAAGCGCAGTCTCCCGCGCCTGCACCCGCAGCAGCCGCGATCGACGAAGCCACCGCAGCCGCGGCGCCGGTCATTGCCGCCTTGATCGCGAGCGATGCCGCGGCCACGCTGGGCAGCGAACCGGCGAACGCCGCGAATGGTGAAGGCAAGCGCCGCCGCGGACGTCGCGGCGGACGCCGTCGTCGTCGCGGGGATCGCGAGGGCGGCGCCGAACTCGCCGGCGGTCTGGCGGGCGGTGGCGCGGATCTGGAGGACGAAGACGATCACGACATCGACGGCGACGAGTCGCCGGAAGTCGAGGCGTCCGTCGCCAAGGCCGCGGTGCCGCAGGTCGCGGTCGAACCTGCGGCGCCGGTTGCTGCAACCACGCAGCCGATCGACAACGCCGCGACGCAAATCCTTCCCGCAATCCATCTCGACGCGCTGCCGACGGCCGCCGCGCCGCAATCGGACGCGGCACCGGCCGCTGCCGCTATCGCAGACGCTTCTCCGGCCCCGGCCCAGGAGTCGTTGAACCTGCAGCCCGCAGCCACGGAACCGGAAGCGCCCAAGCCGGAACCGGCACCACGCGCGCCGCGCGAGATGCCGCGCCACGACATCCCGCAGGCACGCCCGATGGCCGCAGCGATCGCCTATGCCCTGCATGCGCCGTCGTTGATGCCGGACGAGGCTGCGGCCCCGGTCGAAACCGGCGATACCCCGGTGCCGACTGACGCCGCAACGGAAGCATCGCCGCCGATCGTCGTCGCGGAGAACGGCGAGCAGCCGCCTGCGTCGACCTGATCAGGCAGGCGCCATCGATCGAAAGAATAGCCGCGCTCAGCGCGGCTTTTTCTTGGTCGCGTCGACCAGACCGTGCTGGATCGCGAGATGCGCCAGCGCGACATCGCCGTCGATGTCGAGCTTCTTGAACACGTTGTACTTGTGCGACGCCACCGTCTTGGGTTCGACGTGCAGGCGCTTCGCGATCGTCGGCATGTCCTCGCCCTGCGCCAGCGCGACGACGATCTCGAGTTCGCGCTTGGTGAGCAGGTCGAACGGCGACTTTTCGGCACCACTCATCGCATCAAGGGCCATTGCCTGCGCGATGTGCTGACTGATGAAGCGCCGACCCGCGGCGACGGCACGAATGGCCTGAATCAGTTCCTCGACCGGCCCGTCCTTGGTGACGTAGCCCGCCGCACCGGCCTCGATGAACTTGCGCGGAAACGGCGACTCGTTGTGACCGGTGAGCGCGATGACCTTGCAATCGGGATCGTGCTGGTGGATGCGCGTCGCGGCTTCGAGGCCGCTGATGCCGGGCAGGTGCAGGTCCATCAGCACGACATGCGGCTTCAATTCGCGCGCAAGCTTGACGCCCTCCTCCCCGGTCCCTGCCTCGCCGACCACCTGAATGTCCGCGATGCTGGCCAAGGACGCGCGGTATCCGGCGCGCACCATGGCGTGGTCGTCGACAAAGATCACGCGAATCATCACGACTCCCCAATGCGTCCGTCCCGGTCCGATTAAACGCCGGGCGCTGGTGGAACCGCAACCCCACGGGCTTGCTCGCGCGTCGCCCGCTATTCGTCGTCCCAGGGCGACTTCGGTTTCGCCGCGGGTTTCTTCGGCGCCTTCTCGAATGGCCGCAGCGCCTCGTACATCGCCAGCGCATCGCGGGTGATGGCGACATCGTGCACCCGCACGATGCGCGCGCCGCGTTCGACCGCGAGCAAGGCCGCGGCTGCCGATCCGGCCGCGCGTTGATCGGTCTCGCGCCCGGTGATCGCACCGATCATGCGCTTGCGCGACAGGCCGACCAGCAGCGGCGCCTCGATGCTCGCGAACTGCCCCAGTTGCGCGAGCAAGGCGAGGTTGTGCTCCAGCGACTTGCCGAAACCGAAGCCGGGGTCGACGACGACCCGTTTCGGATCGATGCCGGCCATGCGACAGGCCAGCACGCGGTCGGCCAGAAAACGTTTCACCTCGCCGACCACGTCGTCGTAATGCGGTGCGTCCTGCATCGTGCGCGGCTCGCCCTGCATGTGCATCAGGCAGACCGAGACCCTCATTTCGGCAACGGCATCGAGCGCGCCCTCGGCACGCAACGCATTCACGTCGTTGACGAGCCCGGCACCGGCAGCGACGGCGGCTCGCATCACCTCGGGCTTGCCGGTGTCGATCGAGACCGGCACGTCGAACCGTGCGGCGATGGCCTCGACGACGGGCACGACGCGGGCGATTTCCTCGTCCGTCGACACCGACGCCGCACCCGGTCGCGTCGATTCGCCGCCGACATCGAGCACGTCCGCGCCTTCCGCAATCAGGCGCTCGGCCTGCGCCAGCGCGGCGTCGAGACCGACAAAGCGCCCGCCATCGGAAAACGAATCCGGCGTGATGTTGAGCACCGCCATGATGCGCGCCCGGTCCAGCTTCAATTCATGGCGACCGATCTTCAGGCCGGGCACGCTGCTGCCGCCAAACAATTCGTCGAGGTTCATGTCGTGCCCTGCGGAAACGGAGCCGCACCATGCCGCGCCCCGGGCGCGACGGCAAGGCGTCCTGGCCATGTTGGCGGTGCTAGTCTCGCCGCCCCTCGTCCGGCCTTCGAACCGATGCGCCTCGCCCTCGTCCTGCTGGTGTCGTCCTGTGTCTTCGTATCCTGCGAGCGCGCCGCATCGGACACGACTGCGACCGCGTTTTCGGCCCGCGTCGGCGGCGAACCTTACCCGGTGCTTCTGCCCGCGGCCTGCACCCTGAACCGATTCAACAACGACGAAGCGGCACAGTGGCTCTTCAGTTTCGAATCCGCCGATGGCGAGGGCGCGTTGCATCTGGGCATGGCCGTGGGCGACCATCAGCCCGGTCCGCGCGCGGTATCGTTCGTGCTGCTGAACCACCGCAACGCCAGCTACAGCCTGGTGCGCGAAGGCCTGGCGACACTCACCGCGATGCAGAAATCCGGCACTGGCTGGCGGATGTCCGGCCGCTTCGATCTCGTGCTCGAAGGTTCGTCGATGGCCTCCGGGCGCCCGGAAACCCGGGAAATCCGCATCGACGACGCCGAATTCCGGGGCATCGACTGCATCGCGCCGCCCGACGCGCCATCATCCTCGGGCTGATCCGCGCCCACGGCTTGCGGACGAACGCTCCGGGCGGCTAGAATCCCGCGGCTTTGTCGGCCAATCCGATAGCACACGGCAATCCTGCCGAATCCGCACACGTTTCGTCACCCGGACTGGGGTGCCCTTTCGCTTCGCGAACGGGGTCGGTCCGGGCGGAAATGTGGAGGTCCAACCCCGAAACACGATCGCAGGTCTCCTGATGAGAGACGGTTGTGTTTCAGCCAAGGAGTTTTTATGCCTCAAGTCACCATGCGTCAGATGCTGGAAGCCGGCGTCCATTTCGGTCATCAGACCCGTTACTGGAACCCGAAGATGGCCCCGTACATCTTCGGCGCGCGCGGCAAGATCCACATCATCAACCTCGAAAAGACCATGCCGCTGTTCACGGACGCGATGAACTTCCTGTCCGGCATGGCCCAGAAGCGCGGCAGCGTGCTGTTCGTCGGCACCAAGCGCTCGGCGCGCGAAGCGGTGAAGTCCGAAGCCGCGCGCTGCGGCATGCCCTTCGTCTCGCACCGCTGGCTCGGCGGCATGCTCACGAACTTCCGCACCGTGCGCCAGTCGGTCGCGCGCCTGAAGGAAATCGAAGCGATGCACACCGACGGCAGCTTCGAAAAGCGCGTCAAGCACGAAGTGCTGTCGCTGAAGCGCGAGCAGGAAAAGCTGGAGCGTTCGCTCGGCGGCATCAAGAACATGAATTCCCTCCCGGACGCGCTGTTCGTGATCGACGTCGGTCATGAAGAAATCGCGATCAAGGAAGCGCGCACGCTCGGCATCCCGGTCGTGGCCGTGGTCGATACCAACTACGACCCGAGCCTGGCCGACTACATCATCCCAGGCAACGACGACGCGATCCGCGCCGTGCAGCTCTACGCCGCCGCCGCCGCCGACGCCGTGCTCGAAGGCAAGGCCGCCGCGCCGGCCATCCCGGCCAATGCCAAGGACGAGTTCGTCGAACTCGATGCCGAAGGCAACCCGGTCGCCAAGGAAGACGCCGGCCGTGGCCGTCGCGACGACCGCGGTGGCCGCAACGATCGCAACGACCGCGATCGCAAGCCGGGTGGTCCGAATCGCCGCG
>JBGASK010000030.1:0-26479 GCA_044229785.1 Ahniellaceae bacterium
TGTTCGTCGGTGAACCTTCGGTCGAGGACACCATCGCCATCCTGCGCGGCCTCAAGGAAAAGTACGCGGTGCACCACGGCGTCGAGATCACCGATCCGGCCATCATCGCGGCGGCGACGCTGTCGAACCGCTACATCCCGGATCGCCAGCTGCCGGACAAGGCCATCGACCTGATGGACGAGGCCGCGTCGCGCATCCGCATGGAAATCGATTCGAAGCCGGAGGAAATGGATCGTCTCGAACGCCGCCTGATCCAGCTCAAGATCCAGCGCGAGGCGCTGAAGAAGGAGAAGGACGCGGAGACGAAGCAGCGTCTCAACGATCTCGAAGTCGAGATCGACAAGCTCGAACGCCAGTTCTCCGATCTGGAGGAAGTCTGGAAATCCGAGAAGGCGGCGGTGCAGGGCAGCACCAAGCTGAAGGAAGACATCGAACGCACCCGCAACGAAATGGATGCGGCGATGCGTCGTGGCGATCTCGCCAAGGTATCCGAGCTGCAATACGGCAAGCTGCCGCAGCTGGAAGCGCAGCTCGCCTCGGCGCAGGAGACCGAACAGAAGGGCTTCAAGCTGCTGCAGCAGAAAGTCACCGCCGACGAGATCGCCGAAGTGGTCTCGCGCTGGACCGGCATCCCGGTCAGCAAGATGCTCGAAGGCGAGCGCGACAAGCTGCTGCGCATGGAAGCCGAACTGCACCGGCGCGTGGTCGGCCAGGACGAGGCCGTGGTCGCGGTCGCCGACGCGATCCGTCGTTCGCGCGCAGGCCTGTCCGATCCGAACCGGCCGAACGGCTCCTTCCTGTTCCTCGGCCCGACCGGTGTCGGCAAGACCGAGTTGTGCAAGGCGCTGGCCGAATTCCTGTTCGACTCGACCGATGCGATGGTGCGCATCGACATGAGCGAGTTCATGGAGAAGCACAGCGTCTCGCGTCTGATCGGCGCGCCCCCGGGTTATGTCGGCTACGAGGAAGGCGGCTACCTGACGGAAGCCGTGCGCCGGCGTCCGTACAGCGTGATCCTGCTCGACGAGGTCGAGAAGGCGCACGGCGACGTGTTCAACGTGCTGCTGCAGGTGCTCGACGACGGTCGCCTGACCGACGGCCAGGGACGTACCGTCGACTTCCGCAACACCGTCATCGTGATGACCAGCAATCTCGGCTCGCAGCTGATCCAGGAATACGCGGCGCGCAACGACTACGCCGGCATGAAGTCGGCCGTGCTCGACGTGGTGCAGTCGCATTTCCGGCCCGAGTTCATCAATCGCCTCGACGAACTCGTCGTGTTCCACCCGCTCGGTCGCGAACACATCCGCAGCATCGCGCGCATCCAGTCGGGGCATCTCGCGAAGCGGCTGGCGGAACGCGGCATCAAGCTCGAGATCAGCGACAGCGCGCTCGATCTCATCGGCAACGCCGGTTTCGACCCGGTCTACGGCGCGCGCCCGCTCAAGCGCACGATCCAGAGCCAGCTCGAAAACCCGCTGGCCAAACAGATCCTGCGGGGCCAGTTCGTCGGCGGCGACACCGTGGTCGTCGACCAATTCAACGGGGCGTTGCAGTTCCGGAAGGGGTGAAAACCCCGATTCCGCCGCCCTCGCGTTGCATGCCTCGCAACCCCAACCCGAGGAGCGAGTCATGTACGCACGCAAGACGTTGTCGATGGCGATCACCGCCGGCCTGATGTTCGGCATCGGCGCCTGTTCGATGCAGGAGAAGGCGCAGAGCAAGCCGGACGCGCAGACGGCGAAGGAAGAACGCGTGCGGCAGGACCTGGCCGCCGTCGCGCCGCCCGTGCAGATCGCGGACGAGATCGATGCAGCGCAGGTCGCGCCGCCGCCCGCGCCGCCCGCGCCGCCCGCACCGCCGGCGCCGTCTCGCACCGAAGCCGAGCAGAAGCTCGCCTACAACGCGGCGCCCGCGACGCTTGAAACCATCGCCGTCGCAGGCGCCTTGGCGTCCGCCCCGTTGGTGCAGCCGCAGGCCGGCGACATCAATACCGAGAACTACGCCGACCACGACGACAATCCCGTCCATCGCGTCGCCGAGGAGCCGCTCTCGACCTTCAGCATCGATGTCGATACCGGCAGCTACACGAACGTGCGCCGCATGCTGAACGATGGCCAGTTGCCGCCCGGTGACGCCGTGCGCGCCGAGGAATTCATCAACTACTTCGACTACGCCTATGCGCCGCCGACCGATCGCAAGACGCCGTTCGCGGTGCACACCGAAGTCGCGCCGGCACCGTGGAACGCCAAGCGTCAGCTCATGCTGGTCGGCATCAAGGGTTACGAAGTCGCGGCCGCAGAAATTCCCGCGGCGAACATCGTGTTCCTGATCGATACGTCCGGTTCGATGGATTCGGCCGACAAGATCGGCCTGTTGAAGCAGAGCTTCATGGCCATGGTGCCGAAGCTGCGTGCGCGGGATCGCATCAGCATCGTCGTTTACGCGGGGTCGGCCGGACTGGTGCTGCCGCCGACCTCGGGCGCCGATCAAGAAGCCATCCTCGCGGCCTTCGATCGCCTGTCTGCAGGCGGCTCGACCAATGGCGCGGCCGGCATCGAACTGGCCTATCAGCAGGCGAAGCGCGCCTACATCGAGGGCGGCGTGAATCGCGTCATCCTCGCGACCGACGGCGACTTCAATGTCGGCACGGTCGACATGGAGGCGTTGAAGACGATGGTGGCCGAGCAGCGTCGCAGCGGCGTGTCGCTGACCACGCTCGGCTTCGGCCAGGGCAACTACAACGACGAGTTGTCCGAACAGCTGGCCGACATCGGCAACGGCAACCATGCCTACATCGACACCCTGAACGAAGGCCACAAGGTGCTGGTCGAGGAAATGAGCAGCACCCTCTTCACCATCGCCAAGGACGTGAAGATCCAGGTCGAGTTCAATCCGGCCGTGGTCAGCGAATATCGACTGATCGGCTATGAAAACCGCATGCTGGCGCGCGAGGACTTCAACAACGACGCGGTCGATGCCGGCGAGATCGGCGCCGGACACGACGTGACTGCGATCTACGAAGTGGTGCTCGCCGGCAGCGGCGGCGAATCGGTCGATCCGCTGCGTTACGGTGCGAATGCGACGGCGAAGCATTCCGGCGACGAACTCGCCTTCGTGAAGCTGCGCTACAAGCAGCCGGACGCCGATGCCAGCACCCTGATCGAACGTCCGATCCGGCGCAGCCAGATCGCGAAGGAGGCCAGTCCGCGCCTGCAGTTTGCGGCGGCAGTGGCGGCGTTCGCGGATCGGTTGCGCGGCGGCGAACACGTCGGCGACTTCGACCTCGCGCGCATCGCCGCGCTCGCGAACGGCGCCCGCAACGACGATCGTTTCGGCTACCAGCGCGAATTCGTCGAACTGGTGAACCGCGCGCAAACGCTGAGCGGCGAAGCGACGCCGGTGGCGGTGGTGGCGGAGTAATCTCGCGCCGTCTGTTGCTCTTGTGGGTGCGAATCGCATTCGCACGCTCTCGCTCTTCGTCGCCATGGGTGAAGAGCGTCCGAATGAGATTCGGACCCACAAGTGCGTCGTTGTCTTGTCCCGGAGTGTCGGAAGATGTGGGTTCGCTCCCTGATTGGCCTGCTCGTGATCGCTCCCGCCACGCTGGCGGACAACAAGCCCGATGTCGCGACCATCTACGGCCGCATCCGTTTCGTGACCTCGTTCCCGGACTACAAGGTCAAGGTCGTCGACAGCTTCGCCGACTTGCACGTCCAGGTCGTCGACAGTTTTCCGGACAAGCCCGGGCGCTGGCAGATGGTCGAGTCGTTCCCGGACTACACGATCCAGATCGTGGAGTCGTTTCCCGACTTCACGATCAAGTACGTCGAGAGTTTTCCGGGGCCGCAATAGCGCTTAGCCAGGGCGCGGACGCGTCGAGGCGCGGAACAGGAACCAGGCGACCGTGGCGACCAGCACCAGCCCGAGCGCTTGCCCGAATTGCCACTGCGCCGGCAGGGCCAGCACGTCGCCGCGACCGGAGACGACGATCGGAATCGCGATGACGATGCCCATCAGGGCCTCGCCGGTGATCAGGCCGGCCGCGAACAGCACGCCCGGCTGGTGCGCGTGCTCGCGTTCGGCTTCGGTCTTCACGCCGAGACGGCGTTCGACGCACCAGGCGATCAGGCCGCCGAGGAAGATCGGCAGGGTCAATTCCATCGGCAGGTAGATGCCGACCGCGCAGGCCAGCACCGGCGTGCGGAAGCGCTTGCCGCTGCGTTTCAGCGTTTCGTCCAGCGCGATGATGGCGGCGCCGATCGCCGCACCGATGCCGATCATCGTCCACGGCAATTTCCCGCCGAAGATGCCTTTCGCGACCGAGGCGATCAGGGTCGCCTGCGGTGCCGCGAGCGCGTTCGGATGCGCGGCGTCGGCGGCGCCGATGCCATAGGCCTGCTGCAGCAGATTCAGCACCGGCGCCATGACCAGTGCGCATGAAATCGCGCCGATCCCGAGCATGACCTGCTGCTTCCAGGGCGTGGCGCCGACCAGATGCCCGCACTTCAGGTCCTGCAGGTTGTCGCCGCCGATGCAGGCGGCCGAACAGACCACGGCGCCGATCATGATCGCGGCGATCGGGCCGATCTCGGAGTCGCGCCCGAGCATCAGCATCAGCACGATGGCCGCGAACAGGATGGTGCAGATGGTCATGCCCGAGACCGGGTTGTTGGACGAGCCGACCAGGCCGGCCATGTAGGCCGACACCGACACGAACAGGAAGCCGGCGACGATCATGATGATCGTCATCGGGATGCTGACCGACCACTGCGCGACGATGGCCTGGTACAGGGCCAGCAAGGGCAGCGTGAACAGCACCAGGCCGATCAGCATCCAGCGCATCGGGACATCGCGCTCGGTTTCGGCGCGGGTGTCGGTGCCATCGGCGCGGGCGGCCTGCAGGCCGCTGCGAATGCCGGTCAGCAGCGAGCCGCGCAATGCGAAGATCGTCCACAGCCCGCCCATCAGCATCGCGCCGACACCGAGGTAGCGGATCTTCGCGGACCACACCGCGAATGCGGCGCTGGTGGCGTCGAGGTGGGCGACCGTGGCCGCGAGCGCGGGATCGCTGTCGCGGAAATAGGCGAGCCAGACAGGGATCGCGACATGCCAGGCGATCACGCCGCCGGCCGCAATGACGATGCCGATGTTGACGCCGACGATGTAGCCCACGCCGAGCAGGGCCGGCGACAGGTTGGTGCCGAGGTAGGCCACGCCCTTGCCGAACCAGGCCGAAATCGACGCGCTGTCCGGGATCAGGCGCAGCCCGCTGGCCGCCGCCAGCTTGCCGAAACCGCCGAGCAGGCCGGCACCGGCCAGCACCTTGACGCTGCCCTGGCCTTCGCCGGCCTTGAGCACTTCGGCAGCGGCCTTGCCCTCGGGAAACGCGAGGTTCTGTTCGATGATCATCGAGCGGCGCAGCGGGATCGAGAACAGCACGCCGAGCAGGCCGCCGAGGCCGGCGATGGCCAGCACCCAGCCGTATTTGAAGTCCTGCCAGTAGCCGAGCATGACCAGGGCCGGGACGGTGAAGATCACCCCGGTCGCGATCGACGAGCCGGCCGATGCGCCGGTCTGCACGATGTTGTTCTCGAGGATGTGGCCGCCGCCGAGCGCGCGCAGTACGGCCATCGACACCACCGCAGCCGGAATCGCGGACGCGATGGTGAGGCCGGCGAACAGGCCGAGATAGGTATTCGCCGCGGCGAGCACCGTGGCCAGGACCACCGCGAGCAAGACGGCGCGAAACGAGAGTTGGGGAACCGTAGTCGTGGTCATCGGCGATCCAGGGCAAGGGCACGGATTCTGGCATGGCCCGCCGGCACCGGACGAAGGTCCAGTGCCTTGTGCGTTTGCACATCGATTGACTCAGGGGACGCTGTCGAACCCTTCGCCGGCGTCCACCTTGGGAGGGGTTGCGATGACGGGGCAATGGGCGATGCGGTTCGGTGCCGCGATGGCATTCATGGTGGCGGGCAGCGCATCGGCGCTGACTTGCGGCACGAACAACGGCTGGACCTGCCAGGGCACGCCCAGCCAGTACGCGGGGGGATTCAGTCCCGGCGTCGGGTATGGCGGCTTCGGCGGCGCGAGTGCTTGCACCGCGACGAAGACACCGGTGATCTTCCTGCACGGCAACGGCGACAGCGCCATCAGCTGGGACATGCCGCCCGCGACCGTGGCCGGCTACACGACACCGCCGAATTCGGTCTACGACGAGTTCAAGGCCAACGGCTACAAGGACTGCGAACTGTTCGGCGTGACCTACCTGAGCAGCAGCGAGATCGCGGCGCCGCAGTCCAACTATCACCAGCCGAGCAAGTACGCGATACTCAACACCTTCATCGACAAGGTGCTGGCGCACACCGGCGCGACCAAGGTCGACATCGTCGCCCATTCGCTCGGTTCGACAATGGCATTGGCCGCACTCGACTACGGCGCGAAGTGGGGCAAGGTGCGGCGCTTCGTCAATATCGCCGGCGGCCTGCGCGGCATCTACAGCTGTCTGTACACCGGTGCCGCAAATCCGTACGCGACCACCTGCGGCTCCGAGAATTGGTACAACTCGGACATCTTCGGCTTCTATCCGGGCGGTTATTCGGTCGGCTACTACAACCTGTGGACCGGGTCCGGGACGGGCTCCTTGCGCGCCCTGCCGGCACTCGCGACCGGCGTGTCGTTCTACACGATCGCGGCCGGTGCCTACGACCAGGTCGGCTGTTCGTCCTACACCTACTGGTCCGGCTGCGACCTGATGAGCAAGTTCAACACGGCGACCAACGTGAAGGCGCAACTGTTGGTCGGCGCCGGCTCGACCGCCGGTTCGGTCGACTGGAACTGGCAGGACGGCAGCCCGTACCAGACCGGTGGCGGCGACCTGTCCAACGGCGTCGGCCATTTCCGGTCCAAGACCAATGCCGGCAAGATCATCCAGCGCATGCTGTCGACGACCTGCACGACCGGCTGCGCGACCGGCTATGCCGGCGTTTACGGGCCGGCCGTGGCGTATTGAGCGTGCTCAGCGGCGCACGTGGTAATCGCCCTCGGCGACCCATTTGTAGCTGGTGAGTTCTTCCAGGCCCATCGGTCCGCGCGCATGGATGCGCTGGGTCGAGACCGCGACTTCGGCGCCGAGCCCGAGCTGGCCGCCGTCGGTGAAACGGGTGCTGGCGTTCCAGTAGACGGCAGCGGAGTCGACGCGCTCCAGGAAGTCGCGGGCGCGGTCGCCGTCTTCGCTGAGGATGCCGTCGGAATGCCCGCTCGAATGCGCGTCGATGTGTTCGATGGCGGCATCGAGATCCTCGACCACGCGGATGCCGAGCGTGAGCGACAGCCATTCGGTGTCGAAGTCGTCCGGGCCGGCAGGCTGGATCAGCGCGCGCACCCCGGGGTCTGGCATCGCGGCGTCGAGCAGCGTCCGCGATTCGGCATCGACGCGAAAGCGCACGCCGTCCCGCGCCAGCGTTCGCACCAGGTCCGGCAACACCTGCGCGGCGACGGCGCGATGCACGAGCACGGTGTCGAGCGCATTGCAGACTGTCGGCCGTTGCACCTTGGCGTTGCGGATTACCGCCACCACGCGCGCGAAATCGGCGCGTTCGTCGATGTAGAGGTGGCAGATGCCGATGCCGCCGGTGATCACCGGCATGCGCGCGTGCTCGCGGCAGAACGCGTGCAGGGCCGCCCCGCCGCGCGGGATGATCAGGTCGACGCAGGCGTCGAGCTTCAGCAGTTCCAGCACCTGGGCGCGGTCGATCGAACGGATCAGGTCGATGCAGTGGCTCGGCAGTCCGGCCTGCACCAATGCCTGCTGCACGACCTCGATCAACGCGAGATTGGTGCGCAACGATTCCTTGCCGCCGCGCAGGATGGCGGCATTGCCGCTCTTGATCGCGAGTGCGGCGACGTCGACGCTGACATTGGGACGCGATTCGTAGATCACGCCGAGCACGCCGATCGGCACGCGCCGACGATGCAGCTTCAACCCGTTCGGCAAGACGCGTTCGTCGAAGCGGATGGCGAGCGGGTCGGGCAGCTCGATCAGGGTGCGCACATCGGCGGCGAGTGCGGCGATGCGCGGCGCATCGAGGCGCAGTCGATCCAGCATGGCGGCATCGAGGCCGGCTTCGGCGCCGGCGGCAAGGTCTTCGGCATTCGCGGCGGCGATGGCGTCGCGGCCTGCGAGCAGGCCGTCGGCCATGGCCGCGAGCACGGCATTGCGCTGCGCATGCGAACTGCGCTTCAGCGTCTTCCAGGCATCGCGGGTGGCGCGGGCGAGGGTGTCGAGATCGGCGGCAGTCACCACATCACCAGGTCGTTGCGGTGGATGAATTCGGGGCCGAAGTCGTACCCGAGCAGGGCCGCGACATCGCTGGAGCGCCTGCCGGCGATGCGACGCAGTTCGTCGGCGCCGTAGTTGGCGATGCCGCGGGCGATCATGCGCCCGTCGCCATCGTGCACCGCCACCGTATCGCCGCGATCGAACTCGCCGTCGACGCCGCGCACACCGACGCCGAGCAGGCTCTTGCCGGCGCGCAACGCATCCACCGCGCCGGCATCGACGCGCACGCCGACGCCATCGCGCAGGCCGGCGAGGATGTAGCGGCTGCGGGCGTCGCGCGCAGGCGTGCTGGCGCTGAAGCGTGTGCCGATGGCCTCGCCGCGCACGATGGCGTCGAGCCGCTCCGGCGCGCGGCCGTCGGCGATGACCACGTCGGCGCCGTTGCGGCGTGCGATCTCGGCGGCCTTCAGCTTGGTCCGCATGCCGCCGGTGCCGAGTGCGCCCGCGCTGCCGCCTGCGGCTGCCCAGATCGCGTCCGGAATCTCGGCGTCGTCCACGCGCTCGATCAGCCGTGCCTCCGGGTGCGTGCGCGGATTCGCGTCGAACAATCCGGTCTGGTCGGTCATCAGCACCAGCAGGCGCGCATCGACCAGCGAGGACACCAGGGCCGACAACTGGTCGTTGTCGCCGACGCGGATTTCTTCGGTCGCGACGGTGTCGTTCTCGTTGACGACGGGCAGCACGCCGGCCGCGAGCATGGCCTCGAAGGTGTTGCGGGCATTGAGGTACCGGCGGCGATCGTCGAGGTCGGCGCGGGTCAGCAGCACCTGCGCGACGGTCAGGCCATAGTGCCCGAACAGTTCGCCGTACAGCGCCATCAGCCGCGGCTGGCCGATGGCGGCGAGCATCTGCTTGCCGACGACGACCGGGTCGGCGGAGTGCGTCCGCATCGTCGCGCGACCGGCAGCGACGGCGCCGGAACTGACCAGCACGATCTGATGGCCCTGCGCGCGCAAGGCCGCGATCGCGCGGGCGTAGTCGATCAGCCGCGGCGCGTCGAGCGTGCCGTCGCGGGTGACGGTGGAAGAACCGAGCTTGAGGACGAGACGCATGAACCGGACCGCAGGGGAAGCCCGAGCCTAAGCGGGAACTTCGCGAATGGGCAACCGAGGCCGCCTTCCGTCGGCATGCGTCGCCGCCGGTCGCCGCGCCCACCTGTCCATGGGATGCGCCTGTGACGGACTGTTGCAGAGACTGGCGGCACCCGTGCAGCGCCGATCGAGCGCGTGCTCTCGATCCAGAGCATGTGGCGGGCCGATTCGGCCTGCAGCCGGGAACCACACCACATGCCCATGGGGTTTTCATGTCGCGCAAGTCCTTGCTCTTCGCTCTCGGCACCTTCTTCGCCGCATCACAGGTTGCTGCCACGGCATCCGCGGCGGCCTCGAAATCCATCGGCAACGGCGCCCCTGATCGCGCGTTCAGTGGCGGATCGGCCAACGCCGAGTTCGGCCACGGCATTGCCAATGCCGGCGACATCAATGGCGACGGTTACGACGACTTGCTCGTCGGATCGCCAGCCAACGACACGAACGCCGTCGATGCCGGCGCCGCCTACCTGTTCTTCGGTTCCGCCGAGGGTTTCGACGTCGTGCCGGACTGGACCGTCCATGCCGCCCAGGCCGGCGCGCGCTACGGGTCGTCGGTGGCCGGCGTCGGCGACGTGAACGGCGACGGCTTCGGCGACTTCGTCGTCGGCGCCGAATTCGCCGACAACGGCCAAACCGACGAAGGCCTCGGCTATCTCTATCTCGGCGGCCCGAGCGTATCGACCACCTCGTCCGCGGTGATGCAGACCGACCAGAATGCCTCGTATCTCGGCACCAGCGTGGCCGGCGCGGGAGACGTGAATGGCGACGGTTACGCCGACATCCTCATCGGCGGAAGCGGGCACGATGGTGGTGCGACCAACTCCGGCGTGGCGCTGATCTACTTCGGCAGCGCCAGTGTCGACACCACGGCCGATGTCACGTTGACCTCATCGCAGGGTTCGGCGCGCATGGGCACCAGCGTTGCGGGCGTCGGCGACGTGAATGGCGATGGTTTTGCCGACGTGCTGATCGGTGCCGCCGAATACGATGCGGGCCAGACCGACGAAGGATCGGCCTTCCTGTATCTCGGCGGCGCCTCGTTCAACATCGTGACCGACGCGCAGTTCCAGTCCGACCAGGCCGGCGCCAAGCTCGGGATGCACGTGGCCGCGGCCGGCGACGTGAACGGCGACGGCTACAGCGACGTGCTCGTGGGGGCGCCGCTCTTCGACGACGGCCAAACCGACGAAGGAGCGGCCTTCGTGTATTTCGGCGGTGTCGGGTCCATCGATACCGTCGCCGATGCCTCGTACCAGGGCGATGTCAACAACATCCAGTTCGGTTCTCGCGGCGCGGGCATGGGCGATGTCGACGGCGACGGTTTCGGCGACATCGTCGTCGCGGCGCCGTTTTTCGCGAACGGCGAAACCAGTGAGGGCCGCGTCAATGTCTATCTCGGGTCGCGGACGGGACTGGCGGCGACGCCGTTCGCCGCACTGGAAGGCAATCGCATCAATGGGCGCATGGGCAGCGGCCTTGCCCTGGTCGACCACAACGGTGACGGGCGCAGCGAGTTGTTCGCGGGCCTGCCCGGCATGACCGGCAGCTTCGCCGCGGACGGCGCCGTGTTCGGCTACCGCACCGAAGCCCGGCTGATGGATGCCACCAGCGACCTCACCCTCGAGTTCGATCAGGCCGGCGCCGAAGTCGGCAAGTCGGTCGCATCGGGCGACGTGAACGGCGACGGTTATGCCGACCTGTTGATCGGGCAGCCGGTCTGGAGCGCCATGGCCTCCTCGGCAGGTCGCGTGGGCATCCACTTCGGCAGCGCGACCGGCGTGGCTGCAGCGCCGAACACGGTCCTGGAAACCGGTGTCGGCAACGGCCGCTTCGGCGCGAGTGTCGCAACCGGAGACGTGAATGGAGACGGCATTGCCGACGTCATCGTCGGATCGCCGACGCGCTCGAACGGCACCGGCGCCGAAGGCATGGTGCACATCTACTTCGGCAGCGGCGGCGCATTCGACGCCACGCCCGACGTGGCCATGGAGTCGAACCAGCTCAACGCCGAGTTCGGCTACAGCGTGGCATTTGCGGGCGACGTGAATGGCGACGGCCTGGGGGATGTGCTGGTCGGTTCGCGCTTCTACGACAATGGCAGCACGGATGAGGGCGCGATGTTCCTGTTTCTCGGCGGGACGCCCATGAATGCCGACGCCGATGCGGTCTTCGACGTCAATCAGGGCTCGGCCTACATGGGCTACAGCGTGAGCGGCATCGGCGACTTGAACGGCGACGGTCATGCCGACATGGCCGGAGGCGCGATCGGGCTCGATGCAGCGGGCCATGGCAACGCCGGTGCCGTCTACGTCTGGTTCGGCGGATCGAACATCGACACCGTGGCGGATCGCAGCTACATCGGTACCCAGACCGACGGACGCATGGGCTCGGCCGTATCGAGCGCAGGCGATGTGAACGGCGATGGCTTTGACGACTTCGTGGCCGGCGCCTTCAACGAAGACGACACCCAGCAGGACCAGGGAACCGCCTATGTCTTCCTCGGCGCAGCCAATCCGTCGACGAACGCCGTGGCGATCCTGCGGACCACATCGACCTTCGGGCTGGGCAATCTGGGTGCCGCGGTTGCGCCGGCGGGCGACGTGAATGGCGATGGCTACGCCGATCTCTGGGTCGGCACGCCCATGTGGGCCAATGGCGGAGCGTCGGCCGCGGGTTTGATCCAGTTGTATCTGGGGGGCGCGGGTGCGTTCGATGCGACGGCCGATGGCGGCTTGAGCCAGGCCACGGCGTTTTCGCAGATGGGCGGCGCGATCGCGCCGGGCGACTTCGACGGCGACGGCGACATGGACGTCGCGGCCGGCGCATTCGCGTACGGCAATGGTCAAAGCAACGAGGGCGGCGTGTTCGTGTTCACGAACCAGGGCGCCGGACGTCCGGCATCGGCCCAGACCTACAACGCGGCGCCCTTTGGCCCCGTCGAGGCCTGGGGCCGATCGGGCGACGGCGATGGCTATGTCGTCGGCATGGAAGGCCACAGCCCGCGCGGGCGCGAACGCGGCAAGCTCGAGATCGAGTCGTGTCCGAGCGGGAAGCCGTTCGGCGCGCCCGAGTGCGAAACGGCGCGATCGCCAGCCTGGATCGATCTCGGCGCGACGGCGAACGGCATCAGCCTGGCGGCCGAGACCAGCGGTCTCGTGTTCGACAGCCTGCAGCGTTGGCGCGCACGTGCCGTGTTCGCGCCCTACACCGTGACCCAGACGGGCATCGCGTCGCCTGCGGGTCGCGTGGGTCCGTGGCGTCGCTTGCAGGGTCGTGCAGGCAATGGCGATGTGCGTGTCAGCGACGGGCTCTTCCGCAACGGCTTCGAGTAACCCGCGGGAACAGGGGGCGCATGCGGCCGGCGAGTCCTGCCGCATGTCGTCGCGGCGAATGCACGCGCTAGCATGCGTGCATGACCGATCCGGACATCAAGCACTACGACAAGCCCGCGGGCGGCTGGGACTCGCTGAAGCGCTCGTACCAGGCCTTGCGCGACGAAGGCATCGTCGGCGCCGGTGCGCGCGCGATGCTGCGCACGAACCAGGACCACGGCTTCGACTGCCCGGGCTGCGCCTGGCCGGACCGCAATCCGAATTCGACCTTCGAGTTCTGCGAGAACGGCGTCAAGGCGGTGGCCGCGGAAGCGACCGCGAAACGGGTGACGCGCGAATTCTTCGCGGCACACACGGTGGCGCAGCTCGCGGCGCAGGACGACCTGTGGCTGGAAGCGCAGGGCCGCTTGACCGAACCGATGCGTTACGACGCCGCGACAGACCATTACGTGCCGATATCGTGGGACGAATCCTTTGCGACGATCGCACGGCATCTGCATGCGCTCGATGCGCCCGATCGTGCCGTGTTCTACACCTCGGGCCGCACCTCGAACGAGGCGGCCTTCCTGTACCAGCTGTTCGTGCGCGAGTTCGGCACCAACAACCTGCCGGATTGCTCGAACCTGTGCCACGAGGCCTCGGGCGTGGCGCTGACCGAGCAGATCGGCAGCGGCAAGGGTTCGGTCACGCTCGAAGACTTCGAGCAGGCCGAGGCGATCTTCGTGTTCGGCCAGAATCCGGGCACCAATCATCCACGCATGCTCGGCGAATTGCGTGCGGCGGCGAAGCGCGGTTGCCGCATCGTCGTGTTCAATCCGTTGCGCGAACGCGGGCTGGAACGCTTCGCGCATCCGCAGTCGCCATCCGACATGCTGTTCGGCACGCACACCGACATCGCCTCGCGCTATTTCCAGCCGCGCATCGGCGGCGATCTGGCGCTGCTGATCGGCATTGCGAAGCGCGTCATCGAACGCGACGCCCTCGACCGCGACTTCCTCGCGCGGCACTGCCTCGGTTTCGAATCCCTGCGCGATGCCTTGTCTGCCGCAAGCTGGGCCGACATCGAGGCCGACAGCGGCCTGGCGCGGGCCGACATCGAAGACGCCGCGCGCATCTACATCGACAGCAAGGCTTCGATCTTCTGCTGGGGCATGGGCATCACCCAGCATCGCCGCAGCGTCGCGACCATCCAGATGCTGATGAACGTACTGTTGCTGCGCGGCAATGTCGGCAAGCCGGGTGCAGGGCCGTGCCCGGTGCGCGGGCATTCGAACGTGCAGGGCGACCGCACCATGGGCATCTACGAGAAGCCGTCCTCGGCTTTCCTCGACCGCCTCGGCGCCGAGTTCGGTTTCGCGCCGCCGCGCGCGAACGGGTTCGATGTCGTCGCGGCCATCGACGCGATGGCGAAGGGCGAGGCACGGGTGTTCTTCGCGATGGGCGGCAATTTCGCGGCCGCGACGCCGGATACGCATCACACCGCCGCGGCCTTGCGTCGCTGCGAGCTGACCGCGCAGGTGTCGACCAAGCTCAATCGTTCGCATCTGGTGCATGGCCGCGAGGCCCTGATCCTGCCCTGCCTTGGGCGCAGCGAGTTCGACGAACAGGCCGACGGCCGGCAAGCCGTGAGCGTCGAGGATTCGATGAGCATGGTGCATCTGTCGGCCGGCATTCGTGCGCCGGCGTCGGCGCAGCTGCTGTCGGAGCCGGCCATCGTCGCGCGCCTCGCCGTCGCGGGCCTGCCGCAGTCGAAGACGCCGTGGCTCGAACTGATCGCGCACTACGACCGCATCCGCGAACGCATCGCGCGCGTCGTGCCGGGATTCGACGATTTCAATGCGCGCGTGCGCCATCCCGGCGGCTTCCATCTGCCGCATCCGGCGCGCGATCGGCGTTTTCCCACCGTCGCGGAGCGCGCCTTGCTGATCGCGCATCCGTTGCGCGACACCGTGGTCGATCCCGCAGCGCCCTTCCTGCTGATGACGGTGCGTTCGCACGATCAGTACAACACCACGGTCTACGGCCTCGACGATCGCTATCGCGGCGTGCGCGGCCTGCGTCGCGTCGTCTTCATCCACGCCGATGACCTCGCGATGCTGGGGATGCGCGCCGGCGATCTCGTCGATCTGCATTCGGTCTGGCACGACGGCGAACGCAGCGTGTGCGGGTTCACCCTGGTCGAGTACGCGCTGCCGCGCGGCAACTTGGCGAGCTACTTTCCCGAGACCAATCCGCTGGTTCCGCTCGCCAGCGTGGCCGAGCGCGCGGGCACGCCGACCTCGAAGGCCATCGCCGTGCGGCTGACGCCGAGCGCGCCCGGAACCGTGGCGTCGTGAGCGACGGCACGCGACGCGTCGATCTGTGGCGTTGGTGCGGGTGCCAGTCTCGCGCCGACACCGATGTCGTGGTCGAGGAGTGCGCCATCGCACTGAGCTACAACGGCGTCGCGCACGCAGTGATGATGGCGACGCCGATCGATCTGGAAGACTACGCGCTCGGGTATTCGCTGTCGGAGGGCATCATCGGCGCGGCGGGCGAACTGCACTTCGTCGAGGCGCTTCGGCGCGACGACGGCATTGTCCTGGAACTCGCCATTCCGCAGATGCGCTTCGAGGCGCTGGCTTCGCGTGCGCGCCGAACCTTCGGGAACAGTGCCTGCGGCTTGTGCGGCAGCGAGGCGCTGCTGGAAGCCTTGCGTCCGACGCCGGAGGTCACCGCACATGTCGCCGATCCTGCGTACATCGTGGTCGCGCTTGCGCGTTTCGCGGAGCGGCAGAGGTTGAACATCGCGACCGGCGGCGCGCACGCGGCCGCCTGGTGCGTTGACGACGAGGTCCGGATGTTGCGTGAAGACGTGGGTCGCCACAACGCTTTCGACAAGCTGGTCGGCGCGTTGGCGCGCGCGGGCATCGATGCGCGCGATGGATATGCCATCGTCAGTTCGCGCGCTTCTTACGAGCTGGTGCACAAGGCCGCGACCGCAGGCATCGGCGCCTTGGTCGCGATGTCAGCACCGACGTCGGCGGCCGTCGATGGGGCGAAGCGTTGCGGGCTGCGTCTGATCGGGTTTGCCCGCGACGGCGCGATGAACGTATACACGAATCCTGATTTTGCGGAGAACGAATGATGAAGCGCGCACTACCCCTTGGCATTGCCATGGCCCTGATCGCCGGCTGCGCGACCCAGGAAACGAAGACAGCAGGGTTGGAATCCACGGCAGCACCTGCGGTTGCGGATGATTCGGCGCAGCGCCTTGAGACCTTGTATGCCGAGTACTGGGAAGAACAGCTCAAGCGCAATCCGCTGCGCGCGACGGCGCTCGGCGATGCGCGGTATCACGGCGAACTGACGAACACGCTGACGCCGGAGTTTCGTGCCGAGAGCGAACGTCTCGAGCGCGCCTGGCTGGCGCGCGTGCGCGCGGTGGATGCCTCGGCGCTGAGCGGTCAAGCGAAGCTGAGCCACGACATCTTCGTCGGGCAGCGCGAACGCGCGATCGCGATGGCGCAGTACCCGGACTGGATGCTGGCGCTGAGCCAGCTCGGCAATCCTGCTGCGACCGTGGCCCAGCTCGGTGCGGGTTCGCGCGGACAGCCGTTCGCCACGGTCGCCGACCACGAGGCCTGGCTGAAGCGCGGCGCCGCCTTCGTGCCGATCTTCGACCAGACCATCGCCAACTTGCGTGAAGGCATGAAGGCCGGCGTGGTGCAGCCGCGCGTGCTGATCGAGAAGACGATTCCGCAGTTCGACGCGCTGATCAAGGACAAGGCCGAAGACACGCTGATGTGGGGCGTGGTCGCGAAGATGCCGGCATCGTTCCCGGCTGCCGATCGCGAGCGGCTGACCGCGGCCTATCGCGAACTGATCGGTGCGCAGTTGCTGCCGGCCTTCGTGCGCCTGCGCGATTTCCTGCGCGACGAATACCTGCCGGCAACGCGCAGCTCGGTGGGCCTGTCGGCCCTGCCGAACGGCGCGGCCTGGTATGCCGAGCTGGCGAAGCGCTACACGACGACCGACCTGACGCCCGAGCAGATCCACCGGATCGGCCTCGACGAAGTGGCGCGCATCACCGCCGAATTCGAGAAGGTCAGGGTGCAGGTCGGTTTCGAAGGCGACCTGCAGGCCTTCTTCAAGTTCATGAACGAGGACGCGCGCTTCGCGTTCAAGAGCGAGCAGGACGTGCTCGACCAGTACAACGCGCTGCGCGGTCGCATCGAGCCGAACATCCCGGCGCAGTTCTCGTTGCTGCCGAAGGCCGGATTCGAGGTGAAGCTGGTCGAGCCGTTCCGCGCCGCGAGTGCGCCGGCCGCGTCCTACCAGGGGCCGAGCCAGGACGGCACGCGTCCCGGCGTGTTCTACGCGAACGCATTCAACCTGCCGTCGCGGCGCACTTGGGAAACCGAAAGCATCTTTCTGCACGAAGCGATTCCCGGACATCACTTCCAGATCGCGTTGCAGCAGGAACTGTCGGGCTTGCCGGCCTTCCGTCGCTTCGGCGGCGAGACCGCCTTTGCCGAAGGCTGGGGTCTGTATGCGGAATCGCTCGGGCGCGAGGTCGGCGTCTATGCCGATCCGTATCAGTACTTCGGGCGTCTGGCGGCCGAGATCTGGCGCGCCAACCGCCTCGTCGTCGATACCGGTCTGCACGCGAAGGGCTGGACCCGCGAACAGGCGATCGCGCAGATGCGCAACACCTCGGCGATCAGCGAAACCAATGCGACCATCGAAGTCGAACGCTATATCGCCATGCCCGGCCAGGCGCTGGCCTACAAGATCGGCGAACTCAAGCTGCAGGAACTGCGCCGCCGCGCCGAGGCCCGGCTCGGCGATCGCTTCGATCCGCGCGAGTTCCACCGCATCGTGCTCGAAGACGGCTCGCTGCCGCTCGACGTGCTGGATGCGAAGGTGACGCGGTGGTTGGCGGCTCGGTCGTCGCATTGATCTTCGATGCGCAGCAGCGCCATTCCTGGCGCGACCAGCATGACGTCGAGCTTTGTCGCGCCATGAATGGCGCTCCTGAAGGCGAAATCATGGGGGTGTCGGCACGTAGGCCGGCACCTTGCTGCAGTCCTGTTTCAGTGGCCAGCATTGTTCCAGGGCTTCGTCGTTGCGGTGCATGACGTAGCAGTTGGCGAGGTATGCGCCGTCCTGGGCGGTTTCGGCGACGACGGTCGACTGGAACACGAAGCCGTCGTGCGACAGCGACGGGCCGGCGACTTCGCCGTATTCGTTGAGCGTGGCCCGCGCCGGGTTGGCGCATTGCGTGCGCACGCGTTCGAGCACGGCGGCGGTGCGCGGGTCGGCCGCGAGCACGGCGGCGGCCGGTGCGCTGAAGCCGAGTGCCTGCACGGCGGTCACCGGATGCAGGTCGGTCAGGCGGGCGTATGCGGCGCGCCAGCGCGCGAGCATGTCGTCGTCGGGCGAGGCCGGCATCGCGGCATTCGTTGCATCGCCGTACTCGACGGCGAGCGCGGCACCGCGTTTTTCCGGATGCGCCAGCGGCACCGCGAAATAGGCGTTGCCGTGGTACTTGCGGCGCACGTCGCCGCGCGCGCAGCCGTCGGTGTCCGCGGTCATGGCGCCGCGGTCGCTGCCGTCGGTGCCCGAAGACGTGCTGTTGCCGAGCGTCAGGTGTTCGAGCAACTGGCCCTGCGCGTCGAAGCGGAAACCGACCAGCAGGCGGTCGAACATTGCTGCAGCCAGGGCGGCTTCGTACTCGGGCGAGGGACTCGCGCGCATCAATTCGGCCAGTGTCGCGTCGTCGGTGAAGATCACCGTGTAGCCGCTGCCCAGCGCGAACGCGACCGCGTGCTTGAATTCGAGCTGGCCGCTGTTGATCTCTTCATGACTGCCGCGCGCCGTGCCGTGTCCGGAGCAGTCGAGCATGCCGCTGGGTTGACCGCAGCCCGCGAGCAGGAGCGGCCAGGCCGCCAGCAGAACGCGAAGGACAGTGCGCATCGTGGACTCCGGCAGACGGGACGCGCGGACGATACGCGCTTGCGCCGACGGCGGCCAGCCGGGCGTTCCGGCAGTGGCGCGCGTGCATCGGCACTGTGATGATCGGCCGATCCGTTCGCCGACAAGGACCGCGTCATGCATCGAAGCCTGGGATTGATCGCCGTGTTGTGCGCAGCAAGCGCGTGTGCCGACGAGTCGACGACGAATGCGCGACTCGCGCGCATCGAACGCGACCTGCGTCCGCCCGTCAGCCTCGAAGGCGGCGAGCGCTGGACGCTGGCCGAGCGCATGGCGCATTACGGCGTGCCCGGCGTCTCGATCGCCATCATCGACGACGGCCGCATCGTCGCGACCCGCGCCTACGGCCTCGCCGACCGTCAGACCGGTGCGCCGATGCGCACCGACACGCCGATGCAGGCCGCGTCGATCAGCAAGGCGGTCTCGGCGTTCGGCGCGATGCGCATGGTCGAGCGCGGCCAGCTGCGTCTCGATGCACCCGTCAATGCGACGCTCAAGTCGTGGAAGATTCCCGAGACGGATGCGACACGCACCCAGCCGATCACGCTGGCGCATCTGCTCAGCCACACCGGCGGGCTCGGCGTGCATGGCTTTCTCGGTTACGACACCGGGCTGCCGCTGCCCAGCATCGTGCAGATCCTCGATGGACAGCCGCCGGCGAACAGCCCGGCGGTGCGTGTCGAGCAGGCGCCCGGACTCGGCTTTCGCTACTCCGGCGGCGGTTACACGATCGTGCAGACGTTGATGAGCGATGTTGCCGGTCGCGCGTTTCCGGAACTGATGCGTCGCGAGGTCTTGAAGCCCATCGGCATGCGCGACAGCAGCTTCGACTATCCGTTGCCGGCGCGGCGCATGAAGCATGCGGCCGCGGGCGTCACGCCGGACGGCAAGGATGTCGTCGGCAAGCGCAAGGTGCATCCGGAATCGGCCGCGGCGGGTTTGTGGACCACGCCCGAGGATCTGGCCCGCTTCGCCATCGAGGTGCAGAAGGCGGCGCGCGGCGACAGTCGCCTGCTCGGTCGCGCCGCCGCCGAACGCATGCTGCGCGATCCGGGGCCGGACCATTACGCGCTCGGCTTCGGCATCGTGCACGAAAACGGCGCCGCCTATTTCGGCCACGACGGCTGGAACGAGGGCTTCAGTTCGCATCTGCTCGCGAATCGCGACGGCGACGGCGCCGTCATCATGATCAATGCGAACCAACCGCAACTGATGAACGAACTGCGGCGCGCGGTCGCATTCGAGTTCGGCTGGCCCGGATATCGCACCGAGAAGCGCGTGCCGATCAGCGAGATCGAACGGAAGATGCTGCCTGCGCGTTTTCCGTACAACGCCGAACAATTCATGCTGCTCAAGGCAGCTGGCGACGAGGTGTCGTTCGAATACGGCGGCGAGGAGCAGCTGTTCCTCACGCCGGTCGGCGCGGGCCGCTTCGTGGCCGTTGGCACCGGATTGACCGTCGAACTCGGCCGCGATGCCGCGGGTGTCGGGCAATTGTCCTTCGTCTACCCCGATGGCCGGCGCGAATCCCATCCGCGATTCGCGGACGATGCGCGTTCGCTGCGCGAGCGCCTCTACGCGGACGACGCCAGTGTCGTTGCCGATTACCGCAAGCTCGCCGATGCCGGCGACATCGTCGGTTCCGAGCCGTATCTGAATACGCAGGGTTACCGTCTGATCGGGCAGAAGCGTTATCCGGCCGCGAAGCAGGTGCTGGCGTTGACGGCGGCCTTGTATCCGAATTCGGCGAATGCCTGGGACAGCCTCGGCGAGGCCTGCCTGCTGAATGGCGACCCCGAGGCCGCGCGCATGCACTACCGCAAGGCGCTGTCGCTCGACCCGAACCTGGCGTCGGCCAAGGCCGCGCTCGAGAAGCTCGAGAACCGCTGAGCCTATTGCTTGTCGATGCCGATGCGGGTCGCCTTGACCGTCGACTCGAGCAGGCGCAATTCGAAGCGCGGCGCCTTGCCGCGTTTCTGCACCAGCACGTCCTCGCCGTCGTCGACTTCGACATGGAAGGCCTTGGCATCCAGGGCCTGACGCAGGCGGTCGCGGATGTCCTTGGCGATGCCGTTTTCCCAGCGGCCGTCCTTGATCTCGACGGCGACCTCCAGCGGCGTGCCGTCCTTGGGCGAAATCAGGAAACGCAGTTCCCCATCCGACTTCGCGCCTTCGCTGATCTGGATGCGCCACTTGTTCGACAGGTCGAGCGGAGCCGCCTCCCGAGCGAAGACGGCCAGGCTGGTCAGGATCAGCGAGAGCGACAGCAGGGCACGATGCAGCAGATGCATGGGGACACTCCGGAACGAACGCCGATCTTCGCGAAGCGCGAGCAGGATGCACAAGTTCCAGTCTGTGTCGCGGCCGCGAAAACGCCCGAATCGGCCATCGCCGCGGCTTCGGCGGGGGCGACACTGCGACCTCCGAAACCCGTCGAGAGACATGCCATGAAGATCGTCCGCCCGCTGTTTGTTGCCACCCTGTTCGCGGTCGCGCTGCCGGCGTCGGCCCGCAAGTCCTGCGAGGAACTGCAGACCGAGATCGACGCCAGGATCAAGGCTAATGGCGTGCCTGCCTACACCTTGAGCACCATCGATGCCGCGGACGAGGCCGGCGCCGAAGGCAAGATCGTCGGCAGCTGCGACGGCGGCAGCAAGCGCATCGTCTACGTGCGCGGCGCTGCGCCGGCTGCGACCTCGGCGGCGGACGCGGCGGCCGCTCCTTCGGGCTGAGTCGCGCCGGCGCTTCCGATAGCATCGTCGCATCCATCCCCGAGGCGCGACGATGGCCCGTGTCCTGATCGCCATTCCGAACCACGATTTCGATCCGACCGAAGCGGCCGTGCCGTGGAAATACCTGCGCGGCGCCGGGCACGAGGTCGTGTTCGCGACCCAGGACGGGTTGCCGGCCGAGTGCGATGCACGCCTGATCACCGGCCAGGGCTTCGGTCCGTTCAAGCGCCTGCTGATGGCGAATCAGGATGGTCGCGCGGCGTACACGGCGATGTCGCAAAGCCCGGAATTCCGCAATCCGATCGACTGGAAGACCGCGCTGGTCCGGCCCTTCGACGGCCTGCTGCTGCCGGGCGGTCACGCCCCGCGCGTGCGGCCTTACATCGAATCGGTCGATCTGCAGCAGAAGACCGCCGAGATGCTGGTGGCCGGAAAGCCCGTGGCGGCGATCTGCCATGGCGTGCTGGTGGCGACGCGGGCGCTTGGGCCGGATGGCGAATCCCTGCTGCATCGGCGTCGCACCACGGCGCTGCCGAAGTCGATGGAACTGCCGGCGTGGATGCTGACCTGCGTCTGGCTCGGCGACTACTACCGCACCTACACGAAAACCGTCGAAGACGAGGTCACCGACGCGCTCGATCACGTCTCGCAATTCGATCCCGGTCCGCGCAGTCTGCGCCGCGACGCCGCGAACGACCTGTCGCCCGGCTTCATCGTGCGCGACGGCAACTGGCTGTCGGCGCGCTGGCCCGGCGACGCGCATCGTTTCGCGACGGAGTTCGTGAAGATGCTGGCGGAATCACCGTCGCGCTGAGCCTGCGCTATCGTTGAGCCCTCGAATCGCCGCCGCCGGAGTCCGCGCATGCTGGTCCGTTCGCTGTTCGTGGTCGTTCTCTGCATGGCGGCGCCATGGGCGTCGGCCGAAGACTTCGCCGACAGGTTCTGGGCGAAGCAGAACAAGGAAGCACTGCGCGATCTGGAGCGCGGCACGCCACTGAAGCAGATCGAGGCCGTGGGGCGGCTCGGGCCGGAGTTCGCGACACAGACCGCGCCGGTGCTGGCGAAGCATCTGCCGAATCCCGATCCGGTGGTCCGTCTGGCGGCAGCCGAACAGGCCTGGGAGCAGGCCTCGCGCAAGCCGGAAGCCTTTGCGTCGACGAAGCCGGCGCTGCGTGCGGCGCTCGACGATGCCGATGCCGCGGTGGCGATGAATGCGGCCGGCGCGCTGGCGGCGATGGATGTGCCGGAAGCCGAACTGGCCGCGGCACGGCGGCGTGCGCTGTCGGGCGGGGTGCGCGGCTATGTCGGGTTTCTGGCGGCACGCGGCCTGGTCGGCATCGATCCGGCGCCGCCCTTGCTGCCCTACCTGCTCGACTACTACCTCGACGCCGTCGAAGCCGAAGCGCGCGGCGGTTCCGACGATAATGTCGAACTGGGCGAAAAGGCGCTGGCGAAACTGGTCGCGACCGGGGACCGTGGCCTGGTCGCGCCCCTGCAGCATGCGCTCGACGTCACGCCGCCGGCCACACCCTTTCTGCTGAAGATGCTCGCGAGTTTCGACCCGAAGCCGGAGGGCTGGACCGACACGCTGTTGCGTTACGCCGAGAACGGCTATCCGGAGACGCGCGAACGCGCCTGGGACCTGCTCGGCGACCAGCGCGATGCGACGTCGCTAGCGCGCTGGGCACCGAAAGCGGCAGTGCTGCTCGCCGATCGCGAGATGCGTGGCGTGGCGTTGTCTGCGCTGTCCGACGCGGCGGGGCGCAGTCCGAGCGGATTGCCTGAACTCGCTGCGCTCGCCAACGACGGCGCCGCCGACGCCACCCATCGCGTGCGCGCCATCGAGATTCTGGCCGACGCGGCCGACACCTCCGATCGCGACGGGCTGAAGGCCGTGCAGACGCAGGCGCGCAAGCATTGGGAAACGGTGTGTTCGCCGATCCTGAAGACGCATGATGTCGACGACTACTTCAAGGCCTGCCGCAACGACAGCAGCTATATCGTCGCCGACGACGCCGAACGCGCGCGCCTGGTCGCCGGCTGGCTGGCGTCGAACACCTATGTCGACGCCAAGGTGGTCTTCCTCGGCAGCCTCGAATCGATGTGGGCCAGAGCCGCACCCGCGGCAGCGGCCGTGCGCGCCGAACGCGGTCATGCCGATGCGCGGGTCGTGCAGGCCGCCGAGGCGGCGCTCGCGCGCATCGAGCCGGCCTGGCGCGAACGCGATGCGCGCGCTGCGAACCCTGGCGTGTCGACGGCCGCGCCGGCAGCCGCGATGGCCGTCGGGAAATCGAATGGCAAGGGCGCCGACGGCGCATCGTTGTATGCGGCGATCGCGAAGGGCGATGTCGCGACCGTCAAGAAACTCGTGAACTCGGGCAACGTGATGCAGCCGGTGCGGTATCCGCAGATGCAGGGCACGCCGCCGGTGCCGATCGTCGTTGCGGTGAACTACTGCGGCATCCCGCAGGCGGCGGGCGGACTCGAGGCCATCGTCAAGTATCTGGTCGGCCTTGGCGCGAACGCGGACGTGACCACGCACGACGGCACGCGCCTGCTGGACCAGGCGAAATACGCCTGTCCGCCCGAGGTCATGGCGGTGCTGGCGCGCTGACCACGGTTCGTCACATTTGCCGTGAAAGATCGTGCAAGCGAACGATTGAATTTGCGCGCCCCGGCCCCGACCCGGACAATGTCCGCCTTCACTGGAGATTCACCGTGCCCGAATTGCCGAACCTTCCGACCAGCGCCGCACAGCTGCGCGCGCTTTGCGCCGAATACGCCAAGCCGCATTTCGGCCGCGCGCTCTGGCAGCTGCTGAACACGCTGCCCTTGTTCGTCGCGCTGTGGGCATTGATGGCCTATGGCGTCACCCACGACTGGAACTACGGCTGGGTGCTGCTGCTGGCCATCCCGACCGCGGGGCTTTACGTGCGCATGTTCATCGTGCAGCACGACTGCGGCCACGGTTCGTTCTTCAAGTCGGAGAAGGCGAACAACATCGTCGGCGGCGTGCTTGGCCTGATCACGCTGTTCCCTTACGGCTACTGGCGCAAGACCCACAACATCCATCACGGCAGCTCGGGCAATCTCGACCGTCGCGGCGTCGGCGACATGGAGACGCTGACAGTCGCCGAATACATCGCGCTGCCCTGGTACAAGCGCTTCGGTTATCGCTTCTACCGCAGCACGTTCGTGCTGTTGGTGATCGGCCCGGCCTACCAGTTCGTGATCAAGCATCGTTTCCCGTTCGACATGCCGTTCTCGTGGAAGAAGGAATGGGCCAGCGTGTGGGTGAACAATGCGCTGCTGCTCGCCTGCGGCGGCACGCTCGGTTACCTGATCGGCTGGCACACGGTGCTGCTGGTGCATCTGCCGGTCGTGCTGATCGCCGGTGCGGCCGGCGTGTGGCTGTTCTATGTGCAGCACAACTTCGAGACCAGCTACTGGGCGCGCAAGGAAGAATGGGATTCGACCGAGGCCGCGATCCGCGGGTCGTCCTACTTCGACCTGCCGCGGGTGATGCACTGGTTCACCGGCAACATCGGCTACCACCACATCCATCACCTCGCCAGCCGCATTCCGAACTATCGCCTGCGCGAGGCCTTCGAATCGAGTCCGTTGCTGCAGCTGTCGCCGCGGCTGACGCTGTGGACCAGCCTGAAGTGCGCCCAGCTCAAGCTGTGGGACGAAGACCTGCGGCGCATGGTCGGCTTCCCGAAGCGCGTGCGCGCTTGATCTCCTCCGGGGCGATGCCGTGCTGACGCGCATCGCCCATGTCGCGTACCTGGTGCGCGACTATGACGAAGCCATCCGCTGGTTCGTCGACGTGCTCGGCTTCGATCTGCTCGAAGACACCCCGCGCGGCCCCGGCAAACGCTGGGTCCGCGTTGCGCCGCGCGGTGGCGGCGGCACCGAGTTGCTGCTGGCGCACGCCGCGACGCCGGAACAGGAAGCCGCCATCGGCCGACAAGGCGGCGGCCGTGTCGCCTGGTTCCTCTACACCGACGACTTCGCCAGCGACCACGCCCGCATGCTGGCGAACGGCGTCCGCTTCCTCGAATCCCCGCGCCACGAGGACTACGGCACCGTCGCCGTCTTCGAAGACCTCTACGGCATGAAGTGGGATTTGCTGCAGATGGCGCAGGCATGACCGAACACCGGCACCGCGGTCGGCAATGTAGGTCGGATCAAGCCGCGCAGCGGCGGATCCGACGCTGCGGTGAATTCGGGATGTCGGCTCCGCTGCGCTTGAGCCGACCTACGTTCTTGAGGGATGTCGGCTCCGCTGCGCTTGAGCCGACCTACGTTCTTGAGCCGGACCTGGTTGAGGAGATCATCTGCGGCGGGTGATAAACCGGCGCGAAGCCGCCGCCGGGGGTTCGGAAGTTGGTGGTCTGGCCCTGATAGAGACGGGCGGCAATCAATTGCACCTGGCCGTCGTAGACGTAGTTGCGCAGGTCGATCTTGAGCGGATGTTCGGCGTCGATGTGACGTTCGCCCGGCAGCGCGATGGCCTGCGCGACGTAGTCGGATGCGAGGATCTCGGCGAACACCTTCTTCGTCAGCTTGTCGCCGCGGTAGGCCCCGCGACTGCCGAAGCCGCCGGCCGGCTTGAAGAACCAGTGCCTGCGTTCGGCCCAGAGCGTCTCCGCGTCTTCGGCGCGCACACGGATCGTGCGCGGGATGCCGGCGATCAGGGTGTCGATGGTCGTGTCGTCGATGCCCCAGCCGCGCAGGCGCTCGGCGTCGGTCAGCAGGGCGAGGTTGTGCTTGTTCGCGTACAACGCGTGCGCGCGCGGATGCGGCGTGAACACGGCGGCGTCGCGCTCGCAGGCGCTGCGCAGCGCGGCGTGTTCGGGCGCTTCGAAATAGAAATCGGTGAGGCGGTTGTAGACGAGGTCGACGACCGCGCCATCGCATTCGAGGCGTCCGTCGACCAGCGCGAACCGCGATGGATCGGCGATCACCGTGGCGATGCCGTGGGCTTCGAACAGCCGTTGC